>JAZQIO010000055.1:0-45004 GCA_045541135.1 Clostridia bacterium
ACAAAGGTCTGAAAGACCGTCAAGTTCACCACGTTTACGCAGTGCACCTGTCCATGCAAACAATGTAGCAACACTGTTTGTGGATGTTGTTTCACCTTTCAAATGTTTGTAGTAATGACGCTGTACTGTACCGTGAGCAGCTTCATATTCATACACGCCTGTTGGTGAAACCAAAACAGATGTCATCATAGCAAGACTTCCGTATGCAGTAGCTACCATATCACTCATAACATCACCGTCATAGTTTTTACATGCCCATATGTAACCGCCGTTTGAACGTACAACACGTGCAACTGCATCGTCTATTAATGTATAGAAGTATTCAATGCCTGCTGCTTCAAATTTTTCCTTATATTCATTTTCATAAATTTCAGCAAAAATATCTTTAAAGCGGTGGTCATACTTTTTGGAAATAGTATCCTTTGAAGAGAACCATACATCCTGCTTTGTATCAAGAGCATAGTTAAAGCAACATCTTGCAAAGCTTGCAATTGATGTATCCTTGTTGTGCATACCCTGGATTATACCGTCGGAATCAGAGAAATCATAGATAGTCTGGCGTGTTTCATTGCCATTTTTATCTGTACATACAAGCTCGCACTTGCTGCCCTTTTCAACCTGCATTTCTGTATTTTTATATACATCACCGTACGCATGACGGGCAATAGTAATAGGCTTTGTCCATGTTGGAATGTATGGAGTAATACCCTTTACTATAATTGGTGCTCTGAAAACAGTACCGTCTAAAATTGCACGGATTGTACCGTTTGGAGATTTCCACATTTCCTTAAGGTCATATTCCTTCATACGGTCTGCATTAGGTGTAATAGTTGCACACTTTACAGCAACGCCGTATTTTTTAGTAGCTTCCGCAGAATCTACGGTTACCCGGTCGTTTGTAGCATTTCTGTTTTCCAAGCCCAAATCATAATATTCTGTTTTCAAATCAACATATGGAGTAATAAGGATATCCTTAATAGACTTCCATATGATTCTTGTCATTTCATCCCCATCCATTTCTACAAGGGGAGTTTTCATCTGTATTTTAGCCATTTTGTATCAAATCCTTTCTGTATTTATAAGGAGTACCTATAAAACCAACCTGAGCAAAATCTTCAGGGTTATTTCTTATAATCCAGTCAATATAGGACATAACCATTTTTGATGTAAGTAAATATCCTGATGGTGTCATATGACCAAGGAAGAATGTATCCATAAATTTTTGATCATAATCAGGTGCATATTTACGGAAGTCCAGAATATAGCAATTCCTTGTTTTGTCAACAAACTTACGGATTTCTTCTGCAAGAGCATCCTCCTTTGCGATTCTTTCCGCAGGTTTTGTATCACCGTAGGGAATAGTCATAATAAAGATTTTTGCATCGGGCTGTTTTGCCTTAATTCGTCTTACTATGTCTGCAAAATAAACCATTATGGTTTGGTCTTCGGGATCGCGACGTTCAGAAACAGACACTTTTTCGCCATCACCTATTTCATATCCCCTTGAAATATCATTTACACCAAGGGCAATTATATATGCCTGACAAAGATTATCGTGGTTAAATGCTCCACACTTTTCAGCAAAACTTTCGGAAAAATCTTTTGCAGTCATACCGCCTCTTGAAAAATTATATACTTTATTTCCAAGAGTCCTTGCCATATACTGTCCCCAGGAATATTCATAAAAATCGTGATATCCCCTTATACCTTCTTCATCATAGCTTTCAAGTTCACCAGAAGACAGGCTGTCACCTATACAGCCGATTGTACGGAAAATACCGCAAAATCCACCGTCAGTAACCAAATTATCCAAAGGCTTTTCATCAGGATTACCGTAAAACTTTGTAATGTCCATAGATATTCTCCTTTATTACATCTGTTCCTTTGTGTAGTTTAGAAGACCGCCTGCAACAACTATTGCCTTTGCTCTTTCGGAAAGTTCGCAAAGAACAGGAATTTCAGCACCGTTTGTCTTGTTTTTAACAACAAGCTTACCGTCGCCGTTGATTGATTCTATAAGGTTTTCGATTACCAAATCGTCACCCTGTGCAATCTTTTCATAATCAGCTTCGTTAACAAAAGTCAAAGGCAAAATACCTGCATTAATAAGATTTGAACGGTGAATACGTGCAAATGACTTAACCAAAACTGCCTTTACACCAAGGTAAAGAGGTGCCAAAGCGGCGTGTTCTCTTGAAGAACCCTGACCGTAGTTTGAACCGCCAACAATAATGCTCTTACCAAGTGATTTTGCTCTTTCAGGGAACTGCTCATCACATACTGTGAAGCAGAACTTTGAAATTTCAGGAATGTTTGAACGTAGTGGCAAAATCTTTGCACCTGCAGGCATAATATGGTCTGTTGTAATGTTATCTTCAACCTTAAGTGAGCATTTGCAGTCAATAACATCATCAAGAGGTGATGTTTCAGGGAAAGGCTTGATGTTTGGTCCGCGAAGAACCTCAACGCTGTCCATTTCCTCTACTGACGCAGGCTCTACAACCATGTTGTCGTTTATAATAAATTCCTTCGGAAGTTCAAAGGCAGGCATATCACCAAGGCTTCTTGGGTCTGTAAGCACACCTGCAATTGCTGATGCTGCAGCCACTTCAGGAGATACAAGGTAAATCTGTCCGTCCTTTGTACCTGAACGTCCTTCAAAATTTCTGTTAAATGTACGTAGTGAAATACCCTTTGAGTTAGGCGACTGTCCCATACCGATACATGGTCCGCATGCACTTTCCAGAATTCTTGCACCTGCATCAATCATAATTGCCAAAGCACCGTTTTCAGCAAGCATATTTAAAACCTGTTTTGAACCCGGAGCAATTGAAAGCTGAACATCAGGGTGTATTGTTTTGCCCTTTAAGATATGCGCAACCTTAAGCATATCCAAAAGTGAGCTGTTTGTACATGAACCTATACATACCTGGTCAATCTTCATATTGCCGATTTCACGGATACTCTTAACGTTATCAGGTGAATGTGGGCACGCAGCCAAAGGTTCTATTTCAGAAAGATTGATGTCTACAAATTCATCATATTCTGCATCCTCATCAGCACAAAGAGGTACCCATACATCCTCTCTCTTTTGTGCCTTTAAAAATTCTCTTGTAATTTCGTCGGATGGGAATATTGATGTTGTTGCACCAAGTTCTGCACCCATATTTGTAATTGTAGCTCGTTCAGGAACAGAAAGTGTCTTTACACCCTCACCGCAGTATTCAATAACCTTACCTACGCCGCCTTTAACTGAAAGTCTTTTTAAAACTTCTAAAATAACGTCTTTTGCGGCACACCAGGAATTAAGCTTGCCTGTAAGGTTAACCTTTACAATTTTAGGATATGTAATGTAATAAGCACCGCCACCCATAGCAACAGCAACGTCAAGACCACCTGCACCGATAGCTATCATACCGATACCGCCACCTGTTGGTGTGTGGCTGTCAGAGCCTATTAATGTTTTACCGGGAACACCAAATCTTTCAAGATGTACCTGATGACAAATACCGTTACCGGGTCTGCTGAAATATATGCCATGCTTTTTAGCAACTGAGCCGATAAATCTATGGTCATCCATATTCATAAAGCCGTTTTGCAACGTGTTGTGGTCTATATATGCAACAGAACGTTCTGTTTTAACACGTGGAATACCCATAGCCTCAAATTCAAGATATGCCATAGTACCCGTAGCATCCTGTGTAAGAGTCTGGTCGATTTTGATACCAATTTCCTGACCTTTTACAAATTCACCGTCAACAACGTGAGCTTTAAGAATTTTTTCTGTTAATGTCAAACCCATTTTTAATTCCTCCTATATCTAAAAATTCTCCATAAAAAATAGAGATAAAGATTTTTGCACTTTATCTCTAAATTATATCATAATATGTCGTTTGTGTCAATTAATTAACACTTGTTTATATACTATATTTCTACTCCATCTTTTATTTTCACAATAGGAATTACATCTATTGTGTCTATATCCACCTGTGAAGATAAAGTAATAGCACTATAACCAGAAGATTGAGATAATACGCTAATTATATGATTTTTGACTTTCTCATAAAATACTCCTTACTTCTGGTTGTACAATCTTATTACTGTTGCTATCGCTTGTTCCACAGTATATGTATCTTTAGGTGAAAACTCAGTATCACTTGTTCCTACCATAATGCACATTTCTTTCATATAGAAAACAGCATTAAAAGCCCATTCAGAAATCATATCTTTATCAGCATAATATTTAATGCTTTCATTATAGGTTGATTGTGGCATATCAAGTTCCATATATTCTGCTAATCTATACAGAATTGTAGCGCTTTCTTCTCTTGTTAAAATGTCATTAGATGCAAATGTGTTTTCACCTTTTCCATTGATTATTCCCTCATAAGCAAGTGAAAATACTTTTTGATTTAATGTATCTTTAAAAGGAATTGTAGATACTGTTTTCCAATTAACATTCATTGTTTTATCAAGCATATTATATACAATTTCACAGAACTTTTCTCTGGTGATATTTTCTTTATATAAAATATCTGTAATTCCTTTTAAAAATCCTAAATCACTTGCTTGAACTATGTAATCAGAAGACCATTCACTACAATCATTAGAAATTAAATTGTATGCTTTTTCTACTACAGCCTTTAATTCTTCATTTTCAGACCTGTAAGATAAACCATTAAAACCACTTTCAGGAGTAATGCCACTTGAAAAATTATAAGTATATTTTTTATTTGCCTTGTCAAAAAATATAATCTCGTAACTCCAACCACCACTATTGCCTTCTTTCACATAAGGCAAGAAGGACTTTGTGTTTATAGCATTATAAATATCAGTTATGACTTTATCATAAGCAGTAGAATAGTTAATACCATTCATACCACTTCTAATAATGATGTGGTCTATATCATCTCTTGATAAACTTGTCAATTCTTCAAAAGTGTATGCTCTTGGTGGTGTGCCATCACCTTCTTTTTGAATTTCATCATCTTCGTTATCTTTTTTGAAAGTGTCAGTTTCTTCTTCCTTTTTATCTTCTTTTTGTTCAACCTTTTCTTCTATTTTTGTATCTTCTTTGTTCTCTTCAAATTTTTCTTCTGGCAGTATTAAATTGTTTGCAGAAGAAAACTTAAAAGCAGAAAGTTCAGGAAGTGTTTTATCGCCAACATACTTGTTCATATCAATATTTATAGTCTGTGATACATTGGTATATTTATGTGTATGTGAATACACAAGGTCTTCTATTTGTAAGTTGTCAGAGATATTGAACTGTAATTTAAATGAATATAGTGTTTCACTTTTTGTATTTTCTTTTCCAAAGTTTTCACTACCATAAAATAAAATATCAGTATTACCACTAAAATATATTGTATTATTATTTTGCAAGCCTATATCAGATACAACAAAATATTTTGTGCCTTTATTATCATCTAACAAAGATAAAAATGCTCTGGTTACAGTTTCACCTTTGTCATATTTATAACTGCATATACCCCAAGTCCATTTATTATCACCATTCATTGATAATTTACTATCACTAAATGTTGCAGTATATAAGATTTTTAAATCCGAAATCTTTAATTCATTTGCTTTTAGTTCATATTTATCATTGATAGTTTTTTCTTCTTCAATTTTAGCATACTCATCCAAAATACTTTTAATTTGATTATAAATATCTCTACTATTGTATGTATAATAGCCTTGTCGAAGTATGTGGTTAATACTGTCAGTACTTAAAAGTATTTCAGATAAAAGAACACCGTTACTATCAAAAGCAAACTCTAATGTTGTACTGTATTTATTTTCATTATCATATAACTCTTTTATGGTGTATTTTCCACCTTTTGGGTAATCACTCATATTTCCTGTCATTGGCTCATTGAATGATTTTTGTGAATTGGTAAGATTTTGGTCTGAAAATAGTTGATTTAATTTTTCAAAATCTTTGTTATTTACAGTAAAACTATATGTATTATCATTATACAAGTATGAGGTTACTTTACCCTGAATACTTGTGTCAATATTAAGGTCACCTATTTTGCCACCATTGTATTCAAATGTTGCTGTTGCATAAGCTGTTGACATTAACATTAAACTCACTAAAATTGTTGCAATAATTCTTTTCATAAAATCATCCTTTCTGGTTTATTAACCAATAAAACAAAAAATGCACCACCCATATTGCAGAGTGATGCACTAAAAACGCACATAACCCTGAATGATTGGCTGCTAGACACTAATCAATATACTTCTCTACAAAGCATTTCAGAGTAGTACGCTTTTAACATAGCGTACACTTCGTAGAGAAAAATATACTACACCCAGTATATTGATTTTGTAGTATCTAGCATAATTATTATAGCATACTAATGTCAAAATATCAATAGACAGTAATAAAAAACAATATTTTATACGAGCCAGAATTAATCTTCCGGACATAAAAGTAGTAATTACCTATAAGATAAAAAAAGTTCCTGCCCTGTATTAAGGGAAGGAACTCGATATCTTATCATCCAGAGTATATAATACCTTGTTTTTCTACTCAATTTCATCAATATTATAAGGTGTAACCTGATACACGAAGTAGTTAAGCCAGTTTGAATATAAAAGATTTGCACTGCTACGCCAAGAAACCATTGGTTCTTTGGTATCATCATCATTCGGGAAATAGTTTTTAGGCACTTCGATTTCAAGACCTAAATTCTTATCTCTTTCATACTCTTTTTTCAAAGTATTTGCATCATATTCCGAATGACCTGTTACAAAAATTTGTCTGCCCTTATCCGTTGAAATAACATATACTCCCGCTTCTTCAGATGTGGATAAAATTTTCAGCTTATCGCATTTTCTTATATCCTCTTCATAAACAGTTGTATGTCTTGAATGAGGCACCATAAATTCATCATCAAAGCCACGGAACAGGATAGAATTTTTATGGTCTACTTTATGTTTGAAAACACCAAACATTTTTTTATCAATATGATGTTTTTTAATGCCGTAATGGTAGTAAAGTCCGGCCTGAGCACCCCAGCATATGTGAAAGGTGCTTGTAACATTCTTCTTACTCCATTCCATAATTTCGCAAAGCTCATCCCAATATGCAACCTCTTCAAATTCCATATGTTCAACAGGCGCGCCTGTAATAATCATACCGTCAAACTTTCTGTCCTTTACCTGATCGAAAGTCTTGTAGAAAGAAATCATGTGGTCGCTTGAAGTATGAGTTGCGGCATAGGTGGCGGTCTGTAAAAATTCTAATTCAACCTGTAGCGGAGTATTACCCAAAAGACGTGCAAGCTGAGTTTCGGTCTCAATCTTGGTAGGCATAAGATTTAAAAGTAAAATTTTAAGCGGTCTTATGTCCTGTGTAAGTGCACGTGTTTCGGTTATAACAAATATATTTTCATTTATTAAAGTTTCCGTAGCAGGAAGCTTATTAGGAATTTTTATAGGCATTTTTTCACCTCATTTAATGCTTGTTTAATATCATCAATAATGTCATCCGCGTTTTCAATACCTATAGACATACGGACAAGGTCTGCTCCTATACCTGCGTCAATAAGCTGTTGGTCGGTAAGCTGACGGTGAGTTGTACTTGCAGGATGAAGCACGCATGTACGTGCATCTGCAACGTGTACAACGATAGCCGCAAGCTTTAAGCTATCCATAAATTTAACAGCAGCTTCTCTTCCACCCTTGATACCAAAAGAAATTACTCCACAAGCACCCTTTGGAAGATATTTTTCAGCCAATTCATAGTCAGGGCTGGATTTTAACTTGGGATAGTTAACCCATGAAATCATATCATCATTTTCAAGGAAAGCTGCAATCTTAAGTGCATTTTCGGAATGTCTTTCCATACGAAGATGCAAGGTTTCAAGACCTGTATTCAAAAGGAATGCAGAAAGTGGAGCCATAGCCACACCAAAGTCACGGATAAGCTGACAACGTACCTTTGTGATGTACGCCGCTTCGCCAAAGCTTTCTGTATAAACAACACCGTGATATGATTCATCAGGCTGTGTAAGTTCAGGATACTTACCGTTGTTCCAGTTATACTTACCGCTGTCTACAATAACACCGCCTACAACCTGTGCATGACCATCCATATACTTTGTTGTGGAATGACAAACGATGTCTGCACCAAATTCAAAAGGTCTGCAAAGAACAGGTGTTGGGAATGTGTTATCTACAACAAAAGGTACATCGTGCTTTTTAGCAAACTTTGAATACTTTTCAAAATCAAGTACTGTAAGTGCAGGATTTGCAATTGTTTCGCCAAACAAAAGACGTGTGTTTTCGTCAAATAATGCGTCAATTTCTTCATCTGTCATTTCAGGTGTTGCATAACGTACTTCGATACCCATTTTCTTAAGTGTTACGGAGAAAAGGTTAATTGTACCGCCATAAATTGATGAAAGGCTTACAAAGTTTTGTCCGCAAGATGTAATATTTAAAATGGCAAGCAAGTTAGCCGCCTGACCTGATGATACCAAAGCCGCACCTACGCCGCCTTCAAGCATAGCAATTTTCTGTTCAACCAACTCAACAGTGGGGTTGGAAATTCTTGAATACATATGTCCCGGTGCCTTAAGGTCAAAAAGGTCACCAAGATGTTCCGCAGAGTCATATTTATATGTAGTACTCTGCGCAATGGGAATAACCCTTGGTTCACCGTTTCCCGGTTTGTATGCGCCCTGAACGCACTGTGTTTCAATTCTGAATTCTGACATAATAAAACCCTCCAAATCAATTAAAAAAGGTGAGGTAAAAATTACCTCACCGAATAAATACAAATGCTTACAATGAGGCTTAATGGGCATAGTTACACATCATCATGTCATACATCATAAGCATAGCCTTGAAATTTGTCATAACAACGTGCTCCTTCCTAAAATCCTCAATTTACAGTAAATTATATCACATATAAAAAGCGATGTCAATAAAATTTAATACAAACTTATTTAAACTGTGAATTATAAAGTGTACTGTAAAAACCGCCAAGTGCCATAAGTTCATCGTGATTACCTTGTTCAGTAATTTTGCCGTCCTGAAGAACGAGAATCAAATCCGCATTCTGTATTGTAGAAAGTCTATGGGCAATTATAAACGAGGTTCTGTTTTTTGTAAGCTCTGCCATTGCTTCCTGAATTTTCATTTCAGTACGTGAGTCTACATTTGATGTAGCCTCGTCAAGTATGAGCATAGGTGCTTTTGAAAGCATGGCACGTGCAATGGTTATAAGCTGACGCTGACCTTTTGAAATGTTGACACCGTCATCTGAAATTACGGTATCATAGCCCATTGGCAGACGTTCGATATAGCTATGGATTTTAGCAGCTTTTGCCGCAGCGACAACCTCTTCCATTGTTGCATCCTCACGACCGTAGGCGATATTTTCAAAAACTGTACCGTGGAAAAGCCAGGTATCCTGCAAAACCATTGTATACGATTCACGGAGTGATGTTCTCTTTACATTTTCGATAGGCTGACCATCTATTTCGATGCTGCCTGAATTAACATCATAAAACCTCATCAAAAGGTTTATGATAGTTGTTTTACCTGCACCGGTAGGACCAACGATGGCTATTGTTTTACCGGGCTTTGCACAAACAGAAATACCGTGTAAAATTTCACGTTCAGGCACATAACCGAAAACAACATCTTTAAATTCAACTTCACCCTTTACATCCAAAAGCTCTTTTGCATCATCTGCATCAGGCTTTTCAGGTTCTTCATCAATTACTCTGAACACACGTTCTGCAGCCGAAAAAGCAGACTGGAATTCGTGCAGAATATTTGCAAATTCATTTATAGGACCTGCAAATTTTCTGGAATACTGTACAAACTGCGCAACACCGCCAAGTGTTATGAAAAACAGTGAGCCTGCGGCAACTACCCCGCTTTGTGAGTACATATACAAAATACCGCCGAACATCATAATAAGCGAAATGGAAATGTTGTTTATAAAGTTCATTGACGGGCCCATAAGAAGTGCATTACATTCTGCCTCGTAATATGCGTCCATTGCATCGTGGTTATGTTCATCAAATTGTCTTTCAATTTCATCTTCACGGTGATACGCCTGAATAGTGCGACAGCCTGAAAGCATTTCTTCCGCATAACCGTTAAGCTGACCTAATTTCATGGAACGCTTGCGGAAAAGAGGGCGTACCTTTTTGGAACGGAAACGTGCAAACACTATTGATATGGGAACTGTAATTACAAAAACAAGTATAAGGGGTTTTGAAATATTCCACATAAAAATAAGTGAACCTATAACCGTATATATACTTGTCATAATCTGCACCAAATCGTGAGAAAGTGATGCATTTACAGTATCAATATCATAAGAAAGACGACTTATGATATCACCTGTTGCAGTTGTGTCAAAAAAGTTAAGTGGCAGGGTTGTAAGCTTTTCAAAAAGCTGTTTACGCATTTTGTACACAACCTTCTGACTAAGCCTTACCATCAATACTGCAAGTATGTAAGATGTTACAGCCGCAAGAAGATAGCACACAAGCATTTTAATTGCGTTATCACGTACCGCAATAAAATCAACGCCTGCAGGGTTTGCCATAGCATCAATGGCGTCACCTGAATATTTTGGTCCTAAAAGTGCCAGTTGATTTGAAAGTAAGGTAAGTGCTATTGCAATTATGAAAAGATACCAATAATCCATTACATAACGCAAAAGTCGCAACAGCACACCTTTTCTGTCTTTTACATATGTATCTTTTACTTTGGTGAGGTTGTTTACGTTTGACATACCACCACCCATTCCGGGTCCTCTATTCAACGAAAGCACCTCCCATCTGAGAATCGCTGATTTCTTTGTATTCTATACAAGTTTCAAGCAATTGATTATGTGTTCCTTTACCGATTATCTTACCTTCATCAATTACCAGTATAAGGTCACAGCTCATAACGGCACTTACACGTTGTGCCACATTTACAACTGTTGTATCCTTCATCTTTTCATTAAGTGCATTGCGAAGAGCCGCCTCCGTTTTATAGTCAAGTGCAGATGAGCTGTCATCAAGTATCAAAATCTGCGGATTACCCGCTATTGCCCTTGTGATTAAAATGCGTTGCTTCTGACCGCCCGACACATTAGTACCCTTTTGAGCAAGCTTGTGCTGATAACCATCCTCAAAGGCAGATATAAAGTCGTGTGCCTGTGCGGTTTTTGCAGCTTCTTTTATAGTTTCAATATTTATATTTCTACCAAAGGATACATTTTCCTCAATAGTATCTGCATACAAAAAGTCATTCTGCATTGCTGTACCGAACATTGCATAAAGCTCCTTACGGTTTATGGTGCGGATATCCTTCCCGTTTATACGGATGCTACCCTCATCAACATCATAAAAACGAAGAAGCAATTTAACAATTGTAGACTTACCACTTCCCGTTGCGCCGATAATACCTAAAGACTGACCTTTATAAAGCTTAAAGCTTATATTTTCTACATCGGGCTTTTTACCCTCATAGGAAAAAGAAACGTTATCAAATTCAACAAATACATTTTCATCACCTGAAGGATATGCATCACATGGTGCTACTTCAAACTCGTCCTGACATTTTAAAACTTCGTCAATTCGTTTTGCAGATGCCGAACATTTACTTGTCATAACAAAAAGTCTTGTAAGCATCATCATAGCCATTGAAATCTGTGTAAAATACTGCATAAACACAATTATGGTTTCAGGGTCAGACTGATAGTTTGCAATCCTTGCGGCACTAAGTGCAACAACTGCCGCCATACCAAGATTCATAGAAAGGGTCATTATGGGGTTTGTAGCACCCATTATTATATTTGCATAATTTTCTTTTTTGACCAATTCAGAATTTACTTTATCAAATCTTCTGTGTTCGTATTCATCCTTTGAAAGTGCCTTAATAACACGTATGCCCTGTGCATCCTCACGTACTACACGCACCATATCATCAACCGCACTCTGAACTTTGGTATAAAGGGGAATACCCTTTTTCATCAGCAGGTACACAATAACAAACATAATGGGCATTATGGCAAGCATAACAGATGAAAGAAACGCATCCATTGACATAGTTATTACAATACCACCTATTAAAAGCAATGGTGCGCGGATACCGATAATCTGTATAAGACGTATGAAGTTATGAATGTGATATGTATCCGTTGTAACACGGGATTCAAGTGAAGCAACAGTAAATTTGTCTGTCTGTGCTGCAGAAAGTCTGATGGTTTTAGCAAATAAATCATGGCGTAGATTTTCAGACACATTACGCGCTACCCCCGCAACAATTTTATTGGCAATTAAATTGCAGACAAAGGAAACTGCCGCACACAAAATCATTACACATCCCCAGAATGCTATTAAAGTAATACTTTGAAATTCAATTACATTTTTCAGAATATGACTTAAAACATATGGAACACCAAGTTCACCTAAAATACCGATTATCCTAATAGCAAAAGAAATTATGGTCTTCCAGCGGTAAGGACTCATATATCTTAAGAGCATTTTCATTCTATACACCTCCGATTTATGCAAAAAACGGTTCTGAAAATAGAACCGTTTAAATGTTCATATGTTAATTATAATTTTTTTGATCGATACCGTCAACCCTGTAAAGAAAAATTTACTTTAAATTTACATTTACGGTAACTTCTGTACGATTCTCACCCTTAAAATAAACAATTTCCAAATTATCATCTATGCGTTTTACACTTTTTATAGCATCAGCAGGAACTGCACATGGTGAGAAATCATATGCAAGCTCTTTATGTAATTTAGAAGAATCAAAAATATTTTTTATTATCAAAAAAGTATCGGGATCCCGTGCTTCATCATATTCCATATATACAACGATTTCTTCATCAACATACGACGGATTCCAGCAAATATCAGAAAGTTTGTTCGTTATCAAATCAAAATACGTACACGAAAGTGCTGAAGTTCCCATACTGTTACATATTTCAAGCACATTATCAGAAACATAGCTGATTTCAGGCTCCTTAACAACAGTTTGTTCATATACGACATTTCCGTAAGAATCATATAAAGTATATGTATACGCAACCTGATTATCCTTTGTACCCTCGACAAGTTTAAATCTTTTGTCCATACTTATAATATTTTCAGTTTTTTCAACTGCAGATGTATCCGTCAATGAATCATCCGGCGTTTTTTTCTCACAAGCAATAACACATATTGCAATAAATAATGTCAGAGCTATACTTAAAATTCTTTTGAAATTTCTCATAATAATTCCTCCATCCGGTACAATGATATACAGAACAAAACATCACACCATTTCGTATATTATATCATTTTTTTGCAATCACGTCAACCTATTAAAAAACAGTCCCTTGAAACCGACAAAGTTTATACTGTCGAAAAAAGGGACTGTTTAATTTTAATTAAATACTCCGAAAGCTGAAATAAATATTATAATCAGACAAACGGGAGCAACAAACTTAACCATCAACTTATACAAGCCTTCACGGCCAAACTTTTCACCGTTTGCTTTAACCTCATCGATAATGGATTTCGGCTTTGATACCCAACCCACAAGCAAGCAGGTAACAAATGCAACAATAGGCATAAGAACATAGTTTGACGCATAGTCAAGAATATCAAGTATCTGACCGACTGAACCATTAGGTAATTTAACTTCAAAATACCATTTTGAATATCCCAGACAGGTTACAAGTGCAATTAAAGCAGATATGACCAACACAACCTTACAGGATTTCTTTCTTTCCCAACCGAATTTATCCATAACAACTGAAGTTATAGCTTCAAGTAGGGATACCGCCGATGTAAGAGCGGCAAAAACAACCAATACAAAGAATGCAGCACCGACAACGTCACCAATCCAGCCCATCTCCGCAAACACTTTAGGAAGTGATACAAAAAGCAAGCTTGGTCCCGATTTTTCAAGACCTGCCGCCCCCTGGAATGCATATACAACAGGAATCATAATCATACCTGCAAGGAAAGCAACAAATGTATCGCAAATTTCAATTTGGTTAACAGCTTTGACCATATTGTCTTCCTTACGCATATAAGAGCCGTATGTAATCATAATACCCATAGCAAGGCTCATTGAATAGAATATCTGCCCCATTGCGTCAACTACAACCATAAAGAACTTGCCAATTGTCATTCCCGTAAAATCAGGAATTAAATATATTTTAAGACCGTCAATTGCAGTACCGAAATCGCCCTTTATGGTAAGTGCAAAAATTGCAATACCAACAATAAGTACAAAAAGTATCGGCATTAACACCTTCGAAAACTTTTCAATACCCTTATCAACACCTGCAAATACTACCAATGCACAAATTGCCATAAATACTGCACACCAGAAAATCGGCGACCAGGGAGCTGAAATAAATCCTCCAAAATACGAATCGCTTACTAATTCCCATCCGCGTCCGTCAAGATAATCAACTGTATACTTTGTTACCCAACCGCCTATTACACAGTAATAAGGAAATATGATAAAAGGAACAATTGAAGCCAGATATCCAAGGAACCCAAAATTCTTATTAATATCACCGTATGCTTTAATCGGACTTCTTCTTGTTTTACGTCCTATGGCAATTTCAGTTGTCATAAGAGCAAAACCGAAAGTCAAAGCCAATATAATGTAAACAAGTATGAATACACCGCCACCATTTTTAGCCGCAAGATAAGGAAAACGCCAAAGGTTACCCAAACCTACTGCAGAACCTGCAGCAGCTAAAACAAAACCTAATCTGCCCGTGAAGGAGCCTCTTTTTTCATTTGACATAATTACACCTCACTAAAAAATTCTTTAGTATTATACCACACTATATTGCTAAAATCAACCATTATTCTTCTTTTTTTGAAAAATTAAGGTAATCTTTGACAAAATTCTGTCGGGAACAAATCGGCTGAAAAAAACTGCACACTTAAATTTAAAACCGGGAATTATAACATTTTTTCTTTTAAACATTTTATTAATTGCATACCTTGCAATATACTCCGCAGACATTAGCGAAACACCGGTTCCCACACCCGCAACTGAGTTAAATTCAGTATCCGCAGTGCCTGGACAAAGAGCACCAATGTATACATCCGTTCCTCTTACTTCTTCTGCTATTGCTTGTGTAAGTCGAAGAACATATGCTTTAGTCGCATAGTATGATGAAAACATAGGTCCCGGAGCGTATGCTGCCACTGATGATACATTTAGTATATATCCTTTATTTTCCTTAATAAATTTTTTTGCAAAAAATTTGGTTATAATATGAAGTGCAGTTATGTTGGTGTTTATCATACTTACTTCTTTTCCCAAGTCAGTTTCAACAAATTCACCAAATACACCAAAACCTGCACAATTTATAACAACATCTATATCTTCATTTACTAACCATTGACAAAGCTTAATACAATTTTCAAAAGCAGACAAATCACAGCTTACGGTCTGACAATTCACATTAACAGATTTTTTTATTTCCTCCAATTTATCTGCACGTCTTGCAACCAATATAAGTTCGTAACCTCTGTCCGCAAGTTCAATTGCAATATGACGTCCTATACCTGAGCTTGCGCCTGTAACCAAAGCTTTCAAACAAATCACCTCTTCAACTGATTATAACACAAAAACCTCAAAAAGAAAATATTTTTAAAAATTTTAAAAAAAGTATTGACAACAAAAATAAACAGTGATAGAATGTATTCATAATTTTTCAAAAGCTATGACGAAGACGGTCGAATAAACGGAGTTCGAGAGAGTCAGCGGTTGGTGTGAGCTGATAACCGAGTTTGTTCAATGGCCCATCACTTCCGAGCCGAAGGTGTGAAAATTGCAGTAATGCCTTCCGTGACTGCTACGTTAGTGCAAAGGACTTGTTAGAGTCTGAAGGTGGTATCGATGTATTCGATACAATTTGAGTGGTACCGCGGATTAGTTTATCTAACCCGTCTCAAAGACAAAATCTTTGGGACGGGTTTTTTAATTTTAAAAAATAAAAACAAAGGAGTTGAAAAAAATGTCAGATACTACTAATGTGTCAAATAAGCTAAGTGAGGTGGCAAGACGAATTACGGAAATGCGTGAAATCTTTGGCTACTCTGTTGAAGAAATGGCTGAAAAAACAGGTGTTACTGTTGACCAGTACAAAAAGTACGAAGCAGGACTTGTTGATTTTCCATTCACATTCATTCACAATTGTGCCTTGGCTTTCAATATTGAAATGACAGACATATTAGAAGGTGAAAGTGCTCATCTTTCATCTTATACTGTAACACGTAAGGGCAAAGGACAAACAACAGCAAAAGAGGACGGGATACAGATTCAGAATCTGGCTCCTATGTTTAAGAATAAACTTGCTGAACCATACTATGTAACATATGAATATTCCAATGAACAGCACACAATGCCAATTCACCTTACAAAGCATTCCGGTCAGGAATTTGACCTTATACTTGAAGGAAGCCTTAAAGTTCAGGTTGGTGAGCATGTTGAAGTTCTGGAAGAAGGCGACAGCATTTTCTACAACAGTTCAACACCTCACGGTATGATTGCCGTAGGCGGTAAGGATTGTAAATTCCTTGCAGTAGTTGTAAGCGGTGAAGAAAAAGAAAGCGAGAAAGAAATTCAAAAAACTATCGTTTCCGCAGGCAAGACCGAAGACCTTGTATGCAAGAAATTCATTACAACACAAGAGAATAAAGACGGTGTTCTTGAAAAAATTTCGTTTAAAAACGAAGATAAATTTAACTTTGCATTTGATATCATTGATACACTTGGCAGAAAATATCCTGACAAGACAGCTATGGTACATATCGATAACGATATGACAGAACGCTACTTTACATTTAAAGATATTAAAGACGCATCAAGCCAGACAGCAAATTACTTTAAATCACTTGGTATCAAAAAAGGTGACAAAGTAATGCTTGTTTTAAAGCGTCACTATCAATTCTGGTTTGCAATCCTTGCACTTCATAAATTAGGTGCTGTTGCAATTCCTGCTACAAACCAACTTCAGGAACATGACTTTACCTATCGTTTTGACGCAGGTGAGGTTTCTGCAATCGTTTGTACAGCAACAGGTGACACTGCTCATCAGGTAGATTTGGCTGCTGAAAAATGTCCTTCACTTAAAACAAAAATCATAGTTGCAGGTGAACGTGAGGGATGGCACAATTTTGATAACGAATATTCATTGTTCAGCCGTAAATTTGAACGCACAGAGGATTCACCCTGCGGTGATGATGAAATGATAATGTTCTTTACATCAGGTACAACAGGTTATCCAAAAATTGCTTCACATTCTCACAAATATCCTTTAGGACACTTTGTAACAGCGAAATACTGGCACAATGTACAACCTGACGGCTTGCACTTTACAATTTCCGAAACAGGATGGGGTAAGGCTTTGTGGGGTAAGCTTTACGGACAGTGGCTAAGTGAGGGTGCTGTATTCGTATACAACTTTGACAGATTCCATGCAAATGAAATTTTGCCAATGTTCAAAAACTACAACATCACCACATTCTGTGCTCCTCCTACTATGTACAGAATGCTTATAAAGGAAGATTTGTCCAAGTACGACCTTTCCTCCATCAAGCATGCTACAACAGCAGGCGAAGCTTTGAACCCTGAAGTATTGGTTCAGTTTAAAAATGCGACAGGTCTTACAATTATGGAAGGTTTCGGTCAGACAGAAACTACACTTATCCTTGGAAACCTTGTTGGCACAACACCAAAGCCCGGTTCAATGGGTAAACCTATACCCGGATATGAAATCTCACTTATGAATAACGACGGTGAAAAATGCGGTGTTGGTGAAAACGGTGAAATCGTTGTACGTACAGTTGACAGAATCCCATGTGGTCTGTATAAGGGTTACTATAAAGCTGATGATCTTACAAAAGAATCGTGGTATGACGGATATTACCATACAGGCGACCTTGCATGGATGGATGAAGACGGATATTACTGGTATGTCAGCCGTAAGGACGATGTTATCAAGTCCTCAGGCTATCGTATCGGACCTTTTGAAATCGAAAATGTTATCATGGAACTTCCATACGTTTTGGAATGCGGTGTATCTGCTGAACCTGACGAAGTAAGAGGTCAGGTTGTAAAGGCAAGCATCGTGCTTACAAAGGGTACAGAAGGCACAGACGAGCTTAAAAAGGAAATTCAGGAATATGTTAAGAGCAAAACTGCTCCTTATAAATATCCGAGAATTGTCGTATTCAGAGATGAACTTCCAAAGACTATAAGCGGTAAAATTCAGAGAAACAAACTGTAAAGAAGGTGAAATCCAAAATGCAAATACGCAAGTTTTGTGAAAAAGATTTTAATGAACTACGCAGACTATGTGCGATATGTTTCAACATAACGAATGACAGAACTGACGAAGAAGAATTGCAGATAATAAAAAATGATAAAACCTTAAGGGGTCGCAGTTATTTTAACAGATACGTAGCGTTAAACGATGAGGGAAATATTACATCAACAATAGGTCTTATTCCCTATAATGCATCATTTGACAACCATACTGTTAAAGTAACGGGAATCAGGGCGGTTGCAAGTCTTCCTCAATACAGAAACAAAGGTGCTGTAAGAGAATGCTTTTCAAAAGCATTCTCTGAAATGTACAATGACGGTTGTGCATTTTCATATCTTTATCCCTTCAGTTCCGTATATTACAGAAAATTCGGATATGGTTTGGCCTGCGATTTAAATGATTTCGAAATCAAAATTCACAGAATTTCGCCTTGCAATACAAAAGGAAGCTACGAGCTTATATCCGGTGATGCAAGCGGTTTGAAAACGGTATATAACGAAATGTGCAAAAGATTTTCAATGCTTGTAAAACGTGAAAATGATGACTGGACTTCTTACGAAGAAAAAGATTATTTAAAAGATAATTTATACACATATTTATACCGTGACGAAAATGGTGTACCAAAAAGTTTCTTTACTTACAAAAGAGAAGCCGATGGTTGGGATAACATTATGAACATGAGTGAAAATGTGTATTTTTACGACAAAGAAGGCTTTGGTGCAATACTTGATTTTGCCGTTAAATTAAAGGGTAATTTTCACACCTTAAAAATGTCCGTTCCTGCTGATGCAAGAATAGATACGGTAATATCAGAACAGGCATATTCTGCTATCAGCAAAACAAATCGTATTAACGGTATGGCAAGATGCATCAATCTTGAAAAAGTCTTGGAAAATGCATCATTTCACGGAAGCGGGAAAGTAATAATAAAAATTAATGATGAAATGATACCTGAAAACGACGGCGTTTGGTCAATTGAGTTTAAAAACGATTCTCTTGTGTCCTTTGATAAAACCGATGAAAAACCACAAGTTGAAATGGCTATTGATATATTTACGTCATTAATTTTAGGAAGATATGATGTTAATGATATTGAATATATTTCAGGAATTGAAGTATATTCAACAAATAAAGATTTAGGCAAAATTTTCTATAAAAAGAAAATAGCAATATATGACCACTATTGATTTTAAAATGTGTAGAAAGGGAGACAATATGATGAATATTAAACGCGTTACATTATTTGCAGGACATTACGGCAGCGGAAAAACAAATATTGCGGTAAATTGGGCAAAACATTTAAAGTCACAAGGCAAAAATGTAACCATTGTAGACCTTGATATCGTTAATCCCTACTTCCGCACAAAGGACAGTCAAAAGGAATTTGAAGAACTTGGAATAAAGCTGGTATGTTCGCAGTACGCAAACACAAATCTCGACATACCGGCATTACCCAAAGAGATATATGGTGCAATAGCAGACAAAAATTCCTACCTTATAATGGACATCGGCGGTGATGATGTAGGTGCAGTGGCAATGGGCAGGTATACTCCCTCCATTTTAGAGGAAAACAATTATGAAATGATTTATGTTGCCAATTGTTACCGTCCTCTTACTAAAACTGCCGAGGATACTCTTGAAGTCATGAGGGAAATTGAGGTCGCAAGCGGCATTCCTTTTACCGCAATTATAAATAATTCTAATTTAGGGGTTGAAACTACCCCCGAAGTTGTGGTAAAATCTAATGTGTATGCACAGGAGCTTTCCAAAATCAGTAAGCTTCCTGTTCTCTATACAACTGTTAATAATTCTATCGTGAATGACATTGGTGACAAAGTCCCCAATGTTTTTCCGCTGGAATTACAAAAAAACAAATATTAATTATTATATTGAAAGAAGGTATGGTTATGGCAAAATTAACATTTAAAACAGACCTTTGCAAAGGCTGTGGACTTTGTGTAAATGCATGTCCTAAAAAATTGCTTAAAATTGCTACAGACAAAATTAACCAAAAAGGTCATTCTCCTGTAGAAATGACAGACGAAAGTCAGTGTATTGCTTGCGCATTTTGTGCTACAATGTGTCCTGACTGCATTATAACAGTAGAAAGGTAAGGTGAAATAAAATGGCAGAAAAGGTTTTAATGAAAGGTAATGAAGCTATTGCAGAAGCTGCGATTTCTGCAGGTTGCCGTCATTATTTCGGCTATCCAATTACTCCGCAAACAGAAATTGCTGCGTATATGGCAAAAAGAATGCCTAAAATCGGCGGAACATTTTTGCAAGCAGAAAGCGAAGTTGCCGCTATTAATATGGTATACGGTGTATCCGCTGCAGGAAAACGTGTTATGACTTCTTCCTCCAGCCCAGGTATATCACTTAAAGCAGAAGGTCTTTCGTATATGGCAGGTGCCGATCTTCCTGCATTGGTTGTTAACGTAGAACGTGGCGGTCCGGGTCTTGGCGGTATCCAGCCTTCACAGTCTGACTATTTCCAGGCTACTAAAGGCGGCGGTCACGGCGACTACAGAATGATTATTCTTGCTCCATCATCCGTTCAGGAAATGGCTGACCTTACACTAAAGGGCTTTGACCTTGCAGATAAATACAGAATGACATCTATGATTTTGGCTGACGGTACAATCGGTCAGATGATGGAACCTGTTGAAATCAAAGAAGGCGAAAATGTTACTACATACGAAAAGCCTTGGGCTTTGACAGGTACAGAATGCAAACGTGAACACAACATTGCAAACTCACTGTTCCTTGTTCCCGAACAGCTTGAAAAAGTAAACTTTGAAAGATTTGAAAAATACAAGCAGATTGAAGAAAACGAAGTTATGTATGAAGAATTCATGATGGATGATGCTGAAATTTGCATCGTTGCATTCGGTATTGCCGCTCGTGTTTCACAGAATGCTATCGTAGAAGCAAGAAAGCAGGGTATTAAGGTTGGTATGATAAGACCTATCACACTATGGCCGTTCCCTAAAAAACCTTTACTTGCAGCTGCTGATAAGGTAAAATCATTTATCTCCGTTGAACTTTCAATGGGTCAGATGATTGAGGACGTTAAACTTGCAACAGAATGCAAAAAGCCTGTTACACTTTGCAACCGTGTAGGCGGTATGATTGTTACTCCTGAACAGGTACTTGCAGAAATCAAAAAAGCAAACGGAGGTGCTGAGTAATGGTAGTATTTGAAAAACCAAAAGCATTAACAGATGTTCCATTGCATTACTGCCCCGGCTGTACACACGGTATAGTACACCGTCTTGTGGCTGAAGCAATTGACGAACTTGGTATTGAAGGTACAACTATCGGTGTTGCTCCGGTTGGTTGTGCTGTTATGGCGTATAATTATTTTGCATGTGATATGGCTGAAGCTGCTCACGGACGTGCTCCTGCAGTTGCAACAGGTATTAAACGTGCAGACCCAAGCAAAATAGTATTCACATATCAGGGTGATGGCGACCTTGCCTCTATCGGTATGGCTGAAACTGTTCACGCTGCTACAAGAAATGAAAACATTACAATTATCTTTATTAACAACGCAATTTACGGTATGACAGGCGGTCAGATGGCTCCTACATCACTACCCGGTCAGGTTACACAGACTTCTCCTTACGGCAGAGATGTAAAAACCGCAGGTTATCCAATCAGAGTTTGTGAAATGCTTTCACAGCTTGAAGGTCCTGAATATCTTGAACGTGTTACTGTAAACAACGTTAAGAATATTAAAAACGCTAAAAAAGCTATTAAAAAGGCTTTTGAAAATCAGATTAACGGTAAAGGTTTCTCCTTGGTAGAGGTTGTTTCAACTTGTCCTACCAACTGGGGTATGACACCGCAAAAAGCATTGGAATGGGTAGATACAAATATGCTTCCATACTATCCTTTAGGTGTTTACAAAGACAGAAGCAAGGAGGAGAAATAATGAGTACATCACAGATATTAATCGCAGGCTTCGGTGGACAAGGTGTATTGTTTGCCGGTAAGGTACTTGCATACCTTGGTCTTACAGACGGTAAAAACGTAAGCTGGCTTCCTTCTTACGGTCCTGAAATGCGTGGCGGTACAGCTAATTGCAGTGTTATTTTAAGTGACTCACCTGTTGGCTCACCTATCGTTTCAACACCTGATGTTTTGTTTGCAATGAACTTGCCATCACTTGACAAGTACGAAGGTGCTTGTGCAAGCGGTGCAAAGGTTATAGTGGATTCTACTCTTATCAGCAGAAAGGTTGAAAGAGATGATGTTGACGCATTCTATATTCCTGCTACTGCTATGGCAGCAGAAATCGGTGCACCTACTCTTGCAAATATGATTATGCTTGGTAAAATGATTAAAGAAACAGGCATCATTAAGCTTGAAGACGTTGAAAAAGGTCTTAAAAAAGTTATATCTGCTAAAAAAGCTGATATGTTAGGTCTTAATATGAAAGCTATTGAAACAGGATATAATTTTTAAGCATTTGAAAGGAGTTTAACAATGTTGGATATTAAAATCACTAAAACTACAAACCCTGCCGAAAAACCTAAAAAGGGCGACAAGCTTGGTTTCGGTCATATTTTTACTGACCATATGTTCGTTATGAACTATACAGAAGGCAAAGGCTGGCATGATGCAAGAATCGAACCTTTCCACAAGATTGAACTTTCTCCTGCTGCTATGGTTTACCACTACGGTCAGGAAATGTTTGAAGGTATGAAGGCTTATAAGGGTAAAGACGGTAAAGCTTATCTTTTCAGACCTGAAATGAATGCTAAAAGAGCAAATATGTCTAATGACAGACTTTGCATTCCTCAGATTCCTGAAGAAGATTTTGTACAGGCTGTTAAAGCTGTTGTAGACGTGGACCGTGACTGGATTCCTGAAGGTGACGGAGAATCACTTTACATCAGACCTTTTATCATTGCTACTGATGAATTTTTAGGTGTTGCACCTTCTAAAACATACTTATTTATGGTAATTCTTTCACCTTCCGGTGCTTACTACGCAAGCGGTCTTGCTCCTGTTGGCATCTGGATTGAAGATGAATATGTACGTGCTGTAAAAGGCGGTATCGGTTACGCTAAAACAGGCGGTAACTATGCTGCAAGCTTGAAGGCACAGGTTAAGGCACACGACGACGGTTATTCTCAGGTGTTGTGGCTTGACGGTGTTGAAAGAAAATACATCGAAGAAGTTGGTGCTATGAACATTTTCTTCAAAATCAACGGCAAAATTGTTACTCCGGCTCTTAACGGAAGTATCCTTCCCGGTGTTACACGCAATTCAGTTATCGAAATGTGCAAGCACTTGGGATATGAAGTTGAAGAACGTAAAATTTCTGTTGATGAACTTGTTGCCGCTGCAAAAGACGGTTCTTTGGAAGAAGTTTACGGCACAGGTACAGCTGCTGTAATTTCTCCTGTAGGTAAGCTTCGTTACATGGATGATGTTATGGTTATCGGCGACGGAAACATCGGCGAACTAAGCCAGAAGCTTTATGATACTCTAACAGGTATTCAATGGGGAGAATTAGAAGACCCATTCGGTTGGAGAGTAGAAATCTAAACATAATAAGGCTGTGACAAAACTTGTCACAGCCATTATATTACAAAGGAGAGTGTATATATGGATAAAAAGGTAAGCGATTCATATACAGAACAGGTACATGTTCTTACAATGGGTACACTAAACGGGTACAACAGACTTTTCGGCGGCAAGCTTATGGCATGGATTGACGAGGTGGCCGCTGTTGTTGCAAGACGACACTCCTCCTCTAACGTTACGACAGCCTCTATTGATAACCTTGAGTTTAAAAAAGCCGCTTATGCAAACGATACATTGGTTTTAAAGGGTAAAATAACTTATGCAGGTACAACCTCTATGGAGATTAATGTTAAAACCTATGTGGAAAAATTAACAGGTGAAAACATTTTAATAAATAACGCATACGTTATAATGGTTGCACTTGATGAAAATGAAAAACCCAAAAAAATCCCTGGTTTAAAGCTTGAAACCGAAGAAGAGATAAATGATTGGAGCGAAGCTTTAAAACGCAAGGAAAACCGCAAAAAAATGCTATAATTCAACTTGAAAACCCGGACTGTTTAACAGTCCGGGTTTCATATTATATAAAGTTATTTAATATTCAACAACTCTGAAAAATCATTTATATAGTGGTCGGCAACAGCCTTTATATCATCCGTATATTCTGCAGATGAATTGTCATATACGCCACAAACTTTCATTCCTGCGGACTTTGCTGTTTTATCTGCATTATAATTATCATCAAGGAACAATATGCTTTCTACAGGTTGTCCCAGCTTTTCCGCAGCTTTTACATATATCTGCGGGTCTGCCTTTGTTGTTGAAAAATCATCACAAGACCACACATTGTTAAAAAGATCATATATACCAAGTCTTTTAAGACAAGGGTCAAGGACAGTATGAGGACTTGCAGTAAGCACATTTAAATCCGCCCCCAAACTTTTAAGCTTTTCGAGAACAGAAACAACATTTGACTTTGCAGGTATATTGTATGCATATTCATTATAAGCATATTCGTTCATTATTTTAATCATTTCTTCTTTAGACAACGAAACGCCCATTTTTTTGAAATATTCAGCAGTGCCTGCATAGCCTAAAGGTGTAATTATTTTCACTATATCCGATTCATATTTTACATTATTTTCATCAAGAATTCTTAACATAACAGCAACGTACGATGGCATTGAATCCACCAAAGTTCCGTCAAAGTCAAACAAATATGTATTATACTTCACTACCAATTCTCCTTTTATGTTCATAATTCAAATACTTCATATACTTTAAAAACAATATGATATTAACACAATCTACAGTAAAAGTCAATTACCTATACGCCAAATACAAACTTAAAACCCTCTGAATAAACAGATAGTTTTCAAGAATCAATTTGTTTGCTTATCTTACCACAATAACAGCCCATTACAGTTGTAGGAACGTATTTATCCATTCTGCAAAATGTAATTCCCTGTTTTTTTCGTCTACTTTACAAATTTATTTTAACTCAATTCATAGTGAAAGTAAAAAAAGTACTTGACAATTTTGAATTACAGTTGTAATATATAATCAAAGATTACAATTGTAATCCAATATAAGGAGGTGAAAAAATGGAAAAATTACAGATAACAGATGCAGAATTCTGCGTTATGAAGGCATTATGGAAAAAAGAGCCTTGCACAAGTGGTGAAATAGTCGACGAGGTCTCTAAAATCCAGGACTGGAACGACAAAACAATAAGAACATTAATCAACAGGTTAGTTTCAAAAGGTGCCGTAAAAACCGAAAAAACAGCCTCTAAAGCATTTATATATTCCACACTCATATCTGAAAAGGATTATATGAACGTTGAAAACAACAATTTTTTAAATAAGCTTTACGGTGGCTCGGTAAAATTGATGCTTGCAAGTTTTGTGGAAAACAACAATCTTTCAGACGAAGAAATTCAAAACCTCAAGGACATATTGGAGGGAAAATAAATGAGTGTTCAAAATATTTTCTATTATGTAATACAGGCATCCATATTCGGAAGCGTAATTGGAATTATTATTTATTTCTTAAAATCAACCATATTACGAAAATTACCTGCAAAATGGCAACATCTTCTTTGGTTTATAATGATTTTTAAGCTCATACTTCCCAACGGACCGGAAAGTAAAATAAGCATTTTCAATCAAATAAATATTACAGGTAAAATATCGGAAGCAGATATTTTAAAAATTGCACAAAAACCAATACAGATAACCGAATCAATACAACACGCAAAAAGCTACAGCTTTGCGGATATTTTGCCATATATATGGATTACCGTATTTACAATTACAGTTTTGTGGATAATTATAAGCTTTATTATTTTAAAATATAAAATAGAAGGCTCTTCTTCCTCTCCCTCTGACGTAACCGAGGAAATATTAACACATTGTATGAAAAAAGCAGGCGTTCGCAAAAAAATAAGAATTATTGTACAAAATCACGTAAACTCAACAGCACTTTACGGTTTTTTCAATCCTAAAATACTTATAACAAAAGATTTTGAGAATATGGATGCAAGCCACATAGAATACACTTTTTTACATGAACTTTCACACTATAAGCGTGGCGACATTGCCGTAAATTATCTTTTGATATTTATAAGATGTGTACACTGGTTCAATCCGATTATATGGTTTTTGTTCAAAAAAATACGCCGTGATGCGGAGATTGCAACAGATGAAAGGGCAATGAATTATCTGAATCCGGAAGATTATAAAGGCTACGGTATGACTTTAATAAATACATTGTCGTTAAAGCCTCAGAAATTGCCCAATATGCTTGGGATGGCAAATAACAAAAAAGACATTACAAAAAGAATAAAAGCCGTTGCAAGGTTTAAAAAAGCAAGTTTTTTGCAACACATAAACGGTTTTTTTGCTATACTGCTTATTGCAACTGTTTCTCTTACAAGTGCAGTTATGGCAAAACCAATAAGCAACGTCATATACAACAATTTTCCTCTTCCGGAATTAAAGGTTGTTGATAAAAACCAAAAATACGAATTTGGCACAGAAAACCCCAATATTCCAAAAGATATACAAACATATGATGATAGCACCGCGAATGATTATATTACTGTTGAATCACAGGAATCAGTTGAAAACGAATATAACGAATATGAATATATGAACACTATAAATTTAAGTCTTGATTCCGTTATTGAAAGCACAGGTCAGGTTATAGATAATTCAAACAACACAACTGACCTTACAAGAAATGCAAAAATTATATTTTACAACACAGATTACGACGGAGTATACACTTTTAAGGTAAAGCCGAATAGCGGCGGCTACATTCAGTTTTTAATTGAAAATGAGGGTTTTAACCACGACGTATACATAGGAATATACCACGTTGACAGCAAAGGTCGCGGTTGGGACTACTGCTTTAACACAAAGACAAAAGTCCCCAAATATCTTGACGGCTATGAACCCGGTGAAGAATATATTGTAACCATAAGCTGTTATTGCCCGGGACATTACGACATTAACGGAAGAATTTTAGTTTACTAAAAAGGAGCGAAAAACATGAAAAGAATAATTGCATTAACTTTAATACTAATTTTATCCTCCACTGCTATTGTATTTGCAAACGACATTGGAGCTATAAAAGAAAATCTTACCAAATACAACATTATTACAGACTATGAAATCGGCACAATAAACAGAGCCGAAGCTGCAAAAATCATAGTAACAATGATGGGTATGGGTGAATGTGAAAGAACAGACACAAAGTTTATTGACGTACCAAAGGAATACTGGGCAAGCGGATATATAAACCGTGCGCAGGAAATGGGCATAATAAACGGCCACGGGGACGGTACATTCAAGCCCGAACAAAAGCTTACAAATGAGCAGTTTATAAAAATGCTTGTAGTTGCTTTGGGCTATGAACCAACCGTAGCAGGCACATACCCGACGGGGTATTTTGCAAAGGCAACACAGCTTGGCATTACACGAAGTCTTGATTTAACAGGAACAGATGTTGCACTAAGAAGCGATGTTGCCGTAATGGTTTACAATGCATTGGATATTCCTATTATGTATCAAAGCGGGTACGGTGATGTTGTAACATTTGTAGTTGCAGACGGCAAAGACGGCATTGAAAAAATCACACTCAGAATTAAGCTTGATAACCAACTTAAAAACAAAGATAATACAACAAGCCAAGAATATAATGGCCCTGAAATAGTTTTTTACAAAGTGGAAAACAACACCGACCTTGTGACATTACCCGATAACCAAAGTCAAAATAATTCATTCAGCGGTGAAGAATACATTGGCAGAGTTTTGAAAATCAGTAACCTGCAAAAGAAAAACGGAACATACATTTTTGAAAACTCGCTTAATGAAAATGACAATGCTAAATATATTATAAACAATGACACTTACGTACAAATTACATCAAACACCGTTGATATTAAAAATATCAAGAACGATATGTATGCACAGGTATGGCATTATACAGACGATAAAGACGAAATTGAAATTTTAAAAATCGAACTTATGAAAAATAAGCCAAGTGGCATATAAAGTTAAAAAGCTCTCTGAACTTCCAGAGAGCTTTTAATATACATTATCTTACTTTATCTGCAATTTCTTTTTCTATAAATGCAACATATTCATCAATAGTCATAGAACCCATATCACCGTTGCGGCGTGAACGAACGGAAACAGTACCTGCTTCAACCTCGTTATCACCTACGATAATCATGTTAGGATTCTTTTCAAGCTGACCCTGGCGAATCTTATATCCAAGCTTTTCATTGCGGAAGTCTGCTTCAACACGGATACCCTTTTCGATGAATATCTTCTTAATCTTTTCAGCATATTCAAAGTGACGTTCTGATACAGGAATAATCTTAACCTGTACAGGAGCAAGCCATGTTGGGAATGCACCTGCATACTTTTCAATAAGCAAAGCAAGTGTCCTTTCATAACAACCGATAGATGTTCTGTGGATAATATACGGATGCTTCTTTGAACCGTCTTTATCTGTATATTCCATACCGAATTTTTCTGCCAACATCTGGTCAACCTGAATTGTGATAAGTGTATCTTCCTTACCGAATACATTTTTAATCTGAATATCAAGCTTTGGTCCGTAGAATGCAGCCTCACCTATACCAACTGCATACGGAATTTCAAGGTGATCAAGAATTTTACCCATAATACCCTGTGCCTCATCCCACTGCTCCTTTGTACCGATGTATTTTTCGCTATCCTCAGGATCCCACTGTGAGAATCTGTATGATACATCTTCATAAAGACCAAGAGTTTTAAGCATATAAATAGCAAGCTCCAAGCACTGCTTGAATTCTTCTTCCAACTGTTCAGGCAAGCACATCAGGTGACCTTCTGAGATTGTGAACTGACGCACACGTATAAGACCGTGCATTTCACCTGAAGATTCATTTCTGAAAAGTGTTGATGTTTCGCTGTAACGTAGTGGCAAATCTCTGTAACTTCTCATTTCGTTAAGGTATGCCTGATACTGGAACGGACAAGTCATTGGACGAAGTGCAAAAACTTCCTTGTCAGTTTCTTCATCCCCCATTACGAACATACCATCTTTGTAGTGATCCCAGTGACCTGAGATTTTATACAAATCACTCTTTGCCATAAGAGGTGTCTTTGTAAGCTGCCAACCGCGTTTTTGTTCTTCATCTTCAACAAATCTTTGCAATGTCTGGATAATTCTTGAGCCTTTTGGAAGTATGATTGGCAAGCCCTGACCTATTGAGTCAACAGTTGTGAACAAGCCAAGTTCACGACCAAGTTTGTTGTGGTCACGTCTTTTCGCTTCTTCAAGCTGTTCAAGATGTGTTGCAAGCTCATCCTTTGTTTCAAAAGCTGTACCGTAAATACGTGTAAGCATCTTATTCTTTTCGTCGCCTCTCCAGTATGCACCTGTTGCACTCAAAAGCTTATAAGCCTTTACCTTGCTTGTATACTTAACGTGAGGGCCTGCACAAAGATCAGTAAATTCACCCTGCTTGTAGAATGAAATTACTTCACCCTCCGGAAGGTCGTTTATAAGTTCAACCTTATAAGGCTCATCCTTCATAAGTTCTAATGCTTCTTCCTTTGGAAGTTCGAATCTTTCAATTTTAAGGTTTTCCTTAACAATCTTTTTCATTTCAGCTTCAATTTTGTCTAAATCATCAGGAGTGAAGCCGTTTTCAGTATCAAAGTCATAGTAAAAGCCTGTGTCAATAGCAGGACCTATAGCCAGCTTTACATCAGGGTAAAGTCTTTTTACAGCCTGTGCCATAATATGTGACGCAGAATGTCTTAATGTTTGTAGTTCGTTCATTTCACTCATTTAATCATATCCTTTCTTTGTATTAAAAAAACACCCCTACTTTGAGCATAACTCAAAATAGGGGTGCAAAATTCAAATTCGCACGGTTCCACCCTAATTACGGTACATACCGTCACTTAATTACCATTAACGCAAGGTTCACGGCAATGCTTACTGCAATTTTCAGCACGCAACTCCGAAGTGGTATTCACCGCCATTCACGTAAAAGTGTTTCCAGCCACGACACTTTCTCTCTAAAAACGCTACCCTGACAGCTACTGTCTTCATCATCGTCATTAAAGATATTATAACACTTTTTAATAATTTGTCAATAGATTATTTTACTAAAAAATATCCTATTACCAAAACACCGAGAACTATTCTATACCAGCCAAAACCCGAAAAACTATGTTTTTTAACGAAATTCATTAAAAACTTAATGGCAATCATTGATATGATATACGAAACAATCATACCAACAACTAAAAGCCCCCACTCTATTGCACCCTCATGTGTCACAATTTTCAAAAGGCTTACACCAAACATAATTGGAATTGCAAGGAAAAATGAAAATTCTGCCGCAACTGTTCTTGAGCATCCCATAAGCATACCGCCCAAAATTGTTGAGCCGGAGCGTGAAGTACCGGGTATAATTGAAAGTACCTGAAATGCACCGATAGAAAGTGCAGTTTTGTACGACATATCATCGATTGTCTTAACAGTAGTTTTTTTCTGCAATTTTTCCACAAGTATAAACGCTATACCGTATATTATAAGCATTGCGGAAACAACCTGCCAATTTTCGAACTTTTCCATAAGGTCATTAAGAAGTAAACCTATAACACCTGCCGGAATACAAGCTACAATAACCTTAAACCACATTTGCCATGTATTGTTTTTTTCCTTTGGTGTTTTCTTTTTGGAAAACGGATTTAGCTTATTGAAGAACAATGTTACAACCGCAAGTATTGCACCAAGCTGTATAACATACAAATAAAGCTGTGATTCCAAAAACGAGCCTGTACTGTCTGCGATTTCATTAAACAAAATCATATGTCCGGTAGAACTTATTGGTAACCATTCCGTTATACCTTCAACAATTCCAAGAATAATTGATTTCAAATATTCAATCATATATAATCCTCCAAAATATCAAAGGACAGCATTACTGTCCTTTGTGTAAAAATTTATTTTATTTCGCAACCTCCGTCACCGATTTCAGTAACATAAAATTCAGGTTTAAGACCGGTTCTTGCTTCGTAGTTTTTGCCAACTTCTGCAATGAAAGTATCAACTGCATCTGCTTCAACAATACTTACTGTGCAACCGCCAAATCCACCGCCTGTCATACGTGAGCCAAGTACACCTTTAATCTTACGTGCTTCTTCCACCATTGTATCAAGCTCAACACCTGTAACTTCATAGTCATAACGAAGAGAGTCATGTGAACCGTTCATAAGTTCACCGAATTTCACAATATCTCCTGCTGTCAAAGCATCAATAGACTTAAGAACTCTGTCGTCTTCAGTAATAACGTGTCTTGCGCGTCTTAACAAAATGTCGTCTGTAAGAACATCTTTATGCTGTTCAAATTCTTCAACAGAAATTTCACCAAGGCAATTTTTCTCGGGCATAACAGTTTTTAAAATCGCAAAAGCATCTTCACACTGCTGACGTCTTTCGTTGTATTTTGAAGCACCTAATGAATGTTTTTTCTTAGTATTTGAAACTACAATTTTTTTACCTTCCAAAACAACCGGTACATGCTTATAGTCTAATGTCTGACACTGTAGGAAAATTGCATGGTCTTCCTTACCCATAGCAGATGCAAACTGATCCATAATGCCACAGTTTACACCAACATAGATATTTTCTGCCCTTTGACCTATTTTAGCCATTTCAACCATATTTACAGGCTCAGTAATACCATTTTTTTCATTATGTAGCGTAGCAAAAGCCAACGCAGTTGAAACTTCAATAGCTGCTGATGATGAAAGACCACCACCGTGAGGTGTTGTATCATCATAAAGCATATCACAACCTACGATATCGTAGTTGTCTTTTAACATTTCGCTTATGATACCTGCCTGATAGTCTCCCCATCTTAAATCTTTATAATCTTCAATTTTATTTATATCAACAGTAACTCTGTCAGGAAGGTCTGTTGCAGCCATTCTTACAACATTTTCACCATTTGGACGAAGAACAATAGTTGTTTTAAATTTAAGTGCAGCAGGGAATACATAACCACCATTATAATCTGTATGTTCACCAATTAAATTAACTCTTCCCGGTGATGCAAAAACACGAAGTCCCTCTTCTGAACCTCCGTAAATATCCAAAAACATTTTTTTGATTTCCAAAACTGTCATATTTTCTCCTCCGATTTCTTAATATGTGTTTATTATACTACTAAATACAAAATTATTCAATAGACAAATCATTTTTTATAGATTCGGAATGAATAAAAAATCAAAACAGAAAGTGATATTACAATTATAACAAACGGCAACCATTCACTAATTCCTCCAATATTTATGATTTTTTTATATTCCGCATGCATTACAGATATGGATACAGAACAAAGCAGCAGTGTAAAATATGCATTAACATTCCAGACTTTACGATATTTTAAATTCTTTTTTATTGACTCCTCAATGTTATCATCTACAAAATTTTTAAACTTGCATATTATAAAATTAAAAGTAAAAGAAAGTATTGCTATAAAAACCTGTACAGATATTATTAAAGTAATACACGCATCGCCTTTACCTATAAAAAAGCTTATAATTACCGGCACAAGATACGTTATATAAAAAGCGGGATTTATCATTTTCAACAAGTATTTTTCCGGAGGATTGTTTATTATAATTTCTACCGGAACATCCTTTACAAAAACATCTTTTAAGCTGTTCCTTATCCTATAATATATTAAAGACATAATAACAATATACAGTACTATTGAAATATTGGAAAAAATATAGCTGTTTTTTCCTATACAGGCAATTGAAAAAGCTATGGCACAAAGTATGGAAAAACAAACATACAATACACTAAAACTTTGACTTAGTTTTGATTCGATATCAACCTTTATTCCAAATCTATTATCCTTTCCTCCCATAAACGGGCTTATACAAAAAACTACACATATTACAATATATACCAAAACAACAAAGATTCTTAACACTATATTGCCCAAAAAAGCACCCCCTTTTTTGGTATTATATCACAAAAATTATTATAATGCAAATAATTACCTTGACAAATTGTTACAAAAAATTATATAATAATTACGATAATGATGTTAAAGGAGTGTAGTATGCAAAATAACTTAAGTAATCTTAGTGATGAACAATTGGTTTTGCTGGCTGCTGAAGGCAACTCATCTGCTGAAGAAATGGTACTCCATCGGTATAAGAACTATGTTAAAAGTAAGGCGAGAACATACTACCTTATAGGTGCTGACAACGACGATGTCGTACAGGAAGGTATGATAGGACTTTACAAAGCCGTAAGGGATTTTAATCCTCAAAAAAACATCACCTTTAAAACATTTGCGGATGTATGTATTACAAGGCAAATCCTCACAGCAATACGAACGGCAAACAGAAACAAACACAATCCGCTTAATGCATCTGTTTCAATAAATGCTCCGGTATTCGGCGATGATTCCGAAACCACATTTGTGAATTTCATCCAACAGAATTCCGTGTCAAATCCGGAGGAAATTTATATTATAGATGAGACTCTATGCGAAATCAAAAATGAAATTTCAAAAAAACTAAGCGGTTTTGAAAATCAAGTTTTAGAACTCTATTTAGACGGTTTGTCGTATATTGAAATTTCTGAAACAATGAACAAATCTTTAAAATCCATAGACAATGCACTTCAGCGCATAAAGAAAAAACTTATGGATTCCAACAAATTTGATAATTAGCACAATATGTGCTTTTTATACGATGCTTCTAACCTAGGCATCAAAGAAATTTTTTAAAGTGAGGTAAAAGGTTATGTACGAAGACAAGACATTAGTATGCAAAGATTGTGGAAACGAATTCGTTTTTACAGCAGGCGAACAGGAGTTCTATGCTGAAAAAGGTTTCCAGAATGAGCCTACAAGATGCAAAGATTGCCGCGTAGCACGCAAGGAAGCTATTAAAGCTTCAAGAGAAATGCATGTTGCAGTTTGTGCTGAGTGCGGTGGAGAGGCTAAGGTTCCATTCAAACCTAAGAATGATCGTCCAATCTACTGCAGTGAATGCTTCGCAAAGTTGAAAGAATCTGAAGAAGCGTAATAGATATAGGCTATGTAAATAACGGAGTGATTTAATCACTCCGTTTTTTATTTTTGTCTCTGTACGAGATAAGTATTGGTATGCATAAATGACTTTTTTATTCATTTACTATGAATGACTATTTAGAAAACAAAAAGGAGCAAGGTGTATTTCAACCTTGCTCCCTTTTTAATGTATATGCTGTTTAGTTCAACAAATTGGAATTTGGTTAGCTGTTTTTCATTTCTACAAGCACGGCATCTTCGACTGCAAAATAATCAGCAGTGTTACTGCTGAATCCCGCAGCTTTCCATGCTTGCTCAAATGTAATGGTTTCAATGTTACTCAAAAACACAAAAGTAGAATCAACAGCAGCATTGTGCATTCTTCCTTTGATTTCCAGCCTGTATTGATATGTATGTCCATCAACTTGCCATGTACCATCGTCCATTTTATAGTATGTTTTCATATTTCCCTCAATAATATCGGAATATGTTGTGGGTTGATTGTTGCAACCTGCTAAAGACAAAACACAAACCAAAGCCAAAACTAATGCTATCAACTTTTTCATACACTTATCCTCCTTGTCAAATTCTTATTCATCTAACTCTTTCTTTGTCTATATAGACTGATAAATTAGAAAAAGTTCCAATTTCTGACTATATTATATCATACTTTTGCTAATTTGTCACGTTACGGAGACAAAATTAACAAAATTGTTAACTTAACATACCTTTTAAGTCAAAGGATATAGGCTTATCTTTAAACTTGTTAAGAGGTATCTTTTTAGCCTGATTGGATAACAGAGTAATTATATCATAGGCTTGTTCAAGATAGGATTTGTGCTTGTTCTTCTCAACCCAATAGAATAGCGCCAAGTAATAGTCAAGAAATTTGGAAGATACACCATGATATAGATACATAAAATCACTTATATTGTGGTGATAACCATTGATATGACCAAGACTATATCCACCACTTGTATGCTTTCCACTTGGTATTTGCTTTAATGGTATCTTGTGCTTGTTTGCTACTGTCTTATATGCTCTGTGGCTGTCTGTAATTAAAACAGTATCTTCCGTAAAGTGTGGTAAAAATGTAATCATTCAATATTAAAAGTCTGTGAGATATCTCACAGACTTTTAATATTACAACCAATATTTTTCGAATTTTTCTTTTACAACGTCATAAGACATTTTTGGTCTTCTGTATTCGTCTACAATACCTTTGTTGTTATGGCATCTTGCACGAGTTGACCACCATTTGTCCTCTTCGTTAGTTTTTTCGTCAGTTACACGACAATCAGCAAATTGCCATATAAACACACCTGAAATTTCATATTCATTCATATATGCTTCCAGCGTATCACCAATAAGTTTCGCCTGATAATCCTCACTCCATCTGCAAAGACTTCTGTCACGGTAACCGTACATTGCTGCTGCACCAAATTCTGTCATAAAGAAGGGTTTACCTGCCCCTCCTACCTTTCTTGACCAATCAATAAGTTTTCTCATTCTTATCTCAACAGGCTCTGCTGTATACCAGCCTGAATATACGTTCATAGAAACTATATCAACAAGATCAAAACACAAGTCCTCAAAATACTTACATGATGCAAAGCTTGTAGGTCTTGTTTTATCAAGACTTTTAATCTGTTCAAACTGTTTTCTGTACATTTCTCTTCCTTCAGGTGTTTCGGAAGCGCATTCATTCATAATACCCCAAATTACTATTGAAGGGTGATTGTAATGATTTTCAATCATTTCATCAATGCAATCTTTACACTGTCTTTCAAAGTTGGGATTTTGCATCATTTTCAGAGTCAAACCCCTTGCATGATTTTCCTCCCACACCATTATTCCGCGTCCATCACAAAGGTCAAGCATTCTTTCGTCATTAGGATAGTGGCAGGTACGGAGTGCATTTACACCCATATCCTGCATTAAATCCATATCCTGAATAATGTGCTGCAAAGTTACCGCACATCCATCTATGGCATAATCCTCATGGCGGTTAAATCCCTTAAGACGTACTCTTTCTCCGTTTACATATATATACTTACCTTTTACCTCAACTGTTCTGAATCCAACACGTTCAATAAGATCATCCACTTCTTCTCCATCAACGGACACTACAATGTTTAACATATACAAGTTTGCTTCTTTGTTTGACCACGGTTTTACATCCAAAAATTCATTTTCGAAAACTACTGTCTTTTCACTGTTCTTTTCAACGGTAACATTCTGCGACATTTTATTATTTTCAATATTCCCGTTAATTTCTGTCACTATATCATTATCTGATACATTGCAAATAACAACTTCCGTCTTTGCATACCATTTATTTTCTTTTGTATATGGTGTAAAGTGTATATACTTAACATAAACATCTGAAATGTTTTCCAAAGCCACCGGACGTGTAATGCCGCCATATGTATAGTAGTCATTATGAATATGAAGTGCCGAAGCCTCTGTAAAGGTATTATCCACACATACTATAATTTCGTGTTCACCCTTTTCTACATTTTTTACAACCGCAGAAAACGGTGTAAAAGCATTATAGTGATGCGCAATCTTAACTCCGTCAAAATAAACATCTGCTGTATGACTTACACCTTTAAATTCAAGACGAATATTGCCTGTTCTGTCTATATAAACTTTTTTTGAATATTCGCCTTTACCTCTGTATGCAAGCATATCCGGATGCTGTTCCCAACAACCGGGAACAGGTAACTTGTACTGCTTGCCATCCTCCTTACGAAAATCCCATAAACCTTCAAGTTCTTTTATATTTCTTATGCGATGATTCTCAAATAATCTTATCATTATATTTATACACCTCTCTGGTTTTTCTGTATTTTAACACGATACCGTATATGTGTCAATTGAGTTTTTACACCATGTGAATAATATATTAAAAAATGTCAACTATATACAAAAGTGCTGTCATAAAACAAATCATTATATGACAGCACCATAATACTATTCTGTTTTGGATTTATGTAATTTATATCTTTTATAAGATATTATAATTACACCACACAGTACCGCTAATGCTGCAAGCAACTGTGAAATACGAATATTTGTAGACCACACATAAAGCGAATCCGAACGCAATCCTTCTATCCACGCACGACCCAAGCCATACCATACAACATAAAGCAGAAAAATTTCCCCATCAAACTTCTTATGTTTGCGATAGAAAAAAAGTATTGCAAAACCAATTATATTCCATAGACTTTCGTACAAAAATGTGGGGTGTACAGGCACATGAAAATCTCCGCCTTCCACAAACATTCCCCATGGTAAATCAGTCGGACCACCATAGGCTTCACCATTCATAAAATTTCCCCATCTGCCTATTGACTGACCTATTAAAAAGCCCATACCCGCAAGGTCTGCAACCTTGGCAACACACAACTTCTTTTTTCGCAAATAAATAATACCGGAGGCTACACCTGCAATAATACCGCCGTATATCGCAAGACCTCCCTCCCATATTTTAAAAACGTCCCAAAAGTTACTGTAACTGTCAATCGAAAACAACACATAATAAATTCTGGCACCTATAATTGCCGAAGGAATACTTATTAAAGCTACATCTAAAATGGTATCCGAGGATACTCCGATGCGTTTACCTTCCCAAATTGAAAAAGCAACAGCAAGAATTATCCCGGTAACAATAAGTAAAGCGTACCATCTTATTTCCAAGCCAAATAAGCTTATTGACGGATTAATATGAAAATTCAAACCAATATGCGGAAACGAAACCAAAAAAGTATTTCCCATTATTCATCACCGTTACTTTCATATGGTCTTATAACTGACATAACACAGTTTTTTTCATCAAAAAGTTCATTAAAGCGAAGTTTAATGTCCTCAAGTTTTATATCTTTCACAATGTCGGAATACTCAAAAATGTTTATATTTTTGAATAAATCGGAAATCATTGTGTTGGATACTCCCTCAACACTGTTCCACATACGAAGATATCTGGCAATTTCAACTTTTTTAATTCTTTCAAATTCTTCTTCCGTAAATTCAGTTTTAGCAAATGAGTCTAATATGGTTGAAAGTACTTTATCAGGGTTGCTACTTTCCCCGCTGAATGAGGCAAAACCATAGCTTACCTCGCCTTCATAATCGGCATCAAAGCTATCGTTTATAATACCTTCTGTATACATTTTGTTATAAAGATCGCTACCCTCACCTGTTAAAATTTCAAGAAGTATTGATGTTACAATTTCTTTTTTCAGAAGTTTTGAACCGCCATAACCAACATCATTATCCTTAAATCCAATCTGGAAAAGCGGTGTTGAAATGCTAAGCTTCTGCTCCTTATATTTTTTATTTATTGTTTTAGGCTCTTCAGGCAAATATCTTTTGATTTCAGTATTAGGGCTTGCCTTCACATGCTTTTCAACAAGCTCTGCAACCTTATTGCAGTCTACATTACCACAGGTAAATAAAATCATATTTGTAGGATTATAAAATGTATTATAGCATTTATAAAGCAAGTCCTTATCGATTTCTGCAATACTTTCCACAGTACCTGCAATATCCTTTTTTACGGGATGATTCACATACAAGCAGTCAAGCAAATTGAAAAATACTCTCCAGCCGGGATCATCATCGTACATTCTTATTTCCTGCCCTATTATTCCCTGTTCCTTGTCTACATTTTCCTTTGTAAAATAGGGATTACTTACAAAATCTAAAAGTATTTCTAAATTTTCATAGTACTTATCTGTACAGGAATACAAATATACAGTTGAATTAAAGCTTGTAAAAGCATTTGCATTTGCCCCGGTCATACTGTAAGCATCAAAGGCATTGGAACCGTCAGGCTGTTCAAACAACTTATGTTCAAGAAAATGTGCCACACCGTCAGGAATTTCAGTATACTCACTTTCTCCGGGAATAATAAAGCGATAATCTATTGAACCGTAATTTGTAGCAAAAGCCGCATAGCTTTTGCTGTGCTCTTTTTTAGGCAACACATACACGGTAAGACCGCTTTTGTGTACACCTTTATACAAAACTTCGTTTAGTCTTTTATCTTCAATTTTCTCAAAATTCATCAGTTTTCACATCCTTTAAGAAAATATACTGTATCAAGTTGAATTTTTTCGGCAACCCTCATTACATCTTCTTTTGTAACTTTTTTTATACTCTCGGCAAGTTCATCTAAAGTTATCATTTTGCCTGAGATAATTCTGCTTAGATAATAATCATCCAAAATAAAGGGATTATCTGATGTGGAATTAATTGAATTGACTGTACCAAGTACAGCTGCTGACATTTCCATATCCGAAATATTTCCTTTTTTTATATCCTCCATCTGTACTAAAATCTCATCATATGCCTTTTGGAAATTTGAAACTTCAATACCTGAATTTATAAGCATAATCCCCTTAAGATAATCAACAGATGAAGAAGCATAGTAGCATAGAGAAAGCTTTTCGCGTACATTGTTAAAAAGCTTGCTGAATATTCCGCAACCCAAAATTGAATTGTACATCATCATTGCGGGATAATCTCCATCGTTAACATATACATTGGTTCTAAAACCCATGCTAAGTTTACCCTGTACAATTTGTTGTTCTTCAGTTATTCTTTTTACCTCTGCTACTTCTTTTTTTACGTCAGCAGGTTCAGAAACATTATATTCAACATTAATATCTGCAAACATTTTTTTTAGTTTTTCTGCTATGATATTAATATCAACATCACCATTTACAAATATATCAACAGGACTTTTTAACACAACATTTTTGTAATGATTATAAAGTGTTGTCTTATCTATTTTGTCCAAATCTTCTATATATCCGAGTTTGGAAATCCCATAAGCTTCATCCTTACACATTATTTCGGTGCAACGTTTACTTGCATAAGAACGCTTATCATTAATAACAGATAAAATCTGTTGTTTTAGATTTTCCTTTTCCTGCTTTATATACACTTCGTTAAATGCTTCCTGCTTTAAAAAAGCACTATCTGCAAGCTTTAACACTTCATCAAAAATGTCGATTTCATCGTCCAGAAATTTGTCATTTATAAACTGAAAGTTTGCACACAAAAGCTGTCTTTCACATTTTTTTCGTACCGAAGTTGAAAATGCAGTACCGTAAAGACTATCAAGATATCTTGACAAAGCCTTTGTATCCTCAAAACCGGGACAACCTCGACGAAGAACCATTGATAGCAAAGAATTCAAGGTAGTTTCCTCCCTTGTCAACGGTCTTTGAATATATATGCTGAAGGTTGTTGTTTTAAATTTACATGTAGGAATATAATGCAAATTTATATTTTCTTTTATTTTTATTAATTCAGGTCTCATAAAAGCACTTCCTTTTTCAAAGAAAAAGCCCGAGGAACAATCATCGGGCTTATTAGAATTATTTATTATTTTTTACGGTTTATTTTATAATATCTTATAAAATATACTGCAAATTCAGCTATCAAAGCAATACCCAACAACGGGAAAATCAAAAGTAACATCTTGGTAATAGAAGGATAAAGATTTGTTATAAAACCTATATTAAGCTTATCAACAATTTTATCACTTATGCACCAAAGTGCAAATACAGTTGTTATAAATGAGTATATGGACAAAATTTTAAATCCGTTCTTTTTCTTTATTATGCTCCAGATCAAAGAAACTATACCAATAACAAAAGTGATAATTGCAATAGCCTTCATAAAATCTATCATAGCAATATGTGTCCCATAACCATATGATATATTTGCAATACCGTTATATGCGAATATTGACACAACCCCTATTAAAAGAGTGTACGCAAACTGCAGAAGAAAATCATTTATAACTTTTTCATTTCTTTTTGCCAGAGATACCTTTTCCCTTATACTATCATGTTTACTCTGTTTCATTTTTGCCATTAAACAAACACTCCTTTAATTACATTTCATCATTTTCATACATTATTATCGGCAACACCGCAGAAGCGGCAGTTTCTGTTCTTAAGATACGTTTACCAAGCGTTACGGTTTTAACTCCTGCACCAATTGCAGCTTCAACTTCTTTTAAGTCAAAACCACCCTCAGGTCCTATAAAGATTGATACAGTTTTATAGCTTGAAGATTGCAGAATTTTTTTTAAACCGTTTTTCTCTTCGCACTCATAAGGCATCAATGCAAGGTCATATTCCTTCATCTGTTCAATCGCATCGGTAAAACTGATTGTGGACATCACTTCCGGTATTATACCGCGTCCACACTGTTTTGCAGCCGATTCTGCAACCTTTGACCATCTTTCTGTTTTATCAGACGGCTTTACCACACACCGTTTGGTATACACAGGAACAATTTTATTAATTCCAAGTTCTGTGGTTTTTTGAATGATATATTCCATTTTGCCTTGTTTCGGCAAGGCCTGATATAAAGTAACATCTACAGTCGGTTCAGCATCACACACATACTTGCCGGTAATTTCTGCCACCACCTCTGTTTTGGAAATTGATGTTATAACCGCATCGTAATCAATTCCCTCACCATCACATACTATTATATTATCACCTGCAGACATACGCAGAACTTTAGAAATATGTGAAACATCCTCACCTATTATTTTAAGTTCGTTACCATCAATACAGCCGGGCTTAGTAAAAAATTTAGGCATATCAAAATCCTCTACCAATTTTTACACATTTTTAATATCAATCATTAAACATTATAACACCAATTTCAAAAAAATACAAGTAAATATTACAAAAAAATATTATTTATATAATTATAAACATAAATATCCAACAAAAATCAACTATTTGTTGAATTTTTGTATATATTGACCTTGAAAAACTCACTAAAAGGGTGTATAATGTATAATCAGTAAGTTATATCTTGGAGGTTATAATTATGAAACACTATGAATATGTAACCAAAGGTGTATGTTCCCGCAAAATTGATTTTGACATTGAAGACGGAATCATCAAAAACGTCAGCTTTGTCGGAGGATGTAACGGTAACACCCAGGGTATATGTAAGCTTGTAGAAGGCATGAAAGCCGAAGATGTTGCAAGTCGTCTCAAAGGACTAAACTGCAACGGTAGAGGCACGTCATGTCCTGACCAGCTGGCTTCTGCCATAGAAAAAGCTATTAACGAATAAAAACTTAAGGAGTTGTTTAATATGGAAAGAGTTTATAATTTTTCAGCAGGCCCTTCTATGTTGCCTGAATCAGTTTTAAAAAGAGCTGCAGACGAAATGCTTAACTGCAACGACTCAGGTATGAGTGTTATGGAAATGAGCCACCGTTCAAAGCCTTATGAGGCTATTATAAACGGTTGTGAAGCATTGGTAAGAGAACTTATGAACGTACCTGATAATTACAAAGTTTTGTTCCTTCAGGGCGGTGCATCAAGCCAGTTTGCAATGGTGCCTATGAACCTTGCAAACAAAAACAAAAAAATTGATATCGTTATCACAGGTCAGTGGGCTAAAAAAGCTGCTGAAGAAGCTGAAAGATACGTTACTGTTAACAGAGTTGCATCCTCTGCCGACAAGACATTCAGCTACATTCCAAAGCTTGATAAGTCTACATTTTCAAAGGATGCTGACTATTTCTATATCTGCGTAAATAATACAATTTACGGTACAAAGTTCAACGAACTTCCTGACACAGGTGACATTCCTCTTATCGGTGACATTTCTTCCTGTATTATGAGTGAAGAACTTGATGTATCAAAGTTCGGTTGTCTGATTGCAGGTGCACAGAAAAACCTTGGTCCTGCAGGTGTTACATTGGTTATTGTACGTGAAGATTTGCTTGGAAATTGTATGGATATTACACCTACAATGTTTAACTACAACATTCATGTAGAAAACGGCTCAATGTACAACACTCCTCCTACATACGGCATCTATATTATGAAGCTTGTTTTGGAATGGATTAAAGAACAGGGTGGCATATCTGCTATCCAGAAGATTAACGAAAAGAAAGCTAAAATCCTTTATGATTTCCTTGATTCTTCGAAGATGTTCAGAGGTACAGTTGTTAAGGAAGACCGTTCACTTATGAACATTCCTTTCGTTACGGATTCAGATGAACTTAATGCTAAATTTATTAAAGAAGCTACTGAAAAGGGCTTTGTTAATCTTAAAGGTCACAGAACCGTTGGCGGTATGAGAGCAAGTATCTACAATGCTATGCCTGTTGAGGGTGTTGAAGCACTTGTAGAATTCATGAAAGAATTTGAAGCAAATAACTAAGTGAGGAATTAAAAATGTACAATATTAAAACATTAAACAAAATTTCAAATATCGGTATGGACTGTTTTAACGACAATTACAAATGGGGAGACGATATCGAAAACCCTGATGCCATAATGCTAAGAAGCTTTAATATGCACGATATGGAAATTCCAAAGAGTGTAAAAGCTATTGCACGTGCAGGTGCAGGTGTTAACAATATTCCACTTGACAAGTGCAGCGAACAGGGTATTGTAGTTTTCAATACACCGGGTGCTAACGCAAATGCTGTTAAAGAGCTTGTTATTGCAGGTATACTGCTTTCATCAAGAAAAATTGTTGAGGGTATCAGCTGGGCTTCAACACTTACTGAAGAAGGCGACAACATCGGCAAGGTTGTTGAAAAAGGTAAGTCACAGTTTGTAGGTCCTGAAATAAAGGGCAAAAAACTTGGTGTTATCGGTCTTGGTGCTATCGGTGTATTGGTTTGTAACTCCGCTTATGCACTTGGTATGGATGTTATCGGTTATGATCCATACATTTCAGTAGATGCTGCATGGAGCCTTTCAAGAGCAGTACACAAAGCATCTTCACTCAAGGAAATTTTTGAACAGTGTGATTACATCACAATTCACGTTCCTCTTAACGCTGAAACAAAGAACACAATTAATGCAGAAACGATTGCAGAAATGAAAGACGGTGTAAGAATCCTTAACTTTGCAAGAGGCGAACTTGTAAATTCAGCAGATATTCTTGCTGCACTTGAAAGCGGTAAAGTTGCAAAATATGTAACAGACTTCCCTGATGCTGATATGATTAACAAGGAAAACATTATTGCTATTCCTCACCTTGGTGCTTCTACTCCCGAAAGTGAAGACAACTGTGCAGTTATGGCAGCTGATGAACTTATAGATTTCCTTGAAAACGGTAATATTGTAAATTCCGTAAATATGCCTAAATGTGTTATGGAACGTTCTACTGACGTAAGAATTTGTCTTGTACACAGAAACATTCCTAACATGATTAGCCAGATAAGTTCATATTTCGCTGATAAACACGTTAACATCGAAAATATGATTAACAAAAGCCGTGGCGATTATGCCTACACCATCGTTGACGTAGACCATGAAATGAAAGAAGATGACATTTACTTCGACGGTTTACTTTCAGTTAGAGTAATTAAATAATGAAAGGGAATGTAAAAAAAGTCCAGAACGCAAGAAAAAAACAAAAAGCAAGATATTATCAATAAAATAATCGAATTAAATTTATGAAAACAAGGTAGAAAAATCGAAATTGTTCGATTTTTCATAAAATTACTCTTTTCTT
>JAZQIO010000056.1:0-25517 GCA_045541135.1 Clostridia bacterium
GTAACACCGTCGAAATACAAAAAGAAAATTTCATCATAAGGGATGATTAACCACTATAACTGCGTGGACATAACGGAAACAAACTTTTTTCTCATTCAAATAAAAACCCTTTATCATTTGTTAAGTTATTTGCCAATAAAAACAGTCATCCGTATGGGTGGCTGTATTTTTACATGCAAACAAAAAAGCAGACTTCAAAAGTCTGCTTTCAAAATATTAAATTATAATTCAAGGCATTTTCTGAATTTACCTATTTCGTGTTCAAGAATATAATTTGAATGACGCAGTTTCCATTCAATATGCCATGCATCACCTATGTAAAGCATACTTGGTTCCCAGCCAAGTCGGGAATCTGCCTCAACATACGGAATTGCCTTTTTTGCATTTTCCATTTCTTCTTTAAGCAGGATTTCCATTTTGTCATAAATGTCGGAAAGTTCCTCCCTTGTTGTTGCACTGCGCATTTTAACCTTAAGAACATACCATTTTTTTGCATTTAAGCCTGTTTGCACATAACAAAGCATATAACGTACAAGGTTTAAAAGATCTTCAAGGTCTTTGTTTCTGTTTACTGTACACTCTAAAGCTTCAACACCCTTTTGCATACATTCAAGCATTTTGCTTAAAGACTCTATTCCACAAGGCATTCTTATAGCTACAGGAGTATCCAGGTTATCCGCTTCTTCAAAATAATTGTGATGAATTATTCTGTTGCCGAAATGTGCTTTGGGATCTGATGGGATTTTAATATCTCTTTCGATGTTAAAAGGATATGCAGGGCCTATTCTGAATGCACCGTACTGGTCCGCATCGGTAGGAGTATAGTAGGTTATAGCCTCACTTATGTATCGTAAGCCTTCATCTACCTTTTCGTAATTTTCCCTGCCGAAATATCCTTTAAGTATTCTCCGGAGAATAACATTCATATCCTCTCTTGGTTCCCAAAAAGACCATTTGCCAAGCATACTTATAAATGACGGATAAAAACCGTAGTGGTGACTTTCCATAATACCGCAAAGGTTATAATCGTCATACGCTTTTCTCATGGATTCAAAGCGTTTTATCCACTGATAAGGCATAGGCTCGTAAGGAATCACGCCAAAGTCCCATGTAAGACCACCAGTATTGGTCATTGAATAAAGACGTATTCCGCGTCTTGCGGCAACTTCCGCTTCACTTTTAAAATACTGTCCCGGACCTTCAAATGAAAGTGAATAATCTGCAATATGTGCTTTTGTATCGCCATAGCTTCTTTGCTCCACCATTTCAAAAGTAGCCTGAACGGTAATGTCCGTAGGCAAAGCCTCTAAAAGCTTTACTCTTGCCTCTTTGGGCTGTCTGCCCCAATTGTATGTCCAGAATACAATATCTGCATCAGGGTTATATTTTCTTATAATTTTTTTTACGAGATTTATCCACATTGGATAATCATAGCAAGGCCACCAACCGGCTGTCCATTTACCTGTCGGAATATTATCAACTTCTGTTCTGTGCATTCTTCCCGGTGAGATGTTAGGGTCCTTACTTGGAAATTCAACAGATTCACCAACCAAAGTAACACCCTTAAGTCCCGGACACTCTCTGAAAAGCTTGCCGTATGTACTTTCGTAATGTGCTTCGGCATCAGGGTCTTCAGGATGCTTTTCACTTAAAAGATAGCTGTAAGCATATACATCCAACCCATATTTTGCCGCACGATGTATTAAAAGATTAAAATCGAGAAAACCGTCAGGAGTTTTATTAACATCCTTTGTAAACACTAAAATTGCATCTCTGCCCTCGTGAGCAATACGTGCAAGATGCTCATCGGGAAATTGGTCAAGACCATAACCGGAATGCACCATCTGCGGAGAAAACATTGGCTTTTTATATACAGTGCCGTAAGCTATGGCAGGAGCATTTTCCATACTCATAACATCTTCTATATAATAAAGTCCCTGTGCCGCACCACGAGCATCGTGACCGAAAACACATATTCCGTCTTTATTTACATCAACAGAAAAACCTCTGTATACGGCATAATCACCCAAATCCACATCTGCATCCGATGCAAGGCAAACCTTAATGTCCGCGTTGTCATTTTCAACAGTTACGGAAGCTGAAATTCCCATTGAAACCTTTAGAAAATCCACAAAGTCGTAAACTGCTGTTTTTACAACCTCGCAGGCATTTTTTTTAATTGAAATTGAAATCTCCGGATTCAAATAGAATTCATTTTCCTGTTTATTTCTTGAAAAATCGCGAATATCGGGCTTGTGCACCTGAAGTAATGTTTTTCGAAAATCGTATTTTTTTTCCATTAAAAACACCTCTTGAATCAAACAATTTTATTTTCTAAATATTCAAGTGATTTCTTAACCATTTCGTCACCAAGCTCTTTGTTTGCCTCTGCGGCACTTTTTGTAAACCAATGGTTAATATCTCCAAGTCTTTCAAGCTTTACCGCATCGGGATAAAGTGACATAAGAATAGAACATTCATACTTGCCTGCATGGTCATAGCCTGTGGCATTCTGTACCTCTGTACTCATTGTGGGTATAACCTTAATCCACGAAAATGGGTCGTCACCGCCACCCAGATCATCATAATATGTGGCATAATTTTCACTGCCCCACCAGCCTTTACCCTGTGTTTCTTCAAGATAGCGCATTGTGGCACGTTTAGCCGCCTTCATATATGAAAGTGTCATAGGCATAAGACTTTCCTGTTCAAACTGATGATGGATTACTACATAAATATTTCTCATACCCGCATAAAGCATATTTTTGAAAATTTGGAAAAGATATGCTTCAAAAACATCTTCATCAATATGTACAGTACCGCTTGTTTCATCGGCAACCGCATAGCTTGAAGGGCTGTAATAAATTGTGGGGGCAATCATTATTTCCTTTTTTTCCGCAAGCTTTTTGATAAGACCCTCGGCAATTAAAGTATCACAACCGTATGAACAGTGGGGACCGTGATATTCCACTGTACCGCCGCACATAACAGTTGGTATTCTGTTTTCATTTACATATTTAAGTTCTCTTGGAAAGCTCATATTATATTCCATTTATATCACCTCATTCACCGTAACCAAGTGTTGTATAAAAGGCAAGATTTGGCTGTGTATTGTCAAGTCTGCCGTACTGTACAACAATTTCACAGTTTGATGTTAATTTCATAGCATACTGTGTTTCAAAGGGCACTTTAAAGCCGCACATATCCTCAATATTGTTTGTACGAAAGCATCGTACTCTGCCGGCTTTAACAGTCCACTTTATATCCTCGTATGCATCCTTATCTGTAAAGAAAAGCTTTACGTTAATTTCTGCATCAACATCACAGTCATTTACTATTATAACAGATTCGTGTCCCTTTGCAACACCTTCGCCCTCCTTGGGAAGCTCGCAGTCGGGAAGTATCCATACTTTTTTACCAATTTTATTACACATCAAGCTCTATAATTCCCTTCTTTAAGTAGTCTGTCATTGAAGTACAGCCATTTTCAGTAATGGCAACACCCTTTTCCCAACGTACACCAAAGCCGTCACCTGAAATAAATGTGTCAACCTGGAATGTCATATTAGGCTGTAGCTTATAGTCGGAAATTGTTTCCATCCATGGTGCTTCAACCTCTATCATACCTGTACCGTGGCAAGGACCGTATACAAAGTTTTTAGCAAGTCCTGCATCCTCGTATAGCTTGTAAAAGCCCTTTGCAACATCGCTTGCCAAAACGCCTGCCCTTAGCTGATCTACAGTCCAGTTGTGAGCATCTAAACAAAATTCTACAATTCTTCTTCTCTCACCCTCAAGCTTACCCATAACTACAGGAAGACCTATTGCAGGAGAATAACCGTCTATTTTAGCAGAAAGGTTAAGCTGTACAATGTCTCCTTTATTGATTGTTCTGTAGCCTGAACGGCTTATAGCGTGGCTTGTGGATTTTTCACTGAATACATACATAGGCAAGCCCTCATATTCAGCACCCTCTTCATAAATAACACGCTGTGCAATACCTACCATCTGAAGCTCTGTAACGCCGGGCTTTAAGTTTCTTATAACCTCATCTGTAGCAAGGTCAACAATTCTGAAGCCCTCTTTAATACAAGCAAGCTCGTTTACAGATTTAATCTGTCGAAGCTCTACCATAATATCATTACATTTTACAATTTCAGCTTCAGGATAGCTTTCCTTCAAGCCCTCATAGATTGGCAATGTACATTCCACATAGCTTCCAAGACCAATTTTAATTTTCTTGCCTGTAACGCCGATTGCTTTAAAAACATCATTAAAAGTGCTTGCCTGAAGTTCGGGATAAGACGGGTCTGCAGATTCTCTGAATTCTCTTAAACAGAAAATTTTATCCATTTTTGCAACGTCCTGTGCAAAAATTATACATTCAGGACCTACCATAAGTGCCGCATCACCGTTTGCAGCAATAGCAACGCCTGCACGTTCAAAAAGTGGCCAGAAGCCGCTGAAGTATCTTGCATTTGCATAGTCAGATTCAGTACTTGAAACCACCATAACGTCAAGACCCTTTGCCGCAACTAATTTTGCAGCTTTTGCAATTCTTTCCTTATATTCATAATCAGGTATACATATTCTTGCCATATCAATTCTCCTTTAAAAATTATTTTATAATTCAAGTATATATTAATACCACAATATTGTATTTAGAAAATTTTAAGTATTTTTTGTATTATTTTAAATATATTTAATTTTATTAAAATAATTGTTGACTTTTCACTTTGCTTGATATAGACTTTAATCAGGTGATTTTATGGAATATAAATTAAAGGGATTTTCATATCCTGTAACGGTAAAAAAGCTTGCAAACATGCACTATTTTGAATTTACAAATCAGTTTCACACGGAAAAAGGATGTCATTCCTTCCGTGAGCTTTTATATGTAGACAGTGGCTACATAACCGTTAATGCCGAAAACTATAACGGTATTGTAAAGGAAAATCAGCTGATAATACATAAAAGTAACGAAACGCATTCACTGTACTGTCCCGAAGCCGGAGCACCTAATGTTATAATAATAGGCTTTGAAAGTAACTGTGAAGAGCTTGATACATTTTCTAAAGTACCCGTTACACTTAATGACAGCCAGAAAAAACTGCTTACAGAGGTTATAAAAGAGGGAAGAAATGTTTTTATGCCACCCTATGATATTCCGGGGCAAAAGAATATGAAAAAGAGAAAGGACTATCCCTTCGGTGCAGACCAGCTTATAAAAATAAAGCTTGAAAATCTGTTTATAGAGCTTATACGTAGTAAAATAAGCGAATCCAAGGACGAAAAGATTTTAATTTCCAACGATAAAACTCAGGAAATTGCAAGGTATCTGGAAGAAAATTTCAGAGAAAAAATAAAGCTTTCTGAGCTTTGCTTTTTGTTCGGTACAAACACAACTACTCTGTGTAACAAATTTTATGCCGCCTATGGTGAAACCGTAATTTCGTATGTAAATAAACTAAAAATCAAAGAAGCAAAAAAACTTATGAGAAGTAACCAATATAATCTTACGGAAATTTCTTCAATGGTGGGATTTTCAACCATCCACTATTTCAGTAAAATTTTTAAACAATATGAAAAAAAATCCCCAACCGCTTATATAAAAACAATTAAATCGCGGTTTGAGGATTAAAAAGCAGGGCTGTAGCAAAAATAACTTGCTACAACCCTTTTTGTTAGTTAATATCAGTATGCCACTTTGTTTTGTGCCAGTGGTTTCCGTCATAAATACGGAAGCCTATACCAAATTTCAAGTGTTCGGTTCTGCGAAGAAGCTTAACTTCAATATCATTTTCGCCTTCTTTTAAATCAACAAGTGTAAAGTTGTTATATGGTGTCCACATACGTATTTCATCCTTTTCAAGGACCTTGTTACCGTTTACCTTTATTGAAAAACCGTCGTTGTTACCAACTATAACCCACACCTTTTGTTCCTTCGGAGAATTAACCTTTGTTTTTGCATAACAGCAAATTTGTCCATCCAATGTAAGGTGGCTGTCTATGTCAATAAAATCCTCATAAGCATCAATTGTGCAGGCAGGAGATATTCCCTCAAAATCTGTCACATAGTCCTTATCAATAAACACTTCATTATTTACCATACACACGAGGTCAGGAAGCACACAACCTTCTCCGTGTGGGCTTGGAAAATCGGGATTTATTGGCTGATTTAGCTGGTCAAAGAAAGGACCGTAAATGTCCCACTTAATTGGTGTAATGCTCTTTTTGACCTCTTCAAGACCTTTTTTCGTAACCTTTTCAAGCTCAAAGCCTTTAAATTTTTTAGGTCTTTCGGGAAGTGGGAATGGGCATTCCTTAATTTCAATTTCATAGTTAGGAGTTTTAAGTGAAATTTTTGCAGTATCTGCCGCCAAATCCTTAATGCTGTTGTTGGGTCTCGGTGCATCTATACTGCATATAAAGTAGTCCTTTATAAGGGACTTGACATCTTCACTAAGTCCGCTGTAGCCTTTAAGTATACCTACAACCGCTCCTGAAGATGCACAGGTACAGTCTGTATCATATCCGCATTTTAATGCAATGTTTATTGTGTCACGCATATCTCCCTTGCCGTACAAAAGTGCAATAAGTGTAAAACCAAGGTTTTGCACTACATTTGTAAAGTCGGGATGTGAATATTCATTAAGCACCATTTTTCGTGCCGCAAGCCAGTCTGTATCATTTTGAGTATACATAAATACAATCTTTTTAAAGCATTTGTAAAGTTTAGAGGTTCTTGGAATATATTTCATACCTATATCCACAAGCTTTTCAATATCACTTTCAAAAAATGCCATACTTTCAACAGCTGCCAGAAACTGCTCTGCATAAACAGAATTTTCACCGTGGTCAAGTGTAGCATCCATATACGCATACTGTGAGGCAAGCTCAGGATTTCCTGCACTTATAATTCCCCAAATTTCACTGCGTATGGGACAACCCATACCCTCCATAAAAAAGCTGTTGTTTATAATACCGGAATAGGGAGGCTTTACACCCCTCATATAGTTTTTAAGAAAATAGCCGTATTCCGAAAAAGGGTACCAGCATTTTTCAACCCAGGCGTCTGCAAGGTCGCAGGAATTTATAAGAGTCCCCTTTGTTTCCAGAACGTGCAACCATAAAAGTTGCAAGTCAAGGTCATCATTTGGTAAATCAGGATTCATAATTTCGGAAAAATCCTTAATGTCTATAAATTTTTTAATACCCTCTGTAGGTGCACCTGCCGCACCACCAAGACATTTGCCGTACCAACAACCATGTATTTTGTCCAGAAAATCTTTATAAGTTATTGAATACATATAAACTCACCTCTACTGTTTTGAAAATCTATTCCAGCCCTTTGCAAATATTACGCAAATTGCCGCACCGGCAAAGGCAATTCCCGCCCACAAAAGAATTGTAAAATCCCAACCGCATGCTTCGGAAAACTTTGCAAAGCCGTATGTGGAAATTGCACTGCCAATATATGTACAGGCGTTAAGCACACCTGAAATAAGTGAAATTTTACCGTATTTGCCAAAATATGGCGGCACCATACATACCATTATCATATTAACACCGTGCATACTGCCGGTAAGCACCGCACCAAAAAATGCCGTAACAACAGGGTTAAAGCCATTAAATGCAAACAGCATAGCAGCACTTACCATACCAGCCGAAAGCATTGTACCTGCACACAAAAGCTCGTTTGTAATTTTGTTCTGGTACAGTTTTGAAGTAACACGCATACAAAGTATTGCAAACAAAGGCAAAACAAGTCCTGTAAGCAGTATTGCTTTAAATCCTGCAAGATTAAAAGAGTTTATTATAAATTTAGGCATCCATGTCTGTACACCGTCACGAAGTGCACCCTGCAAAACTATAATAGGCATAACTGCAAGTACAATAAAGGGAAAGCCCAATTTGACAGTTTTTTTGCTATCATCAACGGTAATATTGTTTGAATTGTTCATATCTATGACAGGGCAATTTTTCCACCACACAATTGCCATAAAAAGCCCCAACAAAGCAGATACAACAAACATATAACGCCAGCTACCGAAGAATACGCAGGCTGAAGAAATAAAGTATGCCGCTATTGTGCCTAAGGATGCACCGTAGGAAACAACAACAGAGGTCTTTTTGTAGTTGTTACCGTCTAAAAGCTCAGTCATAAGCTTTACAACCGGTGGCCACATAAAGGCCTGTGCAAATCCGTTTACAGACCATACTGCCGCCATTATATACGGATTACTTAAAAAAGATACAAGAAAATTCATTAAAACCGTAAGCAAAAAGCCTGCAAAAACCAAAATTCTGGGTTGAAATTTATCGCCCATATATCCGCTTATAACCTGACCTGCACCGTAGGTTATAAAGCTTCCCGTAACTGCAAGTGATGCAACGGAATCCAAAATATTAAGATCAAGTGCAATTTCCGCAATAACAGCTCCGTAATTTATACGGGTTATGTAGCTTACCATGTACATCATTGTAAGCAGTAACGTAAAATTCCTTATTTTTTTGCCGTTTGTGATTTTCAAGCCTAACACTCCCAAAAAATATTTCCCCACAAAATTATACAAAATTTTAACAGTTATTTCAATAGTTTTTTTAAAAAAGGAAGAAATGCAAAGCATTTCCTCCTTAACTATCCACTATCAATTATCCATTATCAACTCTTATTACGGGGGTTTTCAAAACGCCCATAGGTCTTGTCTGGTATTCATACGCCCAGCCGTCGCCACTGCTACGCCAGAAGTCGGGGCCAATGTAAACGTGGTGTTTATCCGCAAGCAGGGAATGGATTGCGCTGAAGGTGTTGTATCTGTTACCGTAAAGCTTGTATGTAACCTTGTGGTTACCTGCTTTTAAATTATCCACCTTAAGTTTAAATGGCGGATATGCAATGTTTCCGCAATCCTTACCGTCAACCAAAACCTTTACGCAGGCACCTCTGTAATATGAAATTTCAAATTCCGCATCACAGTCTTTTTCAAGATTAATTTCCGTATTATACTCCACATTACCACCGTAAAAAGCATAGCCCTGATGAACTATGTCGCCGAAGCAAAGCTTTTCGGGTCTTTCGGTAATTGTTGCAAATCTGCCTTGATATTTTGTACCGAAATCACCCAAAAGATAACAGGTTTCAAGGTCGGTACGAAGTCCGAAGGGCATTGATATTTCAAGTACATTTTCCCCCGCTTTAATATCAGGAAGCTTTACCGTCTTTATTTCCCTGTCCGTATACCATCCAACAGGTGTGTTATCTACATTTTCACCGTTAAAGCGTATTTTAAGCTTTTGTGGATTTTCAACTGCAAGCAAAGCCCCGCTGTAATTAACTTCGCTGTCTATTTTAAACCGAAGGTCTAATGTATGGTCCTCGGGCACACCTTCTATTGCCCAGGGCTGTACAACCTTTGTACGGCGTGTTGTAAGTCCCAAAGAAACACGCACCTTTTCGTCTATGCGAAGTATTTCTTCTTCCTCCTGCCATTCACCGCCGTTTATACGATACTGTGCCATATCAAGTACAAGAACATTTGGATTATCCATTGAATATTCTACGGTGCTTTCAGTCTTTACTTCGTTTTCCGAAATCTTATTTTCAGGAAGTATGTATTCACTTTCCACGTTAGTTTCTTCAAGATTCAAAAGCAATGAATCTAAATCATACAATGATGTATAAATATATGTAATACCATTTTCAATTTTGTAGCTTACCTTTTCCACCTTGCCGTGAAGTGCATCGTAAACCGTAGGCACGTACATACCCTTTATCGTAATTACGATATCCTGACACTTTGAAGTGTGAGGAAGTTCAGGCATATCAGCCTGTGCCAGGAAAAGCCACTTTACGTTGCCGTCCTGACGAAGCTGATAAATCAGGTTATCCGTAAGTCCTCCACTTGCATTTTTTATTATCACATCACGGTCATCACTTACAGCCTTTAAAATTTCCGTCTTTTTAAAATCTATACATACTGCATTTTCAGAAACTCTCTCCGCATCCTCGCTTGTTTTACCCATTGAAAGGCAGGGCTTATCTCCAACGATTATAAGCTTTCCCCCTGCGTTTTTAAATTCATTTAAAATCTTTATTGTATATGGGCGAAGTGTTATGCAGTCTGCAACTACAATGGTGTCATACTTCATTTCACCTACGTTTAATGGATTTGCACCCTCTTTGCACAAGTCCTCAAGGAGAGATTCTGAAATATAGTCAAAATCTGCAGAGCCTGTAATAAGCCATTTGCAAAGATTCTGGAAACGCTCCTCCATTTCGTCACATTTTGGATTTGTTTCCGCCTTTGATGCCCTGTACAGCCAATAGCTTTCGATTGGATGAAGCACCGCAATTTTTACGCAGGGTTTACCCCTTGTAAGTGCAGTGTTTATGCGTGCAAAATAGTCTTCCACAAAGCTGTATTCACTATACCATGGGGACTGGTAGAAAATAGGTGCAGGGTAGTCACGTTTACCCTCGCCCTTCATGGTGTACCATGCAAGGTGCTGTACCCTTGTAGTTACTCCCAAAGCTGCCTGCCAGTCGCCCTGGAATTTATGACCCCTAAAGTCATAGTCCCATCCTGTTACACCATACATTTCCGAAAGCATACCGCATCTTCCGTACTGATGTACTGCTGACTGACACTGTTTAGCCGCCGTATAGGCACGGTCGTTGAACAGTATGTCGATACCGGGATACTGCATTTCCTTATAACCACGCATAACGTCACCGCTTGACCAGGCGATTTCGTACAAAGTGTCTTCGCCTATAATATGCCCTGTGCTCATAATGCCGTTTTCACCGCACCACTTGCCTATGTTATCAAGATACGCTTCGTGAAAAAGCTCACTCATGTGGCGGAAGTAGTTGTAACGCACATTTGAAATACTCTTTTCCATACCGAAAATAAGCTCGGGAAGTCTGTCGAAAATATCTTCTCCGAATTTTTCTTTGTAGCCAATCTCAAAGCCTATTGTCCAGGGATAGTCAGCATTTTCAGAGTGTCCGTTTTCAAGCCATCCTATGTAGCCTGTCTGCGGCTCGTCGGTAAATATTGCAGGAATAACCTTGCCGAATTCCTCACCAAATTCTTCTTTGTACTTTTTATGAGTAACATCTATGAATTTATCTATTGCAGGCTTTGACATAGTGTCTACATATTCCTGATAGTTAAATCTCGGCTTTCCGCCCGGTAAGGTAATGCAGTAAAAATACCACTTGTTTTTTCCCTCACTGTCTTTGTCGATTCTCTTATATGATACCAGATACCCCTCGTCATTAACTTCCACATCAAAGGCGCATAAAAACAATGGCTTGCCGTATTCCAAAGCTTCCTCAGGAGAATTTGCCTCATTTTCCAAAGGCTCTTTTCCTGCCCAAAGTCGTTTTTGACGGTGACGTATTTCCTTCGTTACCTCACCGCCTGCACACCCCGACGGCCATCTGTCCTCGTCATACAGACCTGCAAGCATTCCCTCTTTTTTTGCCTTCTCTGTACAGGTGCGTATTGCATCCATAAAACCTTCGCCCAAATATGGCGTTTCAAGTCCCTGGCGTACGTGCATGTAAAAGCCGCCAAGTCCCATTTCCTTCATAATATCAATCTGGCGTTCCATTTCTTCTTTTTCAAGCTTTGAGTTCCATGCCCAGAAAGGCATACCTCTGTATTCACTTGTAGGATTTTCAAACAACTTAATATCCAGCTTTTTATTTGAATTTTTATTGTAAAGCATTATATACCACCTATCTGTATGAAACTTTAGTTTCCTCTAAAATCTCATGGTTTGTATTAAAAATTACATTTGCTCCGCTTTCATTTACAGTTAGTCCCGTACCTGTGTAGTATGCACCTTCATAGTCTACATCCGAGCCTATAAGCACGGTACATGGATGTCCCAACGCATCTTGTTCATCCCCGGGATAACTTATGTATGTTTTGTGTTCGTGACCGCAAATCATAAGCTGTGGCTTTACGTGGTCCTTTAAAAGCTGTGACCATTTTTTAAACAAGTCACTTTCAATATTAAATGGTTCATTTTTAGGTGTGGTAAAAGGCACGTGAGATATTATAAAACGGTATTTTATGCCGTCACCTTTGTATTCTTCATTTTTTATTGTCTCTTCAATCATCTTTGTTTCTTCACGTCGGAACTGGTGGCAGGCTATGGAGTAACCGTATGCTTCGTGACAGTCATTTTTATCCTCGCCCGTATCTGTCAGTATGCACCATATGCACCCGAGACGGAAGGTGTAGTATGACTTTCCGTTGTCGCCGGGCATAAAATCCGCCAGTTTTTCCGCATAGTTACCTCTAAGGTCGTGATTACCTCTTGAAATCACACATGGGTATTCACCCGTTGTTATTGCTGATGCAATTTTATATGCAACCATCAAATCCTCAACTGTGTCGGAATGTTCTGCAATATCACCGTTTAATATAAGAACATCATACTTCTTTTTAAGAAGCTGTGCGGCAGCTATTGCATTGTCTGCCCAACCGTGAACGTCTGAGATGTGGTATATTTCAATGCCCTCTGTCTTTTCAACAGGGCGGAAGTTGTATTCAAGCTCATAAGCATCTTCCGTTTCTGTAAAATATGCCTTTCTTTTAATTACCTTTCGGCACACCAATGTGTACTTTTTCGCCTTGTCAAGCTCGTCCATAGGTACGGTAATTCTTTGTATGGGAGCAGTAGATACACGTATTCCGTTTACATGGCTGAAATATTCATTTTCTCCGATTTTTACAGACAAAAATATTTCACAGGAAACAGGAACCATAATCTGGTATGTATCCCTTACGGGACAAACGGTTGGGTTTAATAAAATGTCCTTACTCATAACAAATTCTCCTTTATTTAAAACTCTGTCTGAACGCTCTGGGCGTCATTCCCACATTCTTTTTAAATATTGAATTAAAAAACTTCATATCCGAATATCCGCAAAGCTGGGCAATTTCCGTAATTTTTTTATCCGTATTTCCAAGGAGGCACATACTCTGGTCTATTCGAAGCTTTTGCACATATTCCGTAAATGATATACCCATATTTTCCTTAAACTTTCGGCTAAGGTATGAAATACTGAAATTAACCTCTTTGCTTATACTCTTTAAAATATCCTTTTGCATCATATTTTCTGAAGTATATTTTACAATATATTCGCACAAAGGGTCAAGACTTACAGGGTGGGAATTTTCATTTTTTCTCATAGTCAGAATTATAATTTCTATAAGCTTTGAGCGTATAATTTCTTCGTATCCCGACTGTTTTTCCCAAAACTCCCAAAGACAGCGTTTCAAAAGCTCTCCCACATAGCCGTCGCTGTCGCTGAAAATACAGTTTGCAGGGCTTATGTTTACCACTGAATTATTAAGCTTTATCATATAATTATTAACTATGTCGTTAAAATTTCTCCTGTTTTTCAGGGTTTTGTCTATGAATTCCGAAAGGAAAAGACAGTTTATAAGCTCAAAGTCATCACCATTTTTCACATAATTATGGTTTGCATCATAATCTATAATCATATAATCCCCTTCGGTAATTAACCTTTCATTACCGTCAAGCCAATGGACTGCACTGCCTGAAAGTACGTATGCAAGTTCAAAATAATTATGCCTGTGAGCGTATGCACTTGAAGTTTTACATATATGTATGTCAAATATTCCTTCACTTAAGTTGTTAAACACTTTCAACATCTGTAAAAATACCCCTATATTTTTATAAAAATCACTGATTGATTTTATAATACAACAGTTTTATAATAAAGTCAACGATTAAAATAGGAGGCTTTTTTATGTTATATAAGAAAAACAATACTCCAAAGCTTGATATGGAGCTTTACAAAAATCCTACAAGTGAATACAGAGGCACACCATTTTGGGCGTGGAACTGTAAATTGGAAAAAGATGAACTTGAAAGACAAATAGAAGTTTTAAAGGAAATGGGCTTTGGCGGTTTTCATATGCACTCACGTTCAGGCATGGCTACGAAATATTTGAGTGAAGAATTTATGAACCTTGTAAAGGCTTGCCGTGACAAGGCTGAAGCTGAAAATATGCTTGCATGGCTTTATGACGAGGACAGATGGCCCTCAGGTGCCGCAGGGGGATATGTTACAAAGGACAAGTCTTTAAGACAAAAAATGCTTGTATTTTCCGAAAATCCCGTTAAATTTTACCCAAAGGATGAAGCTGCAAAGGAAGGCTTGCCATACCTTTTAGCAGTATTTGATGCGGAACTTGACGAAAAAGGTCTTTTAAAATCATATAAAATGATAGGAGAAAATGAAGATGCAAAGGGTATTAAAAGATATGCCTATGTAGAAGCATCTTCCTCTTCAGGCTGGTACAACGGTCAGGCTTATGCGGACACCCTTTCCAAAGAAGCAATACAAAAATTTATAGACATTACATATTCTGCCTACGAAGATGCGGTAGGGGAAAGCTTCGACAAAAGTGTGCCTGCAATCTTTACCGACGAACCTCAGTTTTTCAGAAAGCAAATCTTGAAGTTTGCAAAGGGTAACGAAGACGCAATTATGCCATGGACAACTGACTTTGCAGAAACATATATGGCAGAATACGGTGAGGACATTATCTCAAAAATCCCTGAAATATTCTGGGATTTGACTGACGGTAAAATTTCCGTTGCACGTTACCGTTTCCACGACCATATCTGCCAGAGGTTTACAGATGCATTTGCAAAGCAGTGCGGAACATGGTGCAAGGAACACGGCATAGCACTTACAGGTCACATGATGGAAGAACCTACTTTGGAATCACAAACACACGCTCTCGGCGAGGCTATGCGTGCTTATGAATGGTTCGGCATACCGGGAATCGACCTTCTTTGCAACCATCTTGAAATCACAACCGCAAAGCAGGCACAGTCCGCCGCACATCAGTACGGAAAGGAAGCGGTACTTTCGGAGCTTTACGGCGTAACAAACTGGGACTTCGACTTTCGAGGTCACAAGTATCAAGGTGACTGGCAGGCGGCTTTGGGCATAACGGTACGTGTGCCGCATCTTTCATGGGTATCTATGAAGGGCTCTGCAAAGCGTGACTATCCTGCATCAATTAACTACCAGGCACCGTGGCATAAGGAATACAAATATGTAGAGGACCACTTTGCAAGACTAAATACTGTTTTAACACGCGGTAAACCGCTTGTAAACGTAGGCGTAATCCACCCCATTGAAAGCTTCTGGCTATACTACGGTCCACAGGACACAGGCTCCGACATACGCCACACCCTTGACAAAAACTTTATAGATATTGCAACATGGCTTGCAGACGGCATAGTGGAATATAACTTCATTAGCGAATCCCTGCTGCCTACACAATGTAAGTCTGTAACAGACAAATTAAACGTAGGCGAAATGAACTACGGCACGGTAATCGTGCCCGGTTGCAGGACAATCCGCCGTACAACATTTAATTTACTTAAAGAATTTTCCGAAAAGGGCGGAAAGCTCATCTTCGCAGGGGAATGTCCCACACACATTGACGCACTGCCAACCGATGAGGTCAGGGCGCTTTACGAAAAGTCTGTTGTTGTTGAGTATGACAAGCTTTCAATTTTAAAGGCACTGGAAGGAGAACGCACTGCAAAGATTGTGGACAGCAACGGTAAAACTGCTGAGGGATATTTGCACGGTTTTCGTCAGGACGGAAATGTTAAGTGGTTCTTCCTTGCTCACCATAAATATAACCATGATTCCGTAGACTGTTCAAGGGCTGAAAACCTCACAATAACAATAAACAGTGAATACATTCCAAAACTATATAACACAATTGAAGGAACAGTTGAGGACATCGACTTTGAAACAAAGGACGGAAAAACATACATTTACAAAACCGTTTACGATTTTGACAGCCTTCTTATCCAGCTTACAGAGGGCAAAGGCTCATACTTCTCCGATGAATACACCACTGGCGAGGAACAAATAAAAAGCAAGGTTTACATTGCCACAACAATGAGCGATTTAGCAGATAATATCCGCTTCAACGCACCTGCGGAATATACCCGTACTGAAGATAACGTGGTACTTTTAGATATTGCAAAATATAAGCTTGATGAGGGTGAATGGAAGGCCGATGAGGAAATTTTGCGACTTGATACAAAGTGCAGAGAAGTTCTTGAATTCCCGATGGCAGACGGTAAGGATGTACAGCCTTGGGTTATCGAGGAAGAAAAGGCAGAACACTTCGTTACTTTGAAATTCAACATTGAAAGCACAACGGAAATTGAAAACGTATTTATCGCAGGTGAAGAAGCAGAGTCCATAAAACTTAACGGCAGGGAAATCCACCTTACACCTTGCGGATACTATGTAGATAAATCAATTAAAAAATACAATGCAGGAAAGCTTTTAAAGGGTATAAATGAAATAGAAATAAAAACACCTATCACAAAACGTATAAGTGTTGAAAACTACTTCCTCCTTGGTGATTTTGATGTTAAGCTTCAGGGCTGTAAGCAAACAGTTATACCAAAATCCAACACAATAGGTTTTGGTGACATTACCGCACAGGGTATGCCTTTCTACGGCGGAAACGTGGTTTACAAAACAGAAGTTGATGTTCCCGAAAGCACACTTAAAATATGCGTAAGCCGTTACAGAGGTGCTCTTACAAAGGTGCTTATTGACGGTAGGGAAATCGGCAACATTGTTTATCCTCCATACATTTTAGAGGCAGATGTAACCGCAGGAAAGCACACAATAGAATTTGTAGGCTTCGGCAACCGCGTAAACACCTTCGGCTCTGTTCATAATATCGGCAACGATTCATGGGTAGGACCAAGCCATTGGTACTCCAAAAACTACGAATGGTCCTATGAATATGCATTAAAGCCAACAGGTATTCTCACATCACCTACAATTGAAGTCATCAGCAGATAAGATAAAAGCAGCTCCCAAGGAAAAATCCTTGGGAGCCTTTTATCTTTTTTCTTATTTATTAAAATTATTACTTACCGTCAATAAGATAATCATAACTTACATTAAAAATCTGCTTCAAAGCCTGAAGTTCAAAATCTGTAACGTACCTTTTATTGGTTTCAATGCGTGTTATAACATTTTTATCCATATCCATTCCTACAAGCTGTAATTCTCTGGCAAGGTCACGTTGTGAATAGTTAAACCTCCCACGCAGTTCCTTTAATCTTTCGCCTATTAAATTTTTACCGTTTGCATCAGTTCTTTGTTTCATAAAATCACCGTATTATTTTGTCTCATTTTTTGCACTTTATACCTTGATTTTACTATTTATCCGTGTTATAATCGGTTGTAAAAGTGATACAAACAAGAAAAATAATGTAAGGAGAAACAAAATGGACATAAAATACGAATTGTTGGCAGACACCTTATCTGATATTGTTCGCCAAAAAGTCGAAGATGCATTCAACAATCTTAAAGGCTGGACAGAAGCAACCTCAATGGTTATGCTTTATGAAATATGGGAAGTAATTGAGGATAAAAATTTATCGGATTCGGACATCGTAAAAAGAATTGCCGATATATACAAAAAGCACAATGTGGATTGTAGCGTACATAGTGTGTAACATAAGCTTTTAATAAATTAAATTCAGGGAAAACCAAAAAACGGTTTTCCCTGAATTATATCTTTTCTTATTTATATTCTATTCAGCTTATTATTGCAACAAGGTCAGAACATTTTTCAGATGCTTATTGTGCACATTTAGAGCAAGGCGTAAGACCTGCACCCAGTGCCTCCTCCATTGTTACCGAATAACTGTTTTTTCCGCCGCACTCAACATCTAAATGATATTTTTTACCCGAAGGCGTGCGGTATACTCCGTTACCTGCGGTTTCATTATCTGAAGCATCAGGTTCAAGCGTCGGAATTTCATTTTCCATTCGGCTTGCTCCCGTTGCATAGTCTATTGTTATTGTTGGTTGCACATTATAACAGTATACGCAGAACGAAATACCTTGTCCGTTATCCTCAACAGAGTATGCTTCCATAAGTACACCGTCAGCAACAAGATTATTTCCCTTAAACACAGGTGTTACTCTGTACATTACATTATTGCCTGTATTTTCTATATAATCATCAATCAAATTTTCAAACGGCAACATTCCATCTATATTTAAATATCTTGTTCCTGTAATAAGATTTCTTTCATTGGCATTTTCGCCTGTAAGCTGATAACCTATAAGATGGCATCTGTTATATAAATATTTGCCGGAAATCGTGTCATAGCTTGCATTTATCCAACCTGTTGGATTTATGGAACTTATGCTTTCCCTTTCCTCTGTTGGCATTATATCATCCCCTACGGAAGCCATACATACATCACAACGACCAAGCTCGTCAAGAGTACTGTAATATTCAAATGAACCACCAATAATTTCATATTCCTTGAAAAGCGGTGTTCCGTTGTTGATTTCAACATACGGTGAGCCGGAATAAGCAGGAACAACATTCATTAAGTAGTTGTATTCGTATGTATCAAAAGAGTTGCGAATTACGGTAACGGTTTGAGTGTCACCTTCCCACGCCACACCAAGATTAAAACCTTCCGCTATAAAACGGATAGGCAACATTGTGCGACCGTTTATAACAGTAGGAGCAACATCAAGTGTATACGGAATGTTGTTAAGGTATGCTGTATTATTGTTAATCACAAGTGTTATAACATCATCAGCCATAGTCAGCTTAACTGTTTGTGTATCACCGTCCCAACCAACAACACCGTCAAAAGCTTCAATAATTGCTCTTATCGGAACAAGAGTTCTTCCGTTTGTTACTATAGGCTTTGTTCCGCGCCCTACGTCTATTTCTGTTTCAACCCCATTGACTTCCATTATAGGGTCGTTAATCTGTAAGCTAACAACAACATCACTATCGTTGGCAGCCGCCACAGAAAAGCAAACACACATACTGCATATAAACACTAAAATACTTGTCAAAATCGCCTTGCTGTACTTTTTCATAACTTTTCCTCCGTTTGTATAATTCTCTACCAATAATTATATCATACTACGCTAGTATTTTCAATGTCGGATAATATTTTATATACTTCAAATAAACAATACCCTCAAAGGATGATACTCCTTTGAGGGTATTTGACTTATTGGAATTTATTTTCTGCAACTTGGTATGCATTTGACAATTTGTCGCAAACTTACTTATTGGAAATTGTCTTCTACGACTTCGCTCGGATTTCTTAATTTCAAAAAGGTAGAAATCCTCGCTTCGCATGTATTTGACGCTTTATCGCGGACGCATCCCCGTATGCTTTTATGTCCGCTCACCGATTCGTTGCACTTACTTCGTAAGCTTACTTATCGGAAAGTGTCTTCATTGTCGGGAATATTAAAATGCAAAATTCACTCCTATTCCACAACTATATATTGTGTCTCGCAACAACTTAAACGCAAAATACAGATTGCAATTTTTTACTTCATTATAAAATATTTCTATAAAATTCCATACAGTGTCATAAAATTATATCTATTTTTTCGTAAAACTCCCTATTATGTGAAGTGATATGTCTGCTTTCGCAAGACCATATATCTTTTCTAGTTCGAATTTAAAACTTTTTATGTTTGGTGCTTGATTTTGAACTTTTTTGATTTTAGTGTACAGTATAGTTTAATTAAAATTCCATTGACATTCAAAAACAAATAAAATGAAAGATTATACTAAATACATTATATTTTCATCAATAATTGAAACTATTTTCTTTTTAACTTTCTTAATATTGCAATTTTCATAAAGTTAATTATAATATTTATTTCACCTTCAACAATAAAACATTTCCAAAAACATCCTTTTATCCCTTACAATATATCATTAACAGATTTAAAGGATATCTTATATTCTTCCTCTGTAACTTCTACAGGCTTACCACCTTGTTCAAAATCATTAAACTTCACATTGCCAATACAGTTGCCCATAATGTATTTAGCACGCTAGGGTCTGTATACTGAATATTTTATTCTTTTCGTTATATTTAATCATTTTACACCCTCCTAATTACCGTTAAAAAAAGCATAATCTTCGAAAGCTTTTTTGAAACTGTAAAATTCTTTTCCGGTATCTGTATATTCCTTCATTTTAACAAGGCAATGGGCTATTGCGATTTCTTCCTCACTTAACCTTGCCTGCTTAAATGGATAGTCAAAAACAACATTACCGTTAAAAACGATTTTATCACAGTAAAATCCATCAAGCAATCCTGACATTACGGTTTTTATATCTTCGCTTACAAATTCTTTGTCAGAATTGTAGTATCTTACATTGTAATTTTCAATTTCACCATTTGTACCTCTTATTAATATTCTGTCTTTTCGTATTGGCGAAAAATATTGTTCCTTGTTATAATCATAAACAACAGTCGCTTTTTTAAATTTATATATTTTAATTTGTTGTTCCGTATCCAGAATTTTCTTTTCAGGCAAAATCCCTTCTCTGCCATTGGTTTTAAGCATCTTATCATCGATAGTACTGCCGTATAACAGCTGTGGTTTTTCATAATCATCAAGAAAATATCGTACAAGACTCATTGCATGATAATCGTGACATGTGGAAATATTTATATAATTAACATCACCTATAATCTTGGAATCAATTATTTTTTTAATGCCTGATATGTTCCCTTAAGATGAAAATGCTCGGCTACCTGAATTTTGTCACAAATACGTTCAGGACACATATTCTTTGTAACAGGTGTTTCACTTAAAACGTAATATCCTTTTTCTGCAAGCTTTAGTGAAAGTTCAGTAATATCCTCTTTGTTTATACAGTTTACAATAAAGTCAAATGGTTCTTTTAAAAGTTCATCAATTGTGCCTGAAATCTTAACGTTATACTTTTGCGAAATATACTCTGCACGCTTTGGGTTTCGTACACACACCCCGCTTAAATTGAAAATTTCAGGCAAGGCTTTGGCTATTCGGATATAAAATTCCGCCCTCCATCCACCGCCGATTACAACGAAATTTATCATCTTCAAAACTCCTCAATATAAATTTTTGATACATATTTTTTGCAAGTTTTCGGGCTGATATAATCATATTGCAGGAAACAAAATCGGCATACCGCAAACTAAAGGATTATCACAACCATCTTTCGAATGTAAAATATCGGCATTATATTTTTTGTTTTTCAGGCTTACACAGTTTCCTCCGCGGTTAAGATTAATCTCTGCACTATAATCTTCATAAGTTATTCTGACAATATCTATATATATCACTCCGCACCTTTTAAAAATCCAAATTTATTAAAATATAAAGCAAAAAGATTTTCATTATTTAAGGATACACTTTCTGCTATATATTCCTTTGCGGTATGGTGGTCTTTTGCAAAATCATAACAAAGCGACATAAGGTAAGTATACTGTGCTCTGCGTAGTTTTTCAGGGTTATCAACAAAAGATATGAAAAACGGTGTTGTTCCGAAATATCCGTTATCCTTTGTATCTTTAATTTTACCCCATTCACGCATATATTTTGTAATAAGGTGCTGTGCCTTTGTAGGTTCACCAAGATGTATAAAGGATTTTGCCTGCCAGTATGGAAGCTCTTTTAAGTGCATATTGCTGAAATATTCTATTTTTACATTGGCAATATAGCTGAAAATCTTATCCGCTTCTGATTTTTTACCCAAGCTTTCAAGACAAAGTGCCTCGTGATATTTAAGCGGTATAAGCTTGCAATGGTTCCATATACCTGCACCCAAAGACTGGGGAAGCACCTGACCTTTTCTGAATAATTCAATTGCTTCTTCAACATTTCCGCTTTCAAGTGCATTTTTACCTTTTACAAGATATGCAAACATATACTGGTCTGCAATAGCGTGTTCACCACCCTCGCACGGTACAAAGTCATGTGACATAAGGGTTTCTATTGCCTTTTCGGGCATAAATGCCTGATTATATGCCTTTGCAAGTTCTGTCAGCACATCATCACGGCTAACATTGTGGCTTGTTATAAGGCTTATTTTTTCTGACGGATTTATTCCCATTTTATCCATAAGAACAACTGTTTCATAAAGCAGTTCTTCATCGTCAGGTCTTTCAGCAAGCACTTCTTTCATTAAAGCAAGTGCCGCTTCGGGTTTGTTAAGATGACTGAAACATGCAACTGCAAGATTTCTTTTTGCAATATAGTTATCATTACAATCTTCCCAAAGCTTTGCAGCTTTTTCGTAGTGCAATTTGTTGTATAGCAAGCAACCAAGCAACATTTTTGCATCATTATCATCTGTTTTAGCTATTACATCTTTTAAAACTTCCATTTCTTCCAAGCGTACAGGATAGCATGGTCCAAGCTCTGCCTTTTTAGCCTTTTCATAATATTGGTTGTCTTTTGCGTAATATCCAAGTACATAATAAATCATTTTTCTTCTGCAGTCGGGACGTTGTTCTTCAAGTCCCGAAAGAAGTTTAATAATATCATTATACCTTCCCATTGCTGACAGGTCAAATGCAATATCAAGACAAGTCTGCACAGCATCGCTGTCCATATTGACATAAAGTTCATCCTTTTCGCCAATAAATCGCATCATATGGTCAAGGCTGTCTGCTTTAAGCTGACTTGTAACAATACTGTCAATATTTTCGCAAAGTTCTTTTTTTGCGATAGCAAGGCAGGCAAGTGCAAGATTATTTTTTATACCGTAATCAAGAGCATTTTCGGCGTGTCGTATTGCCTCTTTGTAATCCTTTCTCTTAATATCAATAACAGCAATTCTTGTCATTGCTTTTGCTACACAGTCTGCTGGCCAATATGCTTTATAATAGAAATCATATGCCTTGTCCGCATCGCCTATTGCCTCAAAAATTCTACCCATTGTGTAGTAGGCTTCACCGCTTTGTGTTCTTTCGTTAAACAGGGTAAGTGCCTCAATTGCTCTTTTGGCATAACACTTGGCACTATCTAAACTATAGCGGTTAAGCTCATACTTTGCCATAGCAATAAGTGATGGAATATGATTGATGTTTCGATTTAACGCCTCTTTCCAATAGCTATCAGGAAGAATCGCAGGGTCACGGTACTGGTCAACGTGTACACCTGCAAGGTAAAGCTCATCCGCACTGTTCATACCTGCCGCTGATGGCATATCTGTAATAACATCCGGCATATTCAACTTGTTAAAGTTTTTCTCGATATATTCAGCAACAGTTTTTCCCTTTACAACAACTGTAACCGTAACAAATTCGGGAAGACTATCAACATCAACTACAATAACATTTTCGGGTGACAAATCACAGCATGTTTCAAAATAAACAGTATCATTATCGCTGATTTTAACTGTGGCATTTTTATAAACCTTAGTTGTCTGCAATTTAAAAGTATTAGTTTCTCTGTCAATTTTAAAAGCACAGTTAAGATTTGCAAAGGTTGGTGAACCAATTTTTGTTATGGGATACCAATGCTGTGAAAATTCTTTTGTTTCATAAGGTGCAAGCCATGCAAAATTCGGTTGATTATCGGAATAGGAGCCTGCCATAAGCTCCGCATATTCACCGTCTGTGTCAGTAAGTGCATTTTCCCAGGACTTTGAAAGCTGACAATATGCCCAGGTAAACATTTTTTTACCGGGTGAAATATGGTGGTCCCCAATGTGCACAACTCCACATTCTTTGCCATGGTCATAACCACCGAAGAAATCAAATTCGGATGCACAGGCAAAATATGATGTTGCCTGCCTTGTATTTTTATGCCAGGAAATGTCACGCTCTTCATCCATCGGTATTCCGTTAAAAACACCGTTTCCTGCTATCGGATATGTTGTTCGTGACTTTAAATAGTGAAAGTTTACGTATGATACATCCTGAGGGAAGAAAATCCGGTACTGTTCATTTACGGGAACTGCCGCATTCTCCCACCAAAGGAATGACTTTTCCGCCGAAGTTCTGTTATAAAGTTTCATTCTTGTTTCAAAGCTTATTTCCCCCGGGCGAAGGATAATGCTTACCATACCCTTCATACGGTCAATAGGGTCATGTTCTGACAGATTACATACCACACTTCCGTCGGCAAGCTCTTCAACGGTAAAATCACATGGCATAAAACCTGATGCACGGTGATGAAAAGGCCAGTTAAATTCCACACCGCCTGAAATCCAAGAGCCAAGAACACCTATAAGTGCCGGCTTTATAACGTGTTGTTTGTAAAAAAAATCATAACCCGTTTTTTTGTCATATGCCGAATATATTCTGCCGCCTATTTCAGGAAGAATTTCAATTTTTACATATTCATTTTCCAAGGTTACAAGCTTGTATTTTTTATCTTCCTTGTGTGTTCTGTCAACCTGCATAACTACTTTATTAGGATAGGGTCTGCCACTTGTTCTTTGATGCACACGGTTTTCAGCAAACATAGGCATTTCTTCTGCCGGTGGTTCAGGATATGTAGGAATAATAATTTCTCCAACAGTTACTTTTGCTTTATTCATAAAATCATCCTTTACTTTAAATCTTTTTTATGGTATTATATAACAGAAATTCAAGTTTTTATATGTATAAAGTTACTTTGTTTTTAACAAATATTACTGTGAGGTGGTTTTGTGACATTACCGGAAAACATAATATGCGGGTATTTTGACTGCGCAAAGGAATTTGGAACACTTTCCACATCACCTAAGCGTATGGTTGAAAGATATGAAATCGAATTTTATCTGGAAGACGGATATACAACCACCACTGATGACCGCACATTTCAAATAAAAAAGAATTATATACAAATTGCAAAACCCGGTCAGATTCGTTTTAGCAAATTACCCTTTAAAACCGCGTACCTGAAATTCGAGGCAAAGGATGAAATAGCCCAACAACTCTCTGTGATTCCTGAATATTTCCATAGCAGTCACCCTGAAAAAATCCGTAATTTAATGGATGAAATAATACTTTTAAACGAGGAACAAAAAAACATTTTTCTTTTATACAGTAAGCTTCTTGCAGTTTTAAATCTAATTTTTTCCGATGCCGAAATCCCCGATTCAAGAAGTGGGAAAAACTATACCGTTATTTCAAATGCAAAAAAATTTATAGAATCTAACTTCCAAAAGCAAATTACACTTAGCGACATTTCGAAAAGTGTACATTTAAGTGAAATATATTTCAGGTCTATTTTTACCGAATCGGTAGGGATGTCTCCACATCAGTTTTTGATTAACTGTCGGGTTGATAATGCAAAAAAACTCCTTTGGAATAGTGATATTGCAATGAGTGATATTGCTGAAAAATCAGGATTCGGCTGTCAGCAGTATATGAATAAAGTATTCAAAAAAGAAACAGGAATGACACCAAACGAATACCGCAAGACTTTTCAGCAAAATTATTCTCTTTAAAATTTTTCCACTAACAAGTCAAAACCACCGATAGAACCGGTGGTCCAGACCGTCGAAAAAGTTGTTCTACCGCAAGAGAGTTAATAATTATGTTTGAATGTAGGGCAAGGGCTTGCTATAGCCGTAATGAAATTCAAATGTATAAAATCCCAAGGAAAACATCGAATTTTCCTTGGGATTACTTGC
>JAZQIO010000057.1:0-5401 GCA_045541135.1 Clostridia bacterium
CGTATAGTGAGGGATTGCAAATCGTTTCGAGGTTTTTGGTAGGGTATGGCGCTTGCGACATACCGCTAATATACAAAATGGTTCGTCGAAAATCGCCGAACCCTACCAATTAAAAATTGCCGCCCCCCTGCGGACAGCGGAAACAATACAATGTCAAAATTTATAATAATTTGTCGATGAAAAAGTGTTGAATTTTGTTTTGTAATTTGATATAATAACTATGCTACATATTCTACATTAATGATAGGAGTATACTCGTAATAAATATTTCACAAAGGGGTACGCTATTTTAAAAAAGCGTACACTCTTGTTTCAGCATACCCTTTGTGTAAATAGAGTGTTATGAGTAGAATGTGTAGCAACATCCTGAAACGGAGTCCCTGCGTTTTTTGGCGTAGTCTCTGTTTTTGGGAGGCTACGCTTTTTATTTTATAAGGAGGAATTATAATGGAAGTTACAACAGAAATGTATACCAAACTTTTTAACGAGCTTACAGATATTACAAACGAACTTGAAAAAGTAAAGGAGAGGATAAAGAATATTCAACTTGAAACAGAAGAAATATACATAAGACAGGAAATATAACAGTAAAAGCGGTAGATTTTTCTACCGTTTTTTTATTGAAAATGACAAAACAATGATTTATCCTTTGTTTTTGGATTTTCTGTTTGTGCTCATTCTGTGGCACATACTTTCCCACGAACCAAATACGCCGTATAGTGAGGGATTGCAAATCGTTTCGAAGTTTTTGGTAGGGTATGGCGCTTGCGACATACCGCTAATATACAAAATGGTTCGTCGAAAATCGCCGAACCCTACCAATTAAAAATTGCCGCCCTCCGCGGACAGCGGAAAAACATTTGTCGTAATTTATAATAATTTGTCGATGAAAAAGTGTTGAATTTTATTTTGTAATTTGGTATAATTACATTGTGACTCATACTAAATTTAGTATTTTAATTTAATAAAGATTCTTTACTATATGGGTATTAACTATGTTAAAAACACATGTTAATATCTTATTTCCGTATGGTTTGGAATCTTTAAGATACTTTTAGTTTGAGTCACGTTGAACAAAAGACATGTGTTTTTGGTGCATTGAATTTTGTTCAATGCACTTTTTTGATTTTAAGGAGGAATTATAATGGAAGTTACAACAGAAATGTATACTAAACTTTTTAACGAGCTTACAGATATTACAAACGAACTTGAAAAAGTAAAGGAGAGGATAAAGAATATTCAACTTGAAACAGAAGAAATGTACATAGGGCAGGAATTATAATAAAAATCACGTGCTTTTGCACGTGATTTTTTTACTTCTTTTTATGTAATTTTCTCTTTTCTATTCTTTCCCTTGCCTTTACAATAATTATGTTGTAAAGCTTCATTCCTATAAGGCTTATTACACCCGTAGCCACAAACAAAATTACGGCCTCGATATATTGCCGGTTCCCCATAAAATTTCCGCCAATTGTTGAGGACACAACCGACGGTATGCGCGCAATAAGTGTTATGCCTAAAAATTCTCCCAGGGTCATACGTGTAAGACCTATAAAATACGTAAGCAAATCCTTTGGAGTGCCCGGTATAAAAAACAGTATAAAGGTTGTGCGCTTAAGCTTTTGTTCACTGTTTATAAATTTAAGCTGATTTATTTTATCCGCGTCAACAAAAAGCTCTACAAACCTTATGCCATACTTTTTAACAAGTAAAAATATACCGCTTGATCCTATTGCCACACCTGCCATACAAAGCAAAGTGCCCCAAAACCAACCGTAGGCATAGCCCATACCTATTTCCACAACCTCACCGGGTATAATGGCAATTACAACCTGAAGAATCTGAATACCTATTGCCACCAGCCACCCAAAGTAGCCGAAGCCTTTGATATATTCGTCAAATTCCACACCGGAAGATGCTACTCTGCCGAATTTCACGCCGAAAAGGTACGTAAAAAAAGCAACAATAACAAGCAGTACAATCAGGGATATAACCGCAATTATTCTTTTTTTCTTTAAAAGCTTTTTGTCATTTGTTTCTGTCATTTGAACCTCACATTTTATTTAACAAAATTGATTGCCCTGTGTATATTTTCAACAACGGTAACGCCTCTGCCCTCCGTTGCTTCTCCGTCAAGTGTCCATATAACCCCTTCAGGCATATTAAGCGTAATTTTTGCAGCCTTACAAAAGTCAAATACTGTTGAATCGGAAAAATCTCCCGATGCAACCCCGCCAAGAATTTTCATAATGTCATTTGGATTTTGCGGCTTTTTAATCATTAAAATTTCAAACAAGCCGTCGCTTAAATCCACAAGCTCAGGGTCGTATTTAAAAACTCCGCCTACGGATATGGAATTTGTAATTCCACCGTATATATAATCACCCGAATACTCCTTGCCGTCAGCGACATAGCTTATTGTAAAATCTTCGATGTTTGCAAGATTTGCTATACCTTCAAAAACATATGCCATATGTCCCAGGGTGTTTTTTACATTTTGCTGTGTTTTATAAGAAGCCGATGTAAAAAGCCCGAAGGATGCAATGTAGGAAAAATACCTTTCGTTATTAAAATTACCTACGTCAATTTTATAAAGCTCGTCGGATTTTGTTATATTTGTTGCCGCAAGAGTTAAATTAAGAGGCAGCTTGTGGGTTTTGGCAAAATCGTTTGTTGTACCTGCAGGTATATAACCTACGGGAATTTCACTGCCGTTTTTCATAATTCCTGTTATAACCTCGTTAAGTGTACCGTCTCCGCCACAGCATATTATACGGTCGTAACCTTTTTCTTTGGCATTTGCCGAAATCTCTATTGCCTCACCTGCTGCCGAGGTTACATAGGTTGTAACTTCGTATCCGCTGTTGCAGAATACCTTGAGTATTTCAAGTATTTCATTTTTAATCTTTCCTCTGCCCGAGCAGGGATTAATAACAAACAAGATTTTCATAAGCTTCACCCTTTTAAATTAATTCTAACAGAAAAAACAACCAAATTCAACATTTTAATTGAAATTTAACATTTTATCATTTATAATAATATTATTGGAGGATTGATAATATGGAGCCCCAGGATTATATTGTTTATAAAATAGAGGGAGAATATGCAATTTTAAAAAATATTGATGACGATGCCGAGGTTTTTGTTGCTATGGCGCTTTTACCTGCAGGTACAGATGTGGGTGTAAAGCTTCATTGCGAATGCCTGCAGTACACCATCGTTTAATTTGAAGGTTAGTCATCGGAGAGTCGAACTTTTTACGCCTTATACTTGCTAAATTTTTATGCTTTTAATTTGTCGGTTTTGTAGGGCGTCAGCCCAACTTCAACCTCCGCATTGAAATCATTTAAAATTTTGCTGAGTATAAGGTCTACGAGTTTAAAAAGAGGAAATTTTGATATAAGACAAAGAAAATTCAAAAATAATACTGACGTATATTTGCAGAATTTTCTGCAGTATTATGCACAATTTCCCTTTTTAAACCGCATACAGTTCGACTCCCCGATGACTAACAGAAAAAATACATGGGAGTAAACCTCTCTTATCATTTCCTGCCATACGGATAAGAGATTTTCAATTACTAATAAAGCCGATGTATGGCGGCAGAATGGAGATTTTTATGGATAAGAAAAAATTATGGATAATCGGCGGTGTTATAGTTATTTTGTTGATGATAATCGCAACCCTGTGCTGGCTTGCGGCTCAGCCAAGTCAGAATGAATTTACACCTGTTTCACACACAACTGCAAACGGCGGCACTGTTGCCCCTGCAGATAAAACTGCTCAGTCTGTTGCACTTAACGACGACGGCACATCTGCAGGAGATGCACTTTATGAATACAAGTCAAAATACGGATATTCCGTACAGTACAACAACAAATACATTGTGGACTTCGGTAAAACCACATACGACTTTTCAATCAAAAATGAAAGCGATACCGTAAATGTTGTAATAAAAGATATGCCCTATGATGAAGCTATAGCAAGCATTCAGACAAAAGAAGAATGGGATTCTCTTATGGGACAAATGCTTGGTGAAAGCCTTGAATTTAACAGAACGGTAATAAATAATATGGACGCACTTATTGGTCATTACTCCTTAGATTACGGCAACGGCATTACAAGCGATGTGATTTTTGCAATGCTGATAGGTAATGAATATATGTACAGCTATATGTACAATGCGGCTGTAAGTGCACCTCAGGAAGAAGCAACACAAATTGGTGCAATATTGTATACAATAAAACAAATTTAAAATTTATATGCATAAACGACGTACTGTTATGGATAGTAATTACTTGAAATTACTATCCTTTTTTGCATACTTAAAAATGTAATAATAACGCGAGGTTTATTTATATGTCAAATCCAACGTTACTCAACGTAAAATATGGAACGTCGAGGACGCCGTTCCCTACATAGTGGCACGTACTTTCACGTAAGACAATACGCCGTAGAGTGAGGGATTGCAAATCGTTTCGAAGTTTTGAAAAAATTGGCGTAAAATTGCGCATATCATTTTCCGCTGCGGATGCGTAATTTTAGGAGTCAGTGCGATAAGTTCGCATATGACGACGGCGACAATTTTAAGAAACTGACGATTACGAGTTGCTGACCGAACGTCCCGGCGGTGGGTTTTTGCTTACTTTTGCCCACGCAAAAGTAAGTCCCCCGCGGACAGCGGAAAAAACTTTTGTCGTAATTTATAATAATTTGTCAATAAAAAAGTGTTGAATTTTATTTTGTAATTTGATATAATAAATTTGCTACAAACTTATAAGTATTTAGTTTTACACAATTTTTCAAAAAGTCACTAGTAGGGGTGCGCTCTTTATAAAAAGCGTACACTCTTGTTTCGACATACCCTACTAGTGTGTAAAATAAGTTTGTAGCAAAACTTTAAGGAACAGAGTCACTGCGTTTTTTGCGTAGTCTCTGTTTCGGGGGCTACGCTTTTTTTATAAGGAGGAATTACAATGAACGTAACAGGTGATATGTATACAAAGCTTTTTAACGAACTTACAGATGTTATGAATGAACTTGAAAACATAAAGGAGAGGATAAAAAAGGTACAAACAGAAACGGAAGAAATATATATAAATAACGAAACATAAAAATTATGGGAATCCGTAGAAATACGAATTCCCCTTTTTATTCAAAGAAATGCAACGCATTTCCTCCATAACTATTCATTATTAATTATTAATTTCAAAAACCTCGCCATTGAAAGCCACTATAAAAATGTTTTATAATACTTATAAATTAAATGCTCCCTTTGTCAAAAATCATTAACCAACAGAAACAGGTGATTAAATCAAGGGTTTAAGGCAGTTTACAACCGAAAAGCCACCAACAAACCACCAGCAGACAACCGGCAGACAACCAACAAACCACCAGCCCT
>JAZQIO010000058.1:0-46383 GCA_045541135.1 Clostridia bacterium
TTTTTGAAATCAACAAAGACTTTTTGAGAGATTATAAGTAAGAAAAAACTCACGTTTCCGTATGAAGTGTACTGTCAAGGATAGTAATTAAAAAATAATTGCTATCCTTTTTTATGTCTTTGACGGGGTACTTTTGGAGCAAAAGTCTTAAATTATCCCTCAGTCTTTGCCTTTGGCAAATCCAGCTCCCTTTAGGCAAGGGAGCCGTTTTTCTGTGGCACACACTTTCCCCTTTAGCAAAAAACGCCGTAGAGTGAGGGATTACAGTTTGTAGAAAAATTTTTGAGAAAATTGTCGGAAAATTGCACATATCATTTCCCTCTGCTGATGTGCAATTTAAGGGGCTCGCGCAAAGGGTTTGCGTATAGCCCCGACGACAATTTTAAGAAAATTTTTCGTACAAAATGTTGACTGAACGTCCCGGCGGTGGGTTTTTGGGTACTTTTGCCCACACAAAAGTACCTCCCCCGCGGACAGCGGAAATAAATTAATGTCGTAATTTATAATAATTTGTCGATGAAAAAGTGTTGAATTTTATTTTGTAGTTTGGTATAATATAGTCACCACAAACTTATAAGTTATAATCAATATAATACACTTTAACGGGGTACGCTATTAAAAAAAGCGTACACTCTTGTTTCATCATACCCGTTTAGAGTGTATTGATTATAAGTTTGTGGTAGAACTTAAGAAACAGAGTCCCTGCGTTTTTTTGCGTAGTCTCTGTTTCGGAGGCTACGCTTTTTTGATTTTAAGGAGGAATTATAATGGAAGTTACAACAGAAATGTATACTAAACTTTTTAACGAGCTTACAGATATTACAAACGAACTTGAAAAATTAAAGGAGAGGATTAAAAACATTCAGCTTGAAACAGAAGAAATGTACATAGGGCAGTAATAATAGAAAACACGTGCTTTTAAGAGAAGCACGTGTTTTTTTTAGTGAAGAGTGAAGAATCTCATGAATGCATTCCGTAAAACAAAACACGGAAAGGATAAATCCTTTCCCTACGGTTTGAATTTAACATAAATAAAAAATTGTAGGGGAGGGCTTCCATGCCCTCCCGAAAATTCTCTGTTTACGGGAGGGCGCAGAGACCCTCCCCTACTATAAAAAAGAAGGAACGCAAAGCGTTCCCTCCTTAACTATTCATTATTAATTATTAATTAAAACAAGCTTGTTTGATTTTCCTTTACAAAGCAACCTGCCGAAGGAATTTTCTTTGAACGGTAATAGCCCAGATTTTCCGTTTCAAACTTATCTGCAAAAATAACCTTTTTAAGGGTTGCACTCTTTTTAAGAGTCATAACCGTAATACCCTGAGAGCTTCTTGTGGTTTTAAGTGACACAAGCTCTGAACTGAATGCCATAACCTTGTCTATGCTTGAAATTGCAACAAGGTCACATTCTTCCTCAAGCTGAATAACAGCCACAATAGGTGAAGCGGATGCAAAGGCATTTGTAAGCTTTTTGCGGTTTGTTTTTGTTGCATATCCCTCAAGTGGAGTTTTTGTCATTTTACCGTTTTCAAAGCAGAACAGCATATTTCCCTTATAATCCTTGGTAATTGCTATGCCCACAACCTTTTCGTCAGGCTCCATTTTAAGCAGTGTAGGTAAATATTCACCAAGCTGGCTTGCCTTACCGTCGGGGATGTCGGAAAGCTTTGATTTATAGGCATTGCACTTGTCTGTAAACACAACAATTTCCGCAATATTTTCCGTTTCCTTTTCAAGTACTATTTCGTCGCCCTCTTTAAGACGCTGTTCACCTGAAGTACGAAGTGAAACAAGAGTAATCTTTTTAAAGTAGCCATCTCGTGAGAAGAAGACGCGTACGTTGTAGTTTTCAACAACCTCTTCCTCGTGGAATTCTTCAATTTCATCGTTGCCGATAATTGTGGTTTTTCTTTCCTTACCGTATTTTTTGCTTATTTCCTTAAGCTGTTCAATAATAACTTCTTTTACTCTGTTTTCATCGCTGTAAATTGAGCGAAGTCTTGCAATTTCGTCAATTAAATCCTCAATATCCTGAGTACGCTTTAAAATGTACTCTTTGTTAAGATTACGAAGCTTGATTTCCGCAACAAATTCTGCCTGAATTTCGTCAATACCAAAGCCTGCCATAAGGTTAGGTACAACCATTTCATCCTCATCTGTTTCACGGATAATTTTAATTGCCTTGTCTATGTCTAAAAGAATTTTTTCAAGCCCCTCCAAAAGGTGAAGCCTGTCTGACTTTTTGCCTATGTCATAAGCAAGCTGACGCTTAATACATTCTATACGGAATTTTGACCATTCGCTTAAAATTTCGCGAATACCCATAACCTTTGGCGTACTGCCTATAAGAATGTTGAAGTTACAGCCAAAGCTGTCCATAAGGGTAGTCATTTTGAAAAGCTTTTGCATAAGCTTTTCCGGGTCTGTGCCGCGCTTTAGGTCTATTGTAATTTTAAGACCGTTTTTATCTGTTTCATCACGGATGTCGGAAATTTCTTTAATTTTATTAGCCTTTATAAGCTCTATGATTTTAGCAAGAATAATGTCCGACTTTGTGGTGTATGGAATTTCTAAAATATCTATACAGTTGTTCTTTTTGTCATACACGTATTTTGAACGGATTTTAAAGCTTCCTCTGCCTGTTTCGTATATAGCCTTCATCTGTTCTTCATCGTATATAATCTCACCGCCTGTTGAAAAGTCGGGAGCCAAAAGTGTCTTTTGAATATTGCACTTTTCATTTTTAAGGAATGCTATTGTGGTTGCACAAATTTCCTTTAAATTAAAGCTGCAGATATTTGAAGCCATACCGACGGCAATACCCATATTCGGGTTTACAAGAATATTCGGAAACTTTGTCGGCAACAGCACAGGCTCTTTCATAGTGTTGTCGTAGTTATCTATAAAATCAACTGTGTCCTTGTCAATATCTGCAAAAATTTCGTTACAAATTGGTGCAAGCTTTGCTTCCGTATAACGTGGTGCGGCATAAGCCATATCGGAATAATGCTTACCAAAGCTACCCTTACTTTCCACCAATGGGTGCAAAAGTGCCTCGTGACCCTCTGTAAGACGTACCATTGTTTCGTAAATAGCCGCATCGCCGTGAGGGTTTAATTTCATTGTCTGACCTGCAATGTTTGCGGATTTGATAGTTTTTCCGTTTAAAAGCCCCATTTTATACATTGTGTATAAAAGCTTTCTGTGGGAAGGCTTTAAGCCGTCAATTTCGGGTATTGCACGGGAAACTATAACGCTCATTGCATAGGGCATATAGTTTTGTTCAAGAGTATCAGTTATTGCCTGATCTACAAAATTCACTTCAATTCATCCACCTTATCACATTTTTCCCATGGGAACTCTACGTCTGTACGGCCAAAGTGTCCGTAAGCCGCAGTATTTTTATAAATTGGGTTTCTAAGACCTAAGTTTTCAATAATTGCCGCAGGACGAAGGTCAAACACCTTTTTAACTCTGTTTTCGATTTCTTCAACAGGTATTTTTTCTGTTCCGTATGTGTCTATTAAAATACTTACAGGGTTTGCAACGCCAATTGCATAAGCAAGCTGAATTTCACACTTGTCTGCCAAGCCTGCCGCTACAATGTTTTTGGCAACGTAGCGTGCCGCATAAGCCGCAGAACGGTCAACCTTTGTGGGGTCTTTACCGGAAAATGCACCGCCGCCGTGTTTAGCATAGCCGCCGTAGGTGTCTACAATAATCTTTCTGCCTGTAAGACCGCTGTCGCCGTTAGGTCCGCCTATTACAAATTTGCCTGTCGGATTTACGAAAATCTTTGTGTTTTCGTCAAAAAGCTCTGCCGGTACAATAGGCTTTATTACATTTTCTATAATGTCCTTTTCAATTTGTTCGTGTGTAATTTCTTCACTGTGCTGTGAGGATACTACAACTGTATCTACACGTACGGGCTTGTCCTCTTCATATTCAACAGTAACCTGAGTTTTACCGTCGGGACGAAGGTATGGAAGAATGCCCTGCTTTCTTACATCTGTAAGGCGTTTTGCCATTTTGTGTGCCATGGATATTGGCATAGGCATAAGCTCGGGTGTTTCGTTGCAGGCAAAGCCGAACATCATACCCTGGTCACCTGCACCTGTGTCGAACTTGTCAGTATCACCCTTTTTAGCCTCAAGGGACTTGTCAACACCCAAAGCAATATCTGCAGACTGTTCGTCAATTGCGGAAATAACTGCACAGGTATCACAGTCAAAGCCGTATTTTGCACGGTCGTAGCCAATTTCACGTACGGTTTCTCTTACAATTTTCTGAATATCTATGTAGCATTCCGTTGAAATTTCACCCATAACAAGCACAAGACCTGTTGTGCAGGCAGTTTCGCAGGCTACACGGGCATATTTATCTTCTTTTAATATTGCATCTAAAACAGCATCGGAAATCTGGTCGCAGATTTTATCCGGATGCCCCTCTGTAACTGATTCTGAAGTAAAGAATTTTCTTGCCATAGCTAAATTACCTTTCTGACCTTGAAATTAAAACAGCCGTTCGGTCTTACGGTGTTATTAAAAGCCTAACAGGCTTGGAACAAGCATTGATAAAAATGTTACAACAAGTCCTGCGGTGATAACCCCAAGTGTAATTGAGGGAAGAGCGTCTTTAAGTCGCATATTCATAAGTGCGGCTATAAGAGCGCCTGTCCAGGCACCGGTACCCGGAAGGGGAATTGCAACAAATATAAAAAGTCCCCAGAACTTGTATTTTTTAACTGTTTCCTGTTTTGAAGTGCCCCTTTCTTCAAGCTTTATAACAATTTTGCGTAAAAACTTGAATTTTTTCATCCAGTCAAATATCTTTCTTATAAAAAGAATGATAAACGGAACAGGAAGCAAATTTCCGATGCAGGCATACAAAAAAGCAAGTACGGGGTGCATACCGTAATTTAAAACTGCAAAAGGTATTGCAAACCTAAGCTCCGCAACGGGAATTACAGACAAAAGAATAACAGCAAGCTCGTTTGGAAAGTTTGCCACAAAATTCACTAATGTCTCTTTCATATTTGACTCCTTTTAAAAACATAATATACTTATTATATTATATATTTTTTTTATGCAAAAATCAAGAAATATTTGGTTTTTACATTAAATTTCTTGAAAAAGATATACATTGACACAAAATGCTTGAAAGGTGTATAATAAAAAGGCATCAGTATTTAAAGAAGGAGGTATGAATATGTCGGCTGAAATGAACGAGGCAAGAAACGATTTTACACCCGACTTTGAGCTTTTAAACGAAATGCTTGAAGCAAAGCAGATTTTGAAGCTGAAAACAGAGCTTTTGGAAATGAATGAATACGACATTGCGTCTTTTATTGAAGAGCTTGAGGATGAAAAAATTATTCTGGTTTTCCGACTTCTTAAAAAAGATGTGGCTTCAGACGTGTTTGCATATTTACCAAGTGACACTCAGGAGCATATTATCGAACGTATTAACGATACTGATTTGCGGGATATTATAGATGACCTTTTCGTGGATGACGTTGTAGACCTGTTGGAGGAATTACCTGCAATGGTTGTAAGGCGTATTCTTAAAAATGCCAACCCTTCCAAAAGAAAGATTATAAATGAATTTTTACAGTATGCCGACGGCAGTGCGGGAAGTATTATGACATCGGAATATGTTGCTTTGAAAAAGCATATGACTGTTTCGGATGCACTGCAGTATATACGTAAAAATGCAGTTGATAAGGAAACTATTTATACCTGCTATGTTACAAGCGGCAAACGTCGGCTTGAAGGTGTTGTTACCTTAAAAGAGCTTGTTATTGTAAACGATGACCAGACGGTTATTGAAGATATAATGGATACTCACGTTATACGCTGTGTTACAACGGATAACAGGGAGGATGTTGTGCGTATGTTTACGGACTATGACCTTTTAGCACTTCCCGTTGTTGACCATGAAGAGCGTATTGTGGGTATTATCACAGTTGATGACGCCGTTGACGTTATTGAAGAAGAGGCTACCGAGGATATGGAAAAGATGATGGCTATTACCCCTACGGAAAAGCCCTATTTTAAAACAGGCGTTTTTGAAACCTGGAAAAGCCGTATTCCCTGGCTTATGCTTTTGTTGCTTTCCGCCATTTTTACGGGAAGCATTATAAGCCATTACGAAAATGCACTTTCAAAGGCTGTAATTTTAACAAGCTTTATTCCCATGCTTATGGGTACGGGTGGTAATTCGGGAAGTCAGGCATCTGTTACGGTTATCCGCGGTATGTCGCTTAACGATATTGAATTTAAAGATATCTTCCGTGTTTTGTGGAAGGAAGTACGTGTTTCTCTGCTTTGCGGTGTAACACTTGCAATTATAACATTTGTTGAGGTTTATTTTATAGGCGGTACAGGAGATTTTATAGTGCCCCTGGTTGTAGCAATTGCAATGCTTGTAACCGTTGTAATTGCCAAAATTATAGGCTGTATGCTTCCTATGCTTGCACAAAAAACAGGGCTTGACCCTGCTGTTATGGCAAGTCCTTTTATTACAACCCTGGTTGATGCAATAAGTCTTATTGTATTCTTCCGCATTGCTTGTATGATGATGCCTCAGCTTTGGTAACAGGAGATTTTTGTGGAAACTTTAACTTTAAAAAACAAATTAAAAGACAATTTAATAGGTGATAGAAGCTTTTATAAAAGCGTTGTCCGTATAATTGTACCCATTATTGTGCAAAACACAATAACAAACATAGTAAATCTTATGGATAACATTATGGTTGGCCGTGTGGGTACTCTTGAAATGTCATCTGTAGCCATTGTAAACCAGCTTATATTTGTGTTTAATCTTGCCATATTCGGCGGTATATCCGGTGCCGGGATTTTCGGCACACAGTATGCAGGTGCAAAGGATGACGAGGGTGTACGTCACTGCTTTCGCATAAAGCTTTACATTATAGCTATGGTGCTTTTTTGTGCAATAAGCATATTTTCACTGTTTCCCGAAAAGCTTGTAGGTCTTTATATTCCGGCAGGTACCTCACCTGCCGATGCGGCGGCAACACTTTCCTTTGCAACAGACTATATGGGTATAATGTTAATAGGCCTTGTGCCCTTTGCACTTTCCCAGGTGTATTCAAGCTCTCTTCGTGAGCTTGGAGAAACAAAATTTCCTATGTATTCAAGTGTTGTGGCAATTGTATCAAATACCGTTCTTAATTTTCTGCTTATTTTCGGTATGTGCGGTTTTCCCAAGCTTGGTGTTTCAGGTGCGGCTGTTGCTACTGTAATTTCACGTTTTGGTGAGCTTGCACTTTTAATGTTCCTTGCACACAAAAACAGCAACAAATTCCGCTTTTTAAAGGGTGCTTACAGAAGCCTCCGTATTCCCAGGAAGCTTTGTAAGGATGTTTTTAAAAAGGGCTCTCCCGTACTTGTAAACGAGCTTTTGTGGTCTTTGGGTGTGGCTACATACCTGCAGTGTTATTCCGTAAGGGGACTTGACGTTGTTGCATCGGCAAACATTGCATCTACGGTTACAAACCTTTTTAATGTTTTGTTTGTTGCAACAGGAAGTGCCGTTGCTATTATGGTAGGTCAGCGACTTGGGGCAAACGAAATAGAAGATGCAAAAAAAACGGTATGGAGGCTTATTGCAGTAAGCTTTGTGGGCTGTACGGTAATTGGCGGTGTTTTGGCATTGCTTTCGGGTATAATTCCGCAAATTTACAATACCGAGCCTCACGTTAAACAAATGGCTGCAAGCTTTTTGCTTGTAACGGCGTCACTTATGCCTATTGTAAGCTTTACACATAACTGTTATTTTGCAATACGTTCGGGCGGCAAAACTATTATAACCTTTATTTTTGACAGCGGCTTTATGTGGCTTTTAGCCGTTCCTGTTACATATACTCTTGCTAATTTTACAGATATGAATATTGTACTTCTTTACTTTATTGCAAACGGCCTTGAAATATTAAAGGCTGTTATAGCATTTGTATTGGTTAAGCGGGGAATATGGATAAGTAATATTGTAAGATAAAATCCGTAATAAAAATTACGGATTTTTTAGAAATCTATTGTAGGGGCTGATGCCCACATCAGCCCGTATATTGTATATTACACGGTACGATGTAGGCATCGTACCCTACACGTGTTTCTTATTTTAAAAGAAATGCGTAGCATTGTCCGTAATTCTGCACTCTGCATTCATCACTCTTAACTAAAAAAACACGCCATTGAAAGCCACTATGCTTTTAGGTTAATATTAGCTCAAAGAAAAGGAGCTGATATTATGAGTAAGTATTTTTGCCCTACCTACAACTGGATGTATGAAGGGCCTATATTTGATGACAGTGATACTTTCAAAACACTTTGCTGGCTTGCATATAAAAGCTGTTACGAGGATACTTTTGTAATTACCAATAACATTAAAGTGGACCTTAAAAAAGGTGAGGTGTTTTTAGAATCGAGAAAAAAAGCCGCAGAGGCGTTGAATTTGGGTGAAACCAGATACAGAAACATTTTAAAAAATTTAGAAGAAGCAGGGGAAATAGAGGTGAAGTCAACCAACAGATATACCATAATAAAGCTGATAAAATGGAAGCATTTAGAGCCTAAGCAACCCACAGACAACCGGCAGACACCCAACAGACAACCAACGTATAACCAACAGACAACCAACCCTTATATTAATATAAATAATAAAAATAATATAAATAATTCAAATATTTTAAATAATTGTGTGCCAACACCAAAGTCAACAAAGTTCAGGAATATTGAGCCTTCAAATGTTCCTGTTTACGACATAGAGTGGGAAAGAAGAAATATAAAAAGGCAGATGGAAAAATACGGAAGCAGTGAATAAAAATCCACTGCTTCAAAAAACGATTATTTGTTTTTGAAATATTCTGCAATAAGCTTTATGTTACCTGCCTCGGTTTCATTAAGATTTTTGTTTTGGGCAATAAACCTTTGTATACGGGCACATATCCGCTCTGTGTCAAGTGCCTTAGGAGTGTTGCCGAAAAGTCGTTCAAAGTTTTTACGGTAAATTTTATCAAGTATTTCACCCTTAAAACCAAAGGGCTTAATTGGGTTGTCAGATATTAGCTTTGAATAAAATTCCTCCCTGCCTTCAAGCATTGAACGTGCCTGAAAAACACGTGGTCCCGAAACCTCGGATTCGGCTTTTTCAACGCTTTCAAAGGTGTTGTACATATCTGTACCGTACAAAATTCTGTCCTGATATTTTTTAAAAAAACTTCGTGATTCGTCATAGTTATTTGTAAAATTAACAAACATTTCACCGCCGGGCGTAATGTCAAAGCACAGGTTTTCGTAAGTATCAAAAAGCTTTGCGGCACGGTCAAGGTCATTACTCATAAAATAAAAATGTGCAAGTATAAGCTTTAATTTGGGATATCGGGTCAACACATCAGTGACCCAATTACGAAGTTCTTCAATGTGCGGGTCATCCGGGCCGAACACCCAGCCCTTTTCAATGGTATATGGTGTTGCCTTTGAGTAGTCCCAATACCTTTCGGGGTCTGCAACATGAAGGGTGATGGGAATTTCATTTTCTTCCGCATATTCAAAGAATTTTGAAAAAAGAGGGTCGTTTAATTTGTACTTTGTAATTCTGTACTGTGAAACCTTGCCGTCAAGCATCTTCATACCGTCAAAGCCCATTGACATATATTCTTTAAGCTGATTTAACATTTCGTCGGCAGTATCGGTACTGTCAAGTGCGTATTCCAAACCTGCCGATGCAAATATTTTTGGAGCAAGCACAGATTTGCAGTAAATGGTCTGGTAGTTTTCCGTTTTACTGTGGCTTGCGGGTACGGCATTTATGTTAATTGAACTGTAATTAAAATGGTGCAGAACGTTTTTGAAATTGTCAACTGTTTCGTCAATTGGCTTTTCAAAGCACAGATGAGCGTGGTTTTCACGAATGGGAATACTTGAAAAACCGTGTATTTCAGGGTTTGTTTTGTTCATTTAAGACATCTCCTTTTAGGTTGAATTATATCACAGCAAATTTGTCTGGTCAACAAACTTTATGTTGCTTTTTGACTGAAAGTTTGGTATAATAATCCTATCAATTATTTTAAAGGAGATTTGAAAAATGAAAAAGATGACAAAACTTATGGCACTTGTGCTTGTGTTGGTAATGGCATTGTGCGCTTTTACAGCTTGCGGAAGTGAAGAAGACAAGGTTAAAAAGGTAGCAGAAAAATTTATGGATGCTTACTTAGAGCTTAATTTTGAAAAAGCTGCTGAATACTGTGACGGCGATACAGCTGATCAGGTTTCTGAAATGGCAAGCTATTTTGATTACCTTGACGAAGATGAAGTTAAGGAAGCAAAAGAAGAAGCTAAGGGTATTAAATGCGACATTACAAATGTTGAAATTGATGAAGAAGAAGGCACAGCAACTGTTGATATGACTATGACAAATGTAGACGGTGATGAAGAAGAAGCCGGTCTTGGCATGGAAAAGATTGACGGCGACTGGAAAATTGTTGACCTTAGATAATACATAATAAAAGCGGTTTTATACCGCTTTTATTTTTTAAATGCAGAATTAAGAATGCAGAATTGTGGTTGAAATGCTTTGCATTTCTTTTAAAATAAGAAACACGTGTAGGGTACGATGCCTACATCGTACCGTGTAATATACAGTATGCGGGCTGATGTGGGCATCAGCCCCTACAATATATTAGGGGCTGTAAAAAAATTGTTTTTTTACAGTCCGTTTGTTAGTGGGAATAGGAAAAAATGTTCAGAATGGACAAACTGAGCCAAAGTTGTATGTTTATACTACGCAGGCGAAGTTTGTTCGTAGCAAAAAGACTTTTAAAATAAGAAAAATCGAATAAAATGAGATTTTTCAACCAAACTGAAAAGTTTTATAAATATAAATCATTTGGTTTTATTATATTTATCCTCTTTTTGCGTTCTGGACTTTTTTTACATTCCCTTTTTTTATGTATTATTCTTTTTCCTTCAATAAATCACGTATTTCAGCAAGTAATTCTTCTGTTGTAGGGCCTTTTGGTTCTTCCGGCTTTGGTTCTTCCTTTTTCTTGAATTTGCCAATAAGCTTTACAAACAGGAAGATTGAAAGAGCTATAATTACAAAGTCAACTACATTCTGAATAAAGTTGCCTATAAGAATTTTGTTAGAGCCTAAAAGGTTTATAGTAATTGACGAAAAGCTCTGCTTTAGGAATATACCGATAAGCGGCATAATAACATCGTTTACAATTGAAGTAACGATTTTACCGAAAGCACCACCTATAATAACGCCGACTGCCATATCAAGCACATTGCCCTTTAGTGCAAATTCCTTGAATTCCTTTAATAATTTCATTTTAAAAACTCCTTTTTTTATTTATTTTTTATTTATTTTGTTCCATTGGTATATCAAAATAGTCATAGGCAACCTTTGTTGCCATTCTGCCCCTTGGTGTACGGTTTATAAAGCCCTGCTGAAGAAGATATGGCTCATAAACATCTTCAATTGTTCCGGGGTCTTCACCTATCATAGCCGCTAAGGTGTCAAGTCCAACGGGGCCGCCGCCAAAGGCTTTTATAATTGAAAGCATCATATTTTTGTCTATTTTATCAAGACCAATCTTGTCAACCTCCAGCATATTAAGTGCGGCATCTGCAACCTGAGCTGTGATAACACCGTTTGCCTTAATTTGTGCATAGTCACGTACGCGCTTTAAAAGTCTGTTTGCAATACGTGGTGTGCCTCGTGAACGGGATGCAATTTCCATAGCCCCGTCATCTTCAATTTGTGCACCTAAAATTCCTGCAGAGCGTTTTACAATTTGTGCAAGCTCTTGGGGTGTGTATAATTCAAGTCTTGAAATTACACCAAAACGGTCACGAAGTGGTGCGGATAAAAGCCCTGCACGTGTTGTTGCACCAATTAAAGTAAATTTTGGCAAATCTATGCGTATAGACCTTGCAGAAGGCCCCTGACCCACAATTATATCCAGTGCGTAGTCCTCCATAGCAGGATACAAAACCTCCTCAATTGAGCGGGACATACGGTGAATTTCGTCAATAAACAAAATATCGTGTTCCGAAAGGTTGGTAAGCAGTGCCGCAAGGTCGCCCTGTTTTTCAATGGCAGGGCCGCTTGTAACACGGATGTTTACGCCCATTTCGTTGGCAATAATAGATGCCAGCGTGGTTTTACCAAGCCCCGGAGGGCCGTACAGCAAAACGTGGTCAAGTGCCTCACGTCTTTCCTTTGCCGCCTGAATAAATACGTCTAAGTTTTCCTTTACCTTTTGCTGACCTACATATTCGTCAATTGTACGTGGACGGAGGGAATATTCATAATCGTTTTCAGCATCAAGGTTTCTTGTGCTGATTATTCTTTCTTCCTGATAATCGTTCATAATTACTCATCCATTTCTTTGGTTTCGGATTCTTCAACAGGCATAAAATCTTCTTCCGGATTAAATTCGGGTATTTCCTTAACAGCTTCGGTATTGCCTATAATTTCGCACTTGCCTGTAACACGGGAGCCTTCCTCAACTATAAGGCTGCCGCACTTCTGGTCACCTGTTATCATACCTGTGTGCTTTATTGTAAGCTGTCCGCTTGCTTCAACATCACCTGTAACAGTACCTGCAATAATAATGTTTTTTGCAGTAATATCACCTGTTATAACGGATTTTTCACCTGTTACAAGATCACCTTTAATTTTTACATCACCTGTAACAGTGCCGTCTATTTTGTAGTTGCCTTTGCCGGTTAAATCACCGTCTATAACGGCTCTTTTACCTATTAAGGTATCAATTTTTATAATGTCTGAGGATTTGAAATTAAATTTTGGAAATTTCATAATCATTCTCCTTCAAATATAAATTTCTTCCTGTTTGGAAGTGAAAGTATGGGGTTAAAGGACGGACATACGGATTTTAAGCCGTCCGTTAAAAGCTGTGGCTTTATGTTGAATGTATTTCCTGCAGAAACGGTAACGTAAAGTGTAAAGCTTTTTTCATCCTTTTTTTCAATTCTGCTTTCAAAAATATGGTCGGAAAGATTAATTTCCTTCATCTGTCTTTTGCTCTTTTTTTCTATTAAAATTTCCTTGCCTGAAAGAGCTTCTTCAATTTCACTGTAATTAATGGGCTTATCATTTTCATATTCAATTACATATTCTGCCTTAACAATTACAGGTGTTTTTTCGTCAGAATATTCTGCGGATACAACCTCTATACTTTCGGGAGGCATCTTTTCGTTAACTGCCTTTATGAAAGCTTCAGCAGGAATTTGCTCCTTCATTTGTATTTCCACAATTTCGCATTCGCTTGTTGTGCCAACACCCAAAGGAAGAGCAAAGCTCATAACAGCGTGGGGGTTAAAGCCCTCGGAGTATTTAAAGGGTATTTCTGCCCTTCTCATACCTCGTACAAAGGTACGGAGTATGTCAAGGTGACCTGTGTAACGCAGTGCTTCACCCTTTTTAAATGTTGCCCTTAGCACAGTCGCCACAGATACCACCTCCAAACTTGTTTGCACCGCAACCGCTGCATTTTTCGCGACACTGAGGAGTTGTAACCTCGTCGTGTGCCTTTTTGCTTTCGTTTATCATAAAGTTTTTGGAAACACCTACACTTATGTGATCCCATGGCAAAACCTCGTCATATTCACGCTTTCTTGTTGCGTAAAAGTCAGGGTCTATTCCGCAGGCTTTGAATATTTCCATCCATTTTTCATAACTGAAAAACTCTGCCCAGCTGTCAAATTTAACACCCTGTTTATGTGCTTCAAGCATAACCTTGTTAAGCCTTCTGTCACCTCGTGCAAAAACTGCTTCAAGATAGCTTACATCAGCATCGTGCCAGTTGTATTTAATGGAACGTGAACGTATTTTCTTTTGCAATATTTCCTGCTTGCGTTCCAAATTTGCCATAGTGTCCATAGGCTCCCACTGGAAGGGTGTAAAAGGCTTTGGTACAAAGCAGGAGGTACTTACGGTAATTCTAAGTCCCTTTGCACGTTTTTCCTTAGGCACTGCAAAGTACTGGTCTGCAACCAGATTTGCAAGGTCGGAAATGCCCTCTACATCTTCATCTGTTTCTGTTGGAAGACCCATCATAAAGTAAAGCTTAACGCCGTTGTAGCCACCTTCAAATGCAAGGCGTGTGGAGTGGGTAATGTCATCCTCCGTAATATTTTTGTTAATAACATCACGAAGGCGCTGTGTACCTGCCTCAGGTGCAAAGGTAAGTCCCTTGTGACGCACCTTTTCCATAAGCTCTAATGAAAAGTTGTCTATTCTAAGTGACGGTAATGACAAATTGATGTTTTTAGGCTTTGTCATATTGAGAAGTCCGTTGCACATAGGCTCTAAGCCCGAATAGTCAGAGGTTGAAAGTGAGGTAAGTGAAATTTCCTCATAGCCTGTGTTTTTAATCATATCCTCCGCAAGACCTAAAAGCCTTTCGGGTGATTTTTCACGTACAGGGCGGTATATCATACCTGCCTGACAGAAACGGCAACCTCTTGTACAACCGCGGAAAACCTCAAGCATAATTCTGTCGTGTACAATTTCTATGTTTGGAACTATAAAGTCTGTGGGGTAGTAAACCTTGTCCATATCCTTTATAATTCTCTTTGTTATAACAGGCTTTGCATTTTCGTTATTTGGTGTAACGGATTTTACTGTGCCGTCACCGTTATATTCCACATCATAGAATGATGGAACGTATACGCCCTCTATATTTGCAATTTTTTCAAGGTATTCTTTACGTGTACCGCCATTTTTTTTGTGCTCTGCATAAGCATCAAGCACTTCGGTCATAACCTCTTCGCCCTCACCCATTGTGAAGAAGTCGAAAAAGTCGGCTATTGGCTCTGCATTATACGCACACGGACCTCCTCCGCAAACTAACGGGTCATTTTCACCTCTGTCCTTTGCAAGCAAGGGAATGTTGCCTAAATCAAGCATATTTAAAATGTTTGAATAGCTCATTTCGTATTGAAGTGTAAAGCCAACAAAGTCAAATTTGTTTATGGAGTCCTTGCTTTCAAGAGCGTATAGGGGAATGTTATGTTCACGCATAAGTGCTTCCATATCTGTCCATGGAGCATACACACGTTCACACCATGTATCCTTACGCTGATTAAAAAGACCGTATAAAATTTTAATACCAAGATGGCTCATACCTATTTCATAAGTATCGGGAAAGCAGAATGCAAAGCGGATGTCTACGTCTGACGGGTTTTTAACAACACTTCCCCATTCGCCGCCTGTGTATCTGCCCGGCTTTTCAACCTTGTCCAGTAAATAGTTTATATTCATTATTTTTATCCTTTCGACAAACTAATACTTTAATAATACAACAAAATTGAAAAAAATTCAACATATTTTCATATAATATTAATGTGCGGTAATTTGATTTTGAATTTATCATTCCAAAATCGCACGAATCGGTTGACAAAATCGTTCGATTTGGATATAATATAAGTGTAGAAATTTAATTTTTATGAGGGGAGAGTTGTTTATGTCTATTACAGCTACAGAATTAAAATTAAATCTTGGAAAGTATCTTTTGCTTTCAGCTACGGAAGATATATACATTACAAAAAACGGTAAGGTTGTTGCAAAGCTAACAAACCCAAATCAGGATCGAGTGGATATGGCAAAATCTTTATTTGGTGTTATTTCCAATGATGTTACACTTGAAGAGGCAAAAAAAGAAAGGCTTGATAACATATGAGGGCATTAATTGATACTTGTGTTGTAATCGATGCTCTGCAAAACAGAGAACCATTTGCAGAAGAAGCTAAGCAGATATTTTTTGCTGTTGCCAACAAGCAGGTTGTGGGATACATTTCTGCAAATTCCGTACTTGATATTTATTATCTTACTCACCGTTCTACACACAGCGATGATATTACACGGAAAATATTAAAAACATTATTTGGCTTGTTTGATATTCTGGATACAACACAGTTAGATTGCAGACAGGCACTTTCCTCCGATATATCTGATTATGAAGATGCCGTTATGTGCGAAACTGCAAAAAGAACAGATGTGGATTGTATTGTAACAAGAAATCTGAAAGATTATGCAAAGTCAGAGGTTACCGTTTATTCACCCAAGGAGTTTCTTGAAAAAATTATTGCTATTGATTGAATTGAAATGGAGATGTGTACAATGAAATGCAAAAAGCTTTTTGAAACAATTGACGGACTTAACGGTGAATACATACAGTTTTTAAAGGATGTATGCAACATTGAAAGCCCTACGGATTATAAAGAGGGCGTTGACAATGTGGGCAGATATTTTATTGAAAAGGCAAAAGCAAAGGGCTGGCTTGCTGAAACACAGCATCAGGAAATATCGGGAGATGTTGTTTGCATAACAATGAATGCGGATGCAAAAGGTGAGCCTGTTTGTTTTTCGGGACATATGGATACCGTTCATCCTGTAGGTTCATTCGGCAACCCTGCTGTTACATGGGACGATGAAAAAATATACGCCCCCGGTATTACAGATTGCAAAGGCGGTGTTGTGGCAGGCTTTATGGCAATGGATGCCCTTGAAAAATGCGGCTTTACACATCGACCTGTTAAGCTTATTTTGCAGAGTGATGAAGAAAACGGAAGCAGAAACAGCAACAAAACAACCGTTCAGTATATGGGCGAAAAGGCAAAGGGCTGCGTGGCTTTTCTTAATGCAGAGCCGGGAAATGACAAAGGCTTCGCCATTGAAATGAAGGGTATATGCAAGTTTAAATTTAACATAACAGGTGTGTCTGTTCATTCCTCTCGTTGTCCCGAAGGAGCAAGTGCCATAGCTGAAGCGGCACATAAAATTTTAAAGCTTGAACAGTATAAGGATGTTGACGGCATTACCTGCAACTGCGGTATTATAAGCGGAGGTACGGCAGAAAACACCGTTCCCGAAAGCTGTATGTTTACAGCAGATTTTCGTTTTTCCACAGAGGCGGAAAAAGATAAAATTATGGAAATTGTCAAGGAGGTTGCATCAACTTCATTTGTTGAGGGAACAACCTGTGAATATACTCTTGCAAGCAGTCGTTATGCTATGGAAAAAACACAGCGCAATGTTGAGCTTTTTGAAAAAGTGAAAAGCATTTTTCAGGAAAACGGCGTTGAGGGTGGCGTGGAAATGCTTAAAAATTTTGGTGGTGCAGATTCTGCGGATATGACAAAAATGGGCATCCCCTGCATTGACAGCTTCGGCGTTCACGGCGGTTTGATACATAATCCCGGGGAATTTATGTATATTAATTCCCTTGCACATACGGCAAAAAAGCTTGCATCAGTAGCTTACTGTATTTAACTTAAAAGGAGAGTTTAAAATGGTATTAGCAGAAATTTTCAGTAATGATATGATTTTTCAGCGTAATAAGGAAATCTGCATTTTCGGTACAGGTGACGGAAAGGGCAAGGCAGAATTTGGCGGTAATTCAATTGAATTTGAATCGGTAAACGGTGAATTTCGCGGATATCTTCCGCCAATGGAGGCAGGAGGCCCCTATGAACTTAAAGTAACCTTAAACGGTGAGGAAACAGTTTATACAAACATACTTGTTGGTGATGTGTACTTTGCAGGGGGACAGTCCAATATGTACCTTTTGCTTCGTAGCACTTGTGATATTGAGCTTGAGGACAACCCCAACATAAGATTTTTCACCGAGCCTCATTCATACTACTACGAAAATCACAGACTTTGCGACCTTGCTGTATGGCACGAATGCAAGGGTGAGGATGCATTGGGCTTTTCCGCAATAGGCTATTATTTCGCAAAACACCTTTATGCAAACACAGGTGTGCCTGTTGGTGTAATTTCCTGCAACTGGGGCTCATCCCGTGTGGATGCATGGACAGCCCCCGAAATTGTTGAAACGGAAGAATATCAGGCTTTGATGCCTGTTAAAGGTCAAAGCTATTATGCACGACTTTTTAATCAGGAATCATGGCTATATAAAAACAAGCTTTTGAATGTTGCACCCTTTGCGATAAACGGCGTTTTGTGGTATCAGGGTGAAAGTAATATTCAAAAGGAAGAAAGTGTTACATACGGCACACGTCTTGACATAATGATTAAAAACTGGCGAGAGCTTTGGGATGACAATCTGCCCTTTTACTGTGTACAGATTATGCCTTTTGTAGATGACAGAGATGTGGACTGGGGTGCAGTACGTCAGGGTATTGAATACGTTTCCAAAAATACGGAAAATGTGTATATGACCACACTTGTAAAAACAGGGGAAGCAAGGCTTATACACCCAACCCGTAAAAAACAGGTTTCCGTTGCACTTGCAAAGGCTGTTTTGTGTGAGGAGTTCGGCATAAATCAGGAATACTGCGGACCTGTATACGATACAGTAGAGTGGCTTGAAAACAGCGTAAAAATCACCTTTAGCCACTGTGACAAACTTGAAATACGCGGTGATTATTTAGAGGATACCTATGTTTATAACGAGGTTGGTACGGCATTTACGGTGCATCCTGAAATTTCGGGCAACATCCTTACACTTAAATGGGATGCGGGTGTTGTGGCATCAAGAGTTTCAATGGGTTACGGCAATAACCCCACACACAATCTTTATAACAGGGAAGGCTATCTGGCATCACCTTTTAACCTTGTAAATGAGCAAATGCTTGAGGGAACAACTGATGTTGAAGAAGTAGATAACTACGTAGGTTAATGAAGAATTAAGAATGCAGAATGAAGAATTGAGGAGGGAACGCAATGCGTTCCTTCTTTTTACTGTGCGTCATATTTAACTGTCCTTACAAATATAATGTTGTAAGGAGTGATAAAATATGGAAAGATACAGAAAAGGTGTAAGAGGAAATACGGGGCAGGAGGAAAAGCTGCCCTTTAAGGTAAAATTTATACGTCAAAGCATTGTGTGCGGAGTTATAGTGCTTGTTATTTTTATAATAAGCCTGCTTAGGACAACCACTGCCCAAAAGCTTACAGAGCGTATAGGCTACACACTTTCCTACACCGTAGACTACAAATCAGCCGTTATGGACATTGCGGAAAGGATTAAAGACATTGCCGACGGTGACTGATAAGCTTTTGCGACCCATAAAAGCAGGGAAGCTGGAAATAAATCTGCTTACTTTACTGCTTTTTGCCGTAAGCCTGCTTTTTGACTTCCTTGAAATTTTAGCAGTGGCGTATGCAGTAACAGCACTTCACGAGGCTGCACACATACTTGTTGCAAAAATGTGCAATGTACCGATAGACGGTGTGGAAATTTTACCCTTTGGCATAACTGCAAAAATCAAAAAAGAATGTATCCCAAAGCCTTTTGATGAAATAAAAATTGCGGCAGCAGGGCCTGTTGCAAATTTTTTAATTGCATATTTTATCTATGGCTTTTTTGAGGGTGCTTTCAAAAATTATATAATAACCTCAAGCATTGCCATGGGTATTTTTAATCTGCTTCCCGCACTGCCCCTTGACGGCGGACGGATACTTCGTGCCTTGCTTGTAAAAAGGCTTGGTCACATACGGGCAACCACCGTTGCTTTAAAAATTACGGGTTTAACAGCGTTTTTAATTGCCGTTTCCGGACTTTATGCACTTTATGTAACGGGCTTTAACTTTTCATTTTTGCTTGTAGGCGGTTTTTTGCTTGCCAACCTTACTGAAGAGCGTAAAAGGGCAAACGCAATTATTATGAAGGATATTTTGTACAGCAGAAAAAAACTTGCAAATCAAGGAGCTTTAAAGGCAGAGGTGCTGGTGGCAGACGTAAACGAAAGGGCTTTTGGGGTAATTGAAAACCTTTCCTACGACAGGTATTATACGGTAAATGTAATAAACAGCCGTATGGAGGTTTTAAAGATTTTAACCGAAACGGAAATAATAGAAAAAACCGCCGCATACGGAATGAATACCACCCTTAAAAAAATTGTCGGAATATAGTTGTAAAAAAATAATTTATCTGTTATAATCTTTCTATAAATATGTAGGAGGATTACAGAGTATGAAAAAAGTTCTTACAAGTCTTTTTTTAATCCTGGTTATTATAAGCGCGACGGTTGTGTGCAGTGCGGCACCACAGCCTAAGGGAAGCGCTGCCATTTTGGCATCACTTTCCGGAGAGCAGATTATCTACAGCAAAAATTATGATTCAAAGGTTGCTCCTGCAGAGCTTACAAAGCTTATGACTGCATATACAACCTATAAAATTTACGGTATGGATACATCAATTACCGTTGCGGAAAATCTTTCAGACTACACCTATTACGCAGATGCAAGCATGAAGCTTAAGACAGGCGAAGAGCTAAAAAGCGGTGACCTTATTTCAGGTATGCTTGTGGAACAGGCAAACGATGCAGTGTATGCCGTAGCACTAAACTATGGCGGTATAGATAAATTTGTGGAAAAAATGAACGAATATGCCGAAGCTTTGGGTATGAAAAACACAGTCTTTACAAACCCAACAGGCAAGGAGGATTCAAAGCAGTACACAACTGCGGCAGACCTTTTAAAGCTTTACAGGGCAATATATAAGGAAAAAAATCTTTATGCCGTAATCAGTGTAAAAAATGTTACAATTCCTGCCACAAACCTTTCTCCGGAGCGTCAGTATTGGACTAAAAATCACCTTATGAGCAAGTTTATATACTACAACTACATTTACGGCTCTGCAACGGCAGGTGTAAGCTCATCAACAGGGTTTGGCGGGTACTCCGTCATTTCTTCTGCAGAAAGGGGAAATGCCGAGCTTGTGTGCATAGTTTTAAATTCTGTAAGGGAAGATGATGTAAACTGTGCAATGACAGATGCTCAGCAGCTTTTTGACTACGGCTTTGATGAATTTAAAACAGTAGACCTTGTTAAAATAGGAGACCTTATACACGAGGCAAAGGTTAAAAACGGAAACAATAAAGATACCCTGCTTTTGTGCGCAAACAGGTCTATGAAGGTGGAAATTTTAAACGGTGACGATGCTTCTGCAGTGACCCGCAAAATAGTGGTGGAGGAGCCCGTTAAAGCACCCATTAAAAAGGGTGATATTATAGGCTATGCAGAATACAGCTACAACGGAAACTATGTAGGCACAGTACAGCTTGTTGCCGAGCAGGATGTTAAAAAAAGCGGCATTAAGGCATTTATTGGCGGTATTGGCTGGTTTTTCGGACTTCCGTTTATTAAATTTATTATTTACGTGGTTACAGCATTTATTGTTATAATGATTATTTCCGCATACCTGAGGGCAAAACGCCGCAGAGCACGTCGCAGAAACAGACGCAGAAATTACAAGAAATTTTAACATAATTTAACCCTCCCGAATAGTATGTAATGTACTGAAAAGGAGGGTTTTGTTATGAATAATTGTTGTTGCTCAAACAATGGTGGTATCTTCGGCGGAAGCTGGGACTGGGTGTGGATTGCCATAGCTGTTATTATTGTTGTAAGCCTTTTTAATGACAATAACAACTGCTGCTGCGAAAGTCACAACGACTGCTGCTGTTAATTTAATGCAGAATGCATAGTTAAGAATGCAGAATTAATGTTGAAATCCGCAATTTGTTGCGGATTTCTCTTCTTTGTAGGGGTCGATGCCCTTCATCGACCCGATTACGGACAGATGTGGGCATCTGTCCCTACATTTTCTATTACCTAAAAAAGAATTTTCACAAAAACTACGCTTAAAACTATGCCCGTAAGGTCTGCCAAAAGTGCAGACTTTACGGTGTAGCGTGACTTTGTAATGCCCACACTGCCGAAATATATTGCAAGAGTGTAAAATGTGGTTTCAGAAGAGCCCATCATTACTGCGGCACATCGCCCAACAAAACTGTCGGGATTGTAGGTTGTTATAATATCCTGCACCGTTGCAAGGGCGGCACTGCCCGATACGGGGCGTATAAGTGCCATAGGTACAAGCTCCGGCGGAAAGCCGACTTTTTCAAGAAACGGTGCCAAAAGGTTGCAGACTACCTCAAAAAAGCCCGATGCACGTAACATTGAAACCGCAACAATAAGTCCTACCAATGATGGCAGAATTTTAACTGATGTTGAAAGTCCGTTTTTCGCACCCTCAATAAATTGGTCAAAAAGGGGTGCTTTTTTTATAAGTCCGTTTATTAAAATAAGTACCGTTATCGTTGGCATTATAAAAACTGAAATTTTATTTAACATTTTTGCCTCTTTGAAAATATTTTTACAGCTAAAACTCCAACAGTTATTACACATATACTGCAAAGCCATACGGGAATTATAATGTCCGTTGGTGTTATACTTCCTGCACTTTGCCGAAGTGCTATAACCGTTGAGGGTATAATCTGCAAGGATGCTGTGTTTATAACTATAAACATACACATTTCATCTGTTGCGGTTTTTCCGTCGGAAAGTCGTTTTAATTCCTGCATCGCCTTTAAGCCTAAGGGCGTTGCGGCATTTGAAAGTCCAAGCATATTAGCTGTCATATTCATAACTATGGCATCCTTTGCCCTTTTGTCCTTTAATCTTGGAAACAGTATTTTCATAAGGGGAGAAAGTAATTTTGCAACAAACTGTGTAACCCCCGTGTTTTCCGCAATATTCATAATCCCCGTCCAAAGACACATTATACCCATTAAAGAAATCGTCATTGTAACAGCATCTCCCGCACCTGTCATAAGAGCAGAAGATACTTCACTTATGCGACCTGTAAAAAATGCAGTTATAAGGGAAAATATTATCATTCCCGACCATATGTAGTTTAGCATAAAAACTCCCTTTTTTAATTAATAATGAATAATTGAGGTTGAAACGCTTTGCGTTTCTTTTTTTATGGCTCTCCTGAAAGGCTCCCCTGTGTAAGGGGAGCTGGCAAATCGAAGATTTGACTGAGGGGTTGTTAAAAAAGATAAAATTATAAAAACAATCCACCCGTCACACTTTCGTGTGCCACCCTCCTTTACACAAGGAGGGCTTTTAAAAAGGAAAGATAAACGAAGTTTATCAACCATAATTATCAATTTTCTATTTTCAATTTGTTTAAGTTGACAACAACTTAAACAAGTTATATAATTATTCTATTAAACCAAAGGAGATTTTATTATGAGTTTTGAAAATTTAAAAGCGACTCTTGACAGATATGTGGGTAAATACTACCCCGGTATAGATATGTGCGTGCACCACAAGGGAAAGGAAATTTTCCGTTATCAGACAGGCTATTCAAACCATGAAACAAAAAATCCTGTTGACCCAAATGCACTTTACTACATATTTTCATGCACAAAGCCCGGTACATGTGCAGCTGCTTTGCAGTTCCTTGAAAAGGGATACTACCGCCTTACAGACCCTGTTTATGAATATATTCCCGAATATAAGGATATGGTCGTAAAGGTTACAAAGCCAAACGGCGGAGTGGAATATGTAAAGCCAAAGTCACCTGTTACAATAGGTCAGCTTTTTTCAATGACATCGGGCATTGACTACAATTTCAGAACAGATGCTGTAAATGAAGTACGTGAAAGAACAAATGGCAAAATGCCCACCCTTGAGGTTGTAAAGGCTTTTGCGAAAAATCCATTGCATTTCCACCCCGGTGAAAGATTTTTATACGGTCTTAACCACGACATTTTAGCAGGTCTTATAGAAGTATGGTCAGGCAAAAAATTCGGCGAATATATGCAGGAAAATCTGTACGGTCCCTGCGGTATGACCGATACAGGCTTTAAGGTAACGGCTGAAATGAAGGCAAGACTTCAGCATATGTGCCGTGTGCCACAGCCGGGCACTTTTGAATATGTACCTTACGAATGTGAATATATGCTTGGTGAGGATTCCGATTACGAAAGCGGAGGAGCAGGTGTTATAACTTCCGTTGCTGATTACATAAAGCTTGCAGATGCCCTTTCAAACGGCGGTGTTTCACCAATAACAGGTGAAAGAATACTGACACAGGCTACAATCGACATTATGCGCACAAATAATCTTACAGATGTCCAGCTTATGGAAGACTTTACACCAAAAGGTAAAGACGGCTACGGCTACGGCTTGGGCGTGCGTACTGCAATGACAAACGAAAAGGGACTTTTAGAGCCCGTAGGTACATTCGGCTGGGACGGTGCGGCAGGCTGTTACTTCTCTGCAGACCCAACGGAAAACATTTCCGTATTCTTTGCACGCAACACCCGCCCCGGTGCAAATGCTGTATTGCCTGTTATGGTTATGAATACACTTTATTATGAACTTTATAAATAATTAATAGTTAATAATGAATAATGAATAATGAATAATGAATAATTGAGGTTGGAACGCAATGCGTTCCTTCTTTTTTTATCGTAGGGGCTGATGCCCACATCAGCCCGCATGATGTATGTTAGGCGGTACGATGTGGGCATCGTACCCTACATGAGATAGTAGGGGAGGGTCTCTGTGCCCTCCCGTAAACAGAGTCGAAGAATCCCACTTGTTGGTTTTGCACAAAATTGACTGTAATATTTTTGTAAAATTACTATTGACTATTGAAAAACACTGTTATATAATTAGTATAATAGTTAAATAATACCCTTTCGTGTATTTTAAGAACTAATAGGGGGAAAGAAAATATTTTATTTTAAGGAGTGTTTTATTATGAAAACATGTAAGAAAATTCTTGCAGGCGTGCTTGTTTTTGCTATGATGCTTTCAATGTGCGCATTCACAGTTTCTGCTGAAGAAGTTGCAGAAACACCAGTAACTGATAAGCTACTGTTTACCAACAACTTTGATGGACTAACTGCCGGTACTGTTCTTAACAGCGGTAAGACATGGAATACCGATGGAGGTGCGTCGGAAAAAGTGTTTTACGCAAAGGGTGGTTCACCTTCCAACAAGCTTAATACAACAACTGTTGTAGCTGAAGGAACTAACAAGTACATTACTACTACACATAACCGTTTGGGCTACAATCCTTACTGGACTGATTCTAATTTTAAAACATTAGGTTATGGTGATGAACTTTCCGTTTTTTCAACAAGCTATGACATAATGATTCCTGCAAATGATACATACAAGGAAAACAGACGTTATGCAACAATGAATGCAGGTACATATGAAACAGGTGATTACAGCAAGGTTGTTTGTACTCCTGTAGCTTCAATATATAACGGTAAGATAAGAGGTTCTGCTTCGGATTCTGATGTGTTGTATTCTAAACCCATTGACTATAAATACGGTGATTGGGTTACATTAAGAATTGATGCATGGATTAATGCTGACAAGGGTATTTCTTCAGCTGTTTATGCAGACGGTAAGCTTATATATGCAGGTAAATATAATGGAACTAATACTGCAGTTGGTATGGGTTGCAGATTTGTTGAATTCTTTTATGCAAACGTAGAAGGCGGCACTGAAGCATCTTCAGCAGCAGCAACAAGCGGTATTGAATCTTATACAAATTATGATAATATCAAGGTATCCCTTTTAACAGCAGACAATGAAGTTACAGCGGAAGAAATTGCTGCACAGATTGCTGCTGATGAAGCAGAAGAACAGGCTAAGGCAGAAGCTGAAGCTGCTGCAAAAGCTGCAACACCTGAAGTATCAATTCTTGAATTCTCAGGTGCTAATTTGGATTCAACTGCAGGTACAAAAGCTAAGGCTGTATTTACAAGTACGGGAGATTTGACAACCTCTATTGTACAGGGTGGTGATACTGATGAACATACTGCCGAGGCGTATGAGGTTATTGAGGATGAAAATGGTAACTACACTAATCTGACATCTACATCATACAAACTCCTTGTAGGTAATGTACGAGACTCTTTCGATGACTGGGTACAAAAGGGCGTAGGCGACAAAAGCACATTTGTTTATTCAACCGATATGAAGGTAAGTAATTTCAATGCAAACGTTGTTGGACGTATGTCACTTGGTCTTGATATGATGTCCGGTGATGTTAAAGATGCAAACGGTAATGTTATTTTAAAAGAAAACAAGGCTGGTAATGCAACTATTGCATATACCGTAGGTACTGATGGTAAAATTGAATTTGCTAATTCAGTAGCCACAAACCATACTTCTGTACCTTCTGCCCCTGTTGCAGGTGCTAAAAGAAGTGAAACACGTGATGTAACAGCCGGAGAATGGTTTAACGTTAAGTTTGTTTTTGAAATTACACACGGTGCAACACAGTATGAAATCAAAGTATATGGTATTTTTGAAGATGATGTAATTTTTGAAGATGAATTTACTATTACATATACAGACTACGATAAAGACGGTGTTTCAGATGACATCCATGTAGGACAGTTCGATTATTTGATTGGTGTTAACGATAAAACACATAATGAAACTGTAACTTCATTTAAGAGTATGTCATTTGTTAAAAACAATAACTTTAACTGGGATGCAATCGACACAGATGCATGGATTAACCGTTCTATAAATGTTACAAAGGATGCATCAGGTAACATTGATGTTTACGCTAAAAAGGGTGAAGGTGCATTCACAAACGAAACATTGGTAATTGCAATCTGCAATGCAAACGGTAAAGTTAAGGAAGTTATTACTTCAAAAGCTGTTGCAGAAAACGGTACAATGTCATACGAAGTTCCGGCTTCAAAGGTTGTTGCAGGCAACATCGTAAAAGCTTTTGTATTCGATTCACTTACATCTGCAAAACCACAGATGGCAAAGGGAGCATACATTGTTAAATAATTTTAAAAAGAACAGCTTCGGCTGTTCTTTTTTTTAATGCAGAATTAAGAATGCAGAATGAAGAATTGAGGTTGGAACGCTATGCGTTCCTTCTTTTTTATCGTAGGGGCTGATGCCCACATCAGCCCGCACGATGTATGTTATACGGTACGATGTGGGCATCGTACCCTACATAATTTTCAATTTTCCATTATTAATTTTCAATTCAAAAACGCAATGCGTTCCTTCTTTTTCTTTAATGTACGTATTTGTATTGACAAATACCTAAAATAGTGATATAATATATGTAATGTAAACGATTACATTCAATAAAATCAATATAAAAGGAGAGTTTTGAAATGGCAGATAATTCAAGTTTGAACAGATTTGCAGACCTTACTGCAGATGAGGTTGTAGTTGACAGAAGCAAAAAGTTAAGAGTAGGTATTGTGGGTACAGGCTGGATTGCTGAAACTCACATGAAGCAGTATATGCAGATGGAAGATGTTGAAATTGTTGCAGCTGCAGAGCTTGTTGAGGGTAAGGCTGAAAAATTCTTTGAAAACCTTGGCGTTCATGGTGTACATTGCTATAAATCAGATATCGAAATGTATGAAAAGGAAAACCTTGATGCAGTAAGTATCTGTACATATAACAAAACTCATGCTGAATGTGCTATCAATGCACTTAATGCAGGCGTAAACGTACTTTTGGAAAAACCAATGTGTGTTACAACTGAAGAAGCTGTTGAAATTATGCGTGCTGAAAAGAAGAGCGGCAAAATTTTGTCAATCGGCTTCCAGCCTCGTTTTGATGACGATATGAAGCTTCTAAAGGAAGTTGTTAATTCGGGTGTTTTAGGTAAAATTTACTACATCCAGACAGGCGGCGGAAGAAGAACAGGTATTCCCTTCCCATTCGGTACAACATTTATAGATGAAAACACAGGTGTAATCGGTGCTATGGGTGACATTGGTTGTTATTCACTTGATATGGTGCTTAATGCAATCGGCTATCCTAAGCCTTTAACTGTTACAGGTTATACATCTGACCATTTCGGTAAAAACCCTAACTATTCAGGTTACCTTAAGAAAGGGGTTTCCCACTATTCAAAGATTTTCGGCGTAGACGACTTTGCTGCAGCTTTTGTAAGACTTGAAGGTGACATCATCCTTGACTTCAGAATTTCGTGGGCTATGCACATGGATACAGCAGGTGATACTTTGATTTTGGGTACAGAGGGCGGTCTTAGAATCCCTTCAACAGAATGCTGGAACGGTACAATCGGCGGTGACATGACACTTTACCACACAGTTGGCAGTGAAACTGTTGAAACAAAGATTAAAAGACGTAATCCTGACAAGCCTACAAACTGCTTCTTCTACAAGGTTCGTTCGTTCCTTGATGCAATTCATACAAATGGAGAAGCACCAATCTCTTCAAAGGAAATCCTTTACAACCAGGCTATTATCGACCACATTGTTAAGTCATCAAAGCTTGGCAAGGAAATTGAAGTAGTTATTCCGGAAATTTAATTTTTAAAAGGAGATAGTAAAATGAGCAGATTTAAATTAGGTTTACAGTTGTTTTCTATTCGTGATGAAATGGAAAAGGATATGGACGCTACATTAAAGGCAGTTGCCCAAATGGGTTATGACTGCGTTGAATTTGCAGGTTATTTTGACCACACAGCGGAAGAAGTTAAGGCTATGTGCGAAAAGTACGGTTTGGAGGCAGTTTCCGTTCATCAGGCACATCAGGTATTTTTGGATAATCCTGATGAATCTGTTGCTTACCTAAAAACTTTGGGTGTTAAATACTGTGCAATACCGTACATTTCACCTGAAAGATGGAAAAACGAATATGATGTTTTAATAGACGAAATCAAAAAAGTGGGAAAACTTTTAAAAGACAACGGCATTCAGCTTATGTACCACAACCACGATTTTGAACTTTTAATTAAACACGGGGACAAATTTGTACTTGATGCAATGTATGAAGATGTTTCTTCCGACTTGTTGTTGCCACAGCTTGACTTATGTTGGGTACACTATGCAGGACAGGACCCTGTTGCGTACCTTAAAAAGTATGGGGACATTAAAGAGGTTATGCATATGAAGGATTTTGAGTGCAAAAACCTTGGTGCAGGCCCCGTTTATGACCTTATTGACGAAAAGGGCAAAGTTTCAGGCGACAGAAAAGACAAAGAAAGCGACGGCTTTGAATTCCGTCCTGTTGGCTACGGCAGACAGAATGTTGCTGAAATTTTAAAGGCTGCGGAAGATACAAAGGTTCAGTACGTTATTGTAGAACAGGATCAGCATCCTGAAAGAGGATGTATGGAAGATGCGAAGATAAGTTTGGATTATATGAAGGCACTTGGTTATTAATTAATAATGAATAATGAATAATGAATAATTGAGGAGGGAACGCATTGCGTTCCTTCTTTTTTTAAAATGCAGAATTAAGAATGCAGAATGAAGAATTGAGGTTGGAACGCAAAGCGTTCCTTCTTTTTTATCGTAGGGGCTGATGCCCACATCAGCCCGCACGGTGTATGTTATACGGTACGGTGTGGGCATCGTACCCTACATAATTTTTAATTTTCCATTATCAATTTTCAATTTACTTTGTCATCCTGAGCAAACGAAGTGAGACGAAGGATCTATTAATGTAGTACATTTGTTGCTTTTATACCTTAATTTTGATATAATAAAAATATCAAATTCAAGGAGTTTTTTATGAAGACTAAAAAGCTTATTTACTGCGCCCTTTTCGGAGCAGTTATCAGTATAATGTCCTTAATTTCCATACCTGTACAGCCCGTACCTCTTAATATGTCTTTATTTGCCGTGTTACTTTCCGGTGGTATGCTTGGCAAAAGGTACGGAGCATTAAGCGTTATTGTTTATATACTTCTGGGTGCTGTGGGTATTCCCGTTTTTGCAGGCTTTCGCGGTGGTTTGGCAGTTTTGGCAGGTCCTACGGGCGGATATGTTTTAGGATACATTGCAGTTGCATTTTTAACAGGTCTGGTATGTGAAAAAACACGGAAAATAAAATACACAGCTCCGATTATGGTGATTTCGGTAATGCTTTGTTATGTGCTTGGTACGGCGTGGTACTGTTACATTATGAAAAGTGATGTGTGGTCTGCACTTACACTTTGCGTGTTGCCCTTTGTTCCTGCGGATATAATAAAGATTGTGTTAGCGACATTGGTTTTGTATAAAATAAAATCCCATTGGTATTAAATACCCGTTTTCGTATTTGGATATGACACTTTGGCTTATGCCTGTTTCCGTTTGTACATCAAGTTGTGTATAGTCCTTGGTCACTTGAATTAATTTTTTCTTTATCATAAACCGAATTTTTTGAAAAGTATATAAATAAAAAAACTTTTTTGTATTGCAAAAAGTGTGAAAAAGGTTTATAATAGTGCCCGGGAGGTGAGGATGTGTTTAAAGCTATTTCTTTTTTGGAAGATGAAGTCATAACCCACAGACATACTATTATACACAGTCCGGATGATAACAATTTTAGTTTTCACACCCACGGGATATGTGAACTGATTTTTTTAAAAAGCGGTAATATTTCTGCGTTAATTGGTGAAAAAAGCTATAAGATGCCAAAGGACAGTCTGGTGTTTTTTCGCACCAATATCCCTCATCGGATCAGGATTGACGGCAGTGAAATTTATGAAAGACACAATATTTTGTTTGATGAAAATAAAATTGCAAACGGAATTTTTCACAAGCTTCCCAAAGAGCTTGACGTTATAAACTGTAACGGAAAAAGGCAGATACAGGAGATTTTTGAAAAAATCGACTTTTATTTTGGCAAGCTGGAGGAGGAAGATTATAAAAATCTTGTTAAAAACCTTGTAGAGGAGCTTTTGTATAATCTTTATGCAGAGCCTATTGAGGAATTTAACGTTAACCAAAGCCATGTGCATCCCATAATCCAAAGTGCCGTAGAATACATAAACAACCATTACAAAGAGCCTGTTACAATAGACGATATAAGCCGTGAGGTTTGTGTTACAAAAAGTCATCTCCATCATATTTTTATGGAAAATATGAAGATAAGCCCGAAAAAGTATATAAATATGAAAAGGCTTTCAAAGGCACAACAGCTTATCGCCATGGGTGAAAAGCCCACGGAAATTTATACGGAGTGCGGTTTTTCGGACTATGGTACTTTTTTCAGGAATTATACAAAGCATTTTGGTTTCACTCCCTCACAAAGGGATGAAATTGTTCTGGCACGTGCCATAGAATCGTAGTTTTTGCAATATAGAAAGTGTTTTTTTGCTATTGACATTCTAAAAAATATGTATTAGCATTTAATTATAAAAAATGGAGGTATTGTTATGAGAAAAGATAAATTAGAAGTTAAAATTTTTGAAACAAGGGACAAAATGGGTATTGCCGCTGCTGACGATATTGCTGCTGCAATAAAAGAGCTTTTGGCAGAAAAGGAAGAAATAAATATGATTTTTGCCGCTGCACCCTCACAGAACGATATGCTTTTGCACCTTTGTGAAAAGGAAGATATTGAATGGGAAAGAATCAATGCTTTCCATATGGATGAATATATCGGTCTTGCTCCCGATGCACCACAGTGCTTCAGCAACTTTTTAAAGAGAGGTATTTTTGATTTAAAGCCTTTTAAATCCGTTAATCTTATAAACGCAGGTGCTAAAGATGCACAGGCAGAGGCTGACAGATATGCAAAGCTTTTGAAAGAAAATCCTGTTGATATTGTTTGCATGGGTATCGGCGAAAACGGACATATCGCTTTTAACGACCCACACGTTGCAGACTTTAACGACAAGGAAGTTGTTAAGATTGTTGAACTTGACGAGGTTTGCAGAATGCAGCAGGTAAATGACGGTTGCTTTGAAAAGCTTGAGGATGTTCCAAAGTGTGCCCTTACACTTACAATCCCTACACTTGTATCTTGCAAGTATAACTTCTGCGTAGTACCTGCAAGCACAAAGGCAGAGGCTGTTAAAAATACTGTATTGGGTGAAATTTCTGAAAAATGCCCTGCTACAATTTTAAGAAGAAAAGACAATGCAATTTTGTATTGTGACGCAGACAGCAGTGTTTACATTAAAGAGGTGTAATTAATGATTACTAAAATTTTTGGTGGTAAAGTTATAACTGACAGAAAAATTGAAAGAAAAGATGTTTACATAGAAGACGGCAAAATTATTGCCGTAACCTTGGAGGAAATGCCTTTTGATAAGGAAATAGATGCAACCGGCAAGTTCGTTTCCCCGGGATTTGTAGAAATCCATACTCACGGTGCGGCGGATTGGGACTTCCTTGACAATGATGTGGAAGGTTATATCGCAATCGCAAAGGCTCATGCCCGGCATGGTGCAGGTACGATTTTGCCTACAATTACATCTGCGGGCAGAGAAAATACTCTTGGCTGCATCGAAACTTTTGAAAAGGTTAAGAATATGGAATATGACGGCGCAAATATGCCGGGGCTTCACCTTGAAGGACCATACTTTTCACCTGCACAGGCAGGTGCTCAGGACCCAAACCTTATAAGAAATTTTGACAAGGAAGAATATATGGAATTTCTTAATGCCACAGACTCTATTATGCGTTGGACAGGTGCTCCCGAGGTGGAAGGCTCTGAAGAATTTGCGAAAATTCTTTGTGAAAAAGGGATTTTGCCTTGCATCGGTCACAGTGATGCAAACGGTGACTGTGTAAAAGAAGCCTTCAAAAACGGTTTTACACACGTTACTCACCTTTATTCCGCTACAAGTATTGTACACAGAAAAAATGCCTTCCGTTATGCCGGAATAGTGGAAATGGCTTACCTTTTAGATGACATGACAGTTGAAATTATTGCAGACGGTGTCCACCTTCCTGCAGATCTTTTAAAGCTTGTTTATAAAATTAAAGGTCCTGAAAAGACTTGTCTTATCACAGACTCTATGCGCGGTGCAGGTATGCCCGAGGGTACGGAAAGTATACTTGGCGGAAGAAACGGCGGCTTGAAGGTTATTATTGAAGACGGCGTTGCAAAGCTTCCCGACCGTACTGCATTTGCAGGCAGTGTTGCCTTCTGCGACAGACTTGTAAGAAATATGATAAATATGGCAGATGTTCCGCTTGAGGATGCAATCTATATGATTACGCAAACTCCTGCAAAGGTTGTTGGTCTTGAAAACAAGGGCTCAATAAAAGCAGGTAAGGATGCGGATGTTGTTATATTTGATGAGGATATAAATATTCTTACAAATATTGTGGGCGGACGTGTGGTGTATACAAAATAATGAAAACAGGGATGTTATTAAGCATCCCTGTTTTTGACTTTTTCCGTTATTTCAGTTAAAAGCGGAAAACCGCAGAAGATAAAGTATGCTGTAACACCCACAGGATTTAACGGATTTAAATCCGGATATGGGAAGTAGTGAATTTTTGACGTTGCCGTAATTATACACAGTACAAGTAAAATAATAATTGCAGTTATAAGTGAATCTGCCCTTTTGTAGCGGAAAGTGGAAAATGACGTGCGTTTTGTAATGCCGTAGCCTCTTGCTTTCATACTGTCGGATATATCTATGGTGTTTTCCGTCGCCCATGTAACCGTTATTGAAAAAGCAGACATTAAAAGCCTTATTTTTTTAAAAATATTAGCTTCTTCAATGTTTCTTCCTATCCCCTTTTGAGCATTAAGCACTGTTTTCATACGGTTTGTAAATCTTGGTATAAAACGCAGTGTCATGGAAAGCATTAAGGAGGCAGTGGTATGAAAAATACCGAATACACACATAAGCTTATCCGATGTTAAAACCCTTGCAGAGCATAAAAACCACAAAAATGCACTTACTGTGGAAAATGCAAGGGCAAAGCCGTATATTATAGATTCTGCGGTAAGAGGATTACCGTCGGGAAGGTATGTAAGTATTGTAGCACCACCGTGATTGACTGCAGGGTAGAGAATGATAATCAGCAAAACTGTAGCTGTTGCGTATTTTATGAATTTTACGTTAAGCATTAAAAGGTACAGCGTTGAAAACACAAATGATATAAGTATGTAAAGGGGATGAGTGCAAACAACGGAAAAAATTACAATCGATGTAAAGTATATAAAGTTAATCACGGGATGAAATGTTTTAAATACATTCATTTTATTCACCCGAAACTTTTTTGTATCCGCCAACATCTGCACCTAAGCTGCAGGAATACATAAATTCCACAACATCACCGTCTTTTAACGTGTACTGTGAGCATCCGCAACCGGGTGTTTTTCCGTTAACCCTGTAAAGCCAGCCCGATAACTCACCGCAGTCAAATTCATACAAATTACCTATACCTTCAATGTATACACTGTTGTACATTGGAGTTTTTTCATATTCAAAGTGTATTTTGTTTTTCTTAAGCTCACGGGAAAGTACGTTAAATACAGTTTCGCCTTCGTAAAATACAGCGGCAGAGTTTTCGTAAATTATTCCGTTGTTCGGAATTATCCCCTGTTTTTCGGGCTTTAAATTATGTAAATTGTCAAGCACTGTATCACACCTTACGGTTAAACTGCATACTGTAGCATTTTCCTCAACCTTGACGGGCTTTTGTTTTTCCGTGTTGTTAACATCAGGTGTTTCCGTTTTCGGTTTTTCGGGTTCTGTGGGTTCAACAAATCCCTTTGAATCTTCGGGTTTTTCTTCTGCAATTATGCGCGGTGCTTCGGTTTCCACTTTGGGTTGGGACGGCGTGTTGCCGTCCCATAAAAATGCCAAAGTCAGTATTAAAGCAATAATTGCTCCGAAAATAATTTTATTTCTGTGTTTTTTCACTTAACTTCCTCCTGAAGTAAGAATGAATTATTCAGCATATTGTAAACCATAAGTGCAACCTCTGCTCTTGCTATTTTCTGTGTAGGTAAAATTTCAATGCTTTCGTCGGGGATTATTTCCTTTTCGAAGCAGAATGCAAGGGCTTCCTTTGCCCAACTTTCTGTCTGAATGTAATCTGTAAATGCAGAAAGCACATCTCTTTGTGCTGTTTCGTCCATTTTAGTATCCATTCCGCACAGCTTTGCAGCACGTGCTACCATTACTGCCGCCTCCTGACGGGAAATAAGACCGTTTGGATTAAATTCGGTTTCCGATACGCCCTTTACTATTCCGTAAGAATATGCGGTATTAATGTATGTGTAGTACCATTCCTCAGGCTTTACATCTGTAAATATTGGTGTAGTTTCTTTAGAAAGTCCCAATGCCCTTGTTATAATGGTTGCAAATTCTGCCCTTGTCATTGTGCCATAAGGGTCAAAGGAAACGGAAGTTTTACCGTTTATAATACCTCTTTTTGCAAGTTCTTCCATTTCACTACGGTTTTTATGGTCCTTTATATCTTCAAATGTCCTTTCGGTATATAAAACAGGCATTATTTTAACATCGGGATTTTTGCTATCATTCTTTTCGACAGGCTTTTCTTCGGCTTTGTCTTCCGTAATTTCAGGTTCTTTAACAGCAGGAGGCGTATAGCTTCCGCCACCACCGCCTGAACTACCACCGCCACCGGAGGATTTTTTAGTACTTCTTGCTTCCTCGGCAGGGTAGGATGAAAAGTCATACATTATACGGTTTGTATTTTGTGCGTATAATTGCCATGCCAAAATACCCCTGAAGCCCTGCTCTGTTGAGAACGAATTTTCCATAGGCTCAAAGCCATCAAAGCTTTCCGTTACATCAGCCAGAAGTCCGTCAATTAAGCTGTTTTCATTACATATTACGGTTTCAGGGTCAATGCCAAGTGCAGAAAATGCAGTTATTGCAATGCCTGTAGATGCCGCATTGCCTACTGCACCGGTTTCTTCCTGTGCGGATGTAACTATGGCTACACCTTCATCCACTGCGGTTTTTACAGCTTCATTTGTGTTGTAATATGGTGCAAGCGCAAGAAGCATTGCCGATGCCGCATCTGTGCCCCATTCATTATTCTGCCATTCTGCCTTACTTGAAAGTGCGGCATTTATAAGATAATCCATCTGTTCGGGTGTTGTGTAATCACCCTGACTGAGAGCAATTATAACGTAAGGAAGGGTGTATATGTTTGTAACGGCCTCATCCCCTGAATCCACAAGGTCTGTAAGTTTTTTTACAACATCAAATTTTTCGGCTTTTGAATTATATACATTTTTTGCATCGTATCCCATAGCACGCAGTGCAATAATATCCTTTGCAAGGGTAGATGGTGCTGTTGCCTTGTCAGCTTCTGCAATTATTTTGTCAAGGCAAGTCTGCTTAATTCCGTCTGAAAGTGTAATTTCATTTTCGGGATACAGCTCGTTATATACAGCTATATCGGCAATAAGCCACTGCATATTTACATCCCTGCTAAGCTTGCTGTCGGAATATTTTCCCGCAATTCCTTTAGAAATTTCAAATGCAGGGTTGTAAACACTTACAACACACAAAGGTGCAGTAATTGCAGGTACGGTTTCTTCTCCGACTGTTTTTTCCATATATGCCGAAACGGTGTATGTGCCTGCCTCTTCAAAGGTTAAAGCAACTGCTCCGTCGGCATCTGTCAGTATGCCTGTTTCTTCACCGTTTACTGTAACGGTTGCACCCTCGCAGGGTGAAAATACAGTGTTCCAGTTTTCGTCATACCCTGCCATATAAAGTGTAAGGTCTATACTTTCGCTTTCGGGTATAGCTTCTTCATATCTGTCAAATTTTGAATATGCCTCCGTGTTGGGATATAGGCTTTTGTAAATGGTAACATCAACATAATCTTCGTCCTCAAGGGTATGGGTAAGTCCCATAACGGCTTCAGTACCGCCGTTTACCTGGTAACCGAAGTTTCCGCTTTCATCATTCCAGAATTTGGTTATGTATGCACCGTAGTCACCTGATGCAGAGGCATATCCATCTTCGTCATAGTACAATTGGTGAAGCTTTTTAAAAAGGTCGTCTAATGTATACTCTCTTTTTCCCTTTAATTCTACGGGCAGTAAAACTGCATCTTCACCATTGGCAGTTTCTGCAAATTCACCGTATTGACTTACTGTAACGTATACGTCAATTGTTGTTCTTTTGCCTGCGGCAATTGTTGAAATTGGTGTTATAACCATTGTTATAACCAGTAGCAATGATAATAATTTTTTCATTTTAAAAAGTCCTTTCTTTTTTTAGTGGTGTTGCAGAGTTTTGTTGAAAAAATCACCCTCTTTTTTTGCCGCATAAAAAAAGCCGCGGCAATTTAATTAAAAATTACCACAGCAGACTTTTTCTGTGAGCATCACAAATTACCTGTAAAAATACGGATAATACTATTGTTCCTTTCATACCTGCGGAACAACATCAAAGCAGGTCTTCTGACTTGTATTTTTGTAGCATCTTCCCCCTGCCTTCTCAGTTTCCCAATGACCGACTTTCGTCGAAAGGGGGTAGACTTAATACATACAGCGACTGGTATCGTTCGGGATTCTCACCCGATTCCCTTTTCACCGGCTATACCTTTAATTGCGGCACAACCGACACTTTGTGTGAATATTTAATTTTCTAATATAGTATAGCATATGAGTTTTCAAAAAGCAATATTAAAACTTTTTTAATTTAGGTTGCGTAAATAAGAATTTCTTGATATAATTACAGTAGAATTTGTTTTGGAGATGATTAATTTGAGAAAAATAAACGGACGTGAAATTTTAATTGCCGCACACAGAGGTGTTGCAGGTGGTAATATTCCCGGCAACACATCAGTTGCATTTGAAATTGCACTTGCACAGGGCGCAGATATTATAGAGCTTGATGTTGCTAAAAATGCAGAAGGCGAGCTTTTTATATTCCATCCCAATATAGAACGTGTACATTTGCAGTCGGAAAAGCTTGTTGCAGATATGACAACTGCAGAGGTTATGGAACAGCGTTTTATAAATCGTGACCTTGCCTTTACACAGTACGGTGTAGAACGCTTTGAGGATGTTATGAAAAACTTAAAGGGCAGATGCCTTGTTAATGTGGATAAATTCTGGTATGCACCAAAGGAAATTTCTGAAGCTATAAGAAAGCTTGGTATGGAAAAGGACGTTATTATAAAAACAGCACCAAAGCCCGAGTTTTTGGAGCTTGTTGAAAAATATGCCCCCGATATGGCATATCTTCCCATTATCCGTGAGGAGGATACCTGTATGGATATTATAAAGGGTATGAATATAAATTGCATAGGTGCAGAGCTTTGTTTTTCAAGTGAGGATGCTCCCATTGCATCTGACGAATATATTAAAAAGATGCACGACGATGGCTATAAGCTTTGGGTAAATGCCATTATTTATAACTATAAAAGGGTACTTTCCGCAGGGCATACAGATGACGAAGCTTTAGGTGGTAATCCCGATAACGGCTGGGGATGGCTTATAAATAAGGGCTTTGACATTATACAAACCGACTGGCCCATTATGATTAATAAGTATATGGATGAAATTAAATAAATGAAAGATGAGATGTAAACATAATTTTACATCTCATTTTTTGTTGGTAAGTTCTAAAATATAGTCTGTTGATACGTTATAGAACTTTGAAAGCTCAATAAGTATGTTTATCGGCAATTGCCTTTGACCATTCTCATATTGAGAGTATGTGTTTTGCTTTATATGAAGATGTTTTGCCAATTCTGTCTGTGTAAGGTCAGAATCTTCTCTTAAATCTTTTAATCTCATAGCTTATACCACCTTTAGGTTATTATACATAATCTCAATGTGAGATATTGACAAATATCTCAAAATGTGATAAATTATAGATGTAAAAGGTATATGTATAGGATGTGACGAATTAATTAATATATGCCTTATTAAAGGAGGGAATGTATGAAAAAGAGACTTGTAATATTGACACTTGTTGTTTGTGCATTCGGGTGTCTGTTTTTAATGTCGCAAGGTGTATGTGCGGCAGAGTATGAAAACCTTACTTATGAAGTTATAGACGGTGAAGTTACAATAACAGACTGTGTAACTACCGTAGAAGATGTTATTGTAATTCCTTCGGAAATAGAGGGTTATCCCGTAACTGCAATAGGTGACGAGGCATTTAAAAATTGTAACATTTCGGGTGTGGAAATTCCCGATACTGTTACAAGTATAGGTGCTAATGCATTTTTTGACAGCTTTATAACCGAAGTAACAATACCAGACAGTGTAGTTAATATAAGTGAATATGCTTTCAGCAACTGTTACAGACTGGAAAGCGTTGTTTTACCTTCCCATATGGCAAGAATTGAAAATGGAGTATTTAAGTATTGTACTTTTTTGGATACCATAGAAATTCCCGACGGTGTAGAATACATAGGCGAAAGTGCATTTGACCATTGCGGAGTAAAAAATGTTACACTTCCCGACGGGTTGATTACATTGGATAAAATGGCATTTTATAACTCTTCCTTAAAAACTATTGAAATACCTGATAGTGTAACAAGTATAGGAGAGTCTGCATTTGCATACTGTGTAAATCTTACCGATGTAAAACTACCTGCAAACTTAACTACTGTTGAGCACAGTTTGTTCATGAATTCCACCAATTTAAAAGCGATTGTAATACCTGATGGTGTAACTGCTATTAAGGGTGGGGCATTTTACAGTTGCCGTTCACTTGAAAGTGTAAATATTCCCGATGGTGTAACTAAAATAAGCGGTTCAGTTTTTTACGGATGCAATAAGATTAAAAACATTGATTTACCGGATAATATAACAAGTATAGAAACCTATGCTTTTTACAATTGCGGTCTGGAAAGCATTGATATTCCCGATACCGTTACATATATTGGTGAATATGCATTTTGCGGATGTAATAAGCTTACGGAAATTGTAATTCCCGAAAATGTAAAAACTATAGATAAATATGCTTTTTCAAGCTGTCACGGTCTTACAAATGTGGTTGTTCCCGAGGGCGTGGAAACTTTGGGTGATTGTGCATTTGCAAGGTGCACAAATTTAGAAAGTATATCACTTCCCGATTCTGCCACATCAATTGGAGCAAGCTTGCTTGAGAATTGTGAAAGTCTGAAAACTGTCAATATACCTGCAGGTGTTACCGCTATACCTGATGATATGTTCGGCGAGTGCGGTGCTTTGGAAAATATTGAAATACCGGAGTATATAACTTCAATAGGTGATGGAGCATTTCTGAATTGTTCAAGTCTTGTTTCCATTGATTTTCCGGATACTTTAACCTATTTGGGAAGAGGCAGCTTTAACGGATGCAAGGCGCTTACATCTGTTAATATACCTTCAACACTAACAACTTTAGAACCACATGTGTTCAGTAATTGTACAGGACTTACAGAGGTGATAATTCCCGACAGTATTACAACTATCGGTTATTCGGCTTTTTCAAATTGCAGAAGTCTTCCAAATATAGAAATACCCGAAAGTGTAACAAAAATAGATATGGATGCTTTCCGTGGATGTGAAAGCTTAACATCTGTTAATGTTCCCGATACTGTAACTTCATTAGGTTCAGGTGCTTTTCAGGACTGTACGGGTTTAAAGGAAATAAAGCTTCCTTCCGGACTTACACACATAGCAGGTTATATGTTTTCCGAATGTAATGCACTGGAAAGCATAGAAATACCTGAAACTGTAACAACAATAGAACCATTTGCTTTTTATTATTGTACTTCGTTGAAAAGCTTAACCATTCCCGACAGTGTTACATATATGAGGGATGACCAATTCAGAGGTTGCACAGCTTTAGAGGAAATCACTTTACCTTTTGTAGGTGAAAAAAGTGAGGACACTGATGCTGAATACAGTGTTTTCGGCAAACAGTTCGGTCCTGTTGAAAAGGAAGGGACATATGCGGCTAACCAAAAAGTTCTGCCTGATAAAAATGTAACTTTCTATATTCCGTTATCTTTAAAGAAAATTACGATAACCAACCAAAAAAATATACCGTACGGCGCTTTTTCAGCCATTACAAGTGTAGAGGAAATTGTTTTGGGAAAGAATGTGGAAACAGTTTCAGAAGATGTGTTTTTAGATTGCACAAATCTTGAATATGTGATTTTCTACAATAAGGATACCATAATAGCAGAGAATAATTTTAACGGTTGTAATGTAGCTAAAATTGTGGGATACAAATATTCTGAAGTTGAAAAATATGCCAAGGATAAAAATATAGAATTTATTCCGTTGTGCGAGGTTAAGGTTACAGGGTCTAATGTTTCTGTAACAGGTTCGGGAGATTATATGAAGGGTTACAGCCTGACCGTTACTGCAACACCTGCGGAGGGCTATGAATTTAAGGGTTGGTATGTAAGCGGTAAAAAAGTTTCCGAAGATGCGGTTTATACATTTGTGGTTGATAACAAAATTACCATAACCGCACAGACTAAAAAGATATCTTCCGGTGGTGGAGGTATCGGTGGCGGTGGTTCATCGGGTGGCGGTGGTTCATCAGGTGGTGGCGGTTCATCGGGTGGTGGCACTTCATCAGGTGTCCCAACACCTCCAAAGGTTGAAGAAGAACCTGAGGTTACACCTCCTGTGGAGGAAGTTCCTGATGTTCCGGTAAAGGAATATAAGGATGTATCAAAGTCTGACTGGTACTATGAATATGTAACTGAACTTACCGAAAAAGGTATTGTTTCGGGCGATGGCACAGGTGATTTTGCTCCAAACAGCAACGTAACCCGTGAACAGTTCCTTAAAATGCTTATTGAAGCTATGGGAATTGAAACACTTGAGCTTGAAAACACATTTGAAGATGTTGATAATAAGGCTTGGTACAAGGATTATGTACTTACAGCTAAAAATCTCGGCATAGTAAATGGTGTTTCAGATACTGCCTTCGGCATAGGCTCAAACATAACACGTCAGGATATGGCAGTTATGATAAGCCGTGCAATAAATAAGCTTGATTTAAATAAAGATGTGAATTCTGCGGAAGAATTTGCCGATAACAGTAAGGTTTCCGATTATGCAAGGGATGCTGTAACTTATATGAAGTCAATTGGTTTAATAGAGGGATACAACAACGAATACAGACCGCTTGATAATCTTACAAGAGCAGAGGCAGCAAAGGTAATATATGTATTACTTGAAATTATTTGATTTTAAAGGGCTATAATTCAGATTATAGCCCTTTTTATACATAAATAATTCTACTAACTGTAGATGAAATTCTCGCAAAAGCGTGTTGTTTTACACTTAAAGTAGGTGTACTTTTTTTATTTGGTGTGTTAAAATTAAATCAGAGGTGATTTATATGTCAACTGCAAACTTCGCAAAAAATATATCTAAATTAAGAAAGAAAAATGGTTTAACACAGCTTCAGCTTGCAAAAAAAATTAATGTAAGCGATAAGGCAATAAGTAAATGGGAAATGGGCAGAGGATATCCGGAGATAAGCACCTTGCCAATTCTTGCAGAAGCCCTGGGTGTTTCTATAGATTCTCTTTTTAAAAGCGAATCTAAAGGCATTGCAATTGCAGGTACAACAATTGTAGATATTTTAAATATAATTGAAAAGTATCCCGAAAAGAATATGCTTGTAAATATTCTTGATACCACCTGTGCAGTTGGGGGATGTCTGCCAAATACAATTATAGACATTGCACGCATTGACCCTGATGTTTACCTTAGTGCAATAGGTAAGGTGGGTAATGACGAAAACGGCAGGTATGTAATTTCACAGCTTAAAAAATACGGCATAGATGTATCCGGTATGAAAATAGATGATGAAATTTCAACTGCGGCAGATAACGTAATGAGCGAAAGAGAAAGCGGTGAAAGAACATTCTTTTACTCAGGCGGTGCGAACAAAACTTTTGGCATTGAAGATATAGATATTGAAAATCTTGATTGTAAGATTTTCCACGCAGGTTATATACTTCTTCTTGATGAACTTGATAAGGAAGATGAAGAATACGGCACAAAAATGGCAAGACTGCTTGATATGGTTTCTAAAAAAGGTATCAAGACTTCCATTGACACAGTAAGTGAAGAAGGCGACAGATTCAAAGAAAAAATCATACCTGCACTTAAATACTGTGACTATGCAATTATGAACGAAATAGAATGTTGTAAGGTTACAGGTCTTTCACCACGAAATGATGACGATTCCGTTAATGTAGAAAACATTAAAAAGACTATGGAATACTTTATGGAGCTTGGTGTTAAGGAAAAGGTTATTATTCACTGTTGCGAAGCAGGCTTTGCACTTAGTAAAAACGGTGAATTCACAGTTGTGCCGTCACTTGAACTTCCGAAGGGATTTATTAAGGGAAGCACGGGCGCAGGTGATGCTTTTGCGGCGGCAAGCCTTTACGGTATTTATAACGAATGGAACGACAAAAAGATTCTGGAATTTGCATCAGCTGCTGCTGCCTGCAATCTTACAGCGGCAGATTCCATAAGCGGTATGAAGCCTGCAAAGGAAATAGAAAAAATGTGTAAGGAATTCAAAAGAAGAACTGATTTTTAAGAGTAAAAGCTATTAGTAAAAACAGACAGCGTAGCATAAGGCGGTTTATCCCCTATTTGGCTACGCTGTTTTTACGATACTTGACAATATATTTTGGGTGTGTTAAAATTCAAATAGCATTTAAAGTGAAAAAAATTGAGAGGTGTTCTATGAAACCGAACAAAGTTGATTTGATTTCTGACGAAATGTCTGCAAAAATCATTGAAACTGTTGAAATGCTTGTAACTTCATACGGAGCCGAGGAACTTAATGTAAGACGTATTTTAAAGGAATTGGATATTACCAACCGTGTTTTTTATAACCGGTTTCATAATATAAATGAAGTTTTAGAAATAGTCTACAGAAATACTATTATAAAAATACGTGAAACTATGCCGAAAAACTTTGATGTAAACAGCAAAGAAGAATTTTTTGAGCGTGTTATGGATATTGTAGTCCATTCCCTTACAAGCTCCTACGACCATAAAATGCAGTTTAATCAATATGTTTTCAAAAGAGATTCCATATCTGAAAGCAATTCACGCTGGTGGTGTGGTGAAATTAAAAAGCTTATTGATTATGCTATGGAAAAGGGCTATATTAAAAAGGTGGATTCCGAGGTGCTCAGCTATTCTATATGGTGCTTTATACGCGGGTATAATGCCGATGCGGTTGGAAGAAACCTGCCAAAAGAAGAAGCAGTTGAAAATTTCAAATACAGTTTTGGTTTTTTGATGGATGGTTTGAAATTATAATCAGAATTTAAACAGGGTTTATACTCTGTTTAAATATATAACGGCACACATAGTGCTGAATTCAGGGTGATTTTATGTATTCAAAAGATTACGAATTAAGATACAGCGATATGGATAACAATAGTATGATTAAAAAAAGTGCTGTTATAGACCTTTTGCAGGATATTTCCATAGCCCATTCCAACAGCGTGGGACTTGACGGACCCAAGTATGCAGAGCTTCGTATAGCGTGTCTGTTGGCAAATTGGCGTATAAAGTTTTTACATACTATTGTACCATACGAAACAGTTACCGTTAAAACGGGAATTATGAAAATAACCAAGTGCGAAACTTATCGAAAATATGAAATATGGCAGTGCGGAGAATGTAAGGTAATTGCAACGGCACTGTGGTTTACCGTTAATACGGAAACTATGCGCATATGCAGGGATACTGAAAAGATTTTTTCGGTATTTGAATGTGTAACTGAAGAAGATAATAATTTACCCTGCGACAAACTTCGTTCTGTGGAAAACATGGAATATATCGGCAAAACTGTGGTTGAAAAACGTGATCTTGATACAAATAACCATATGAATAACGTAAAGTCCGTAGAGGTTGCGTTAAACCGTATAACGGAGAATTTTGACTTTTCCGAGCTTCAGGTAAAATATCGCAAGGAGCTTAAAGAAGGGGAAACAATAAAAGTGTTCCGCAGTATTGACGGGGACAAGCTTTATTTTGAACTTCGTAATGAAAATGATGACCTATGTGTATTGATTTATGCAAATAAGTAATAGTAGCGCAGTAAAATATTTTTTGTTTTACTGCTTTTTTCTTGCAAATTATGTATAATTGTGTTATAATTCGATAGATTAGTATTTTTAGAGGAAGGATTTTAATTATGTTAGAAGTTTTATTTAGCAGATTTATGTTCTTTCTGGATGAAATATTCGGAAAGGTTAATGATGCTCTTTATGGCTACATTCTTATTATACTGCTTGTTGCAGTGGGACTTTATTTTACGGTACGCACAAAATTTGTACAGTTCAGATTGCTTGGTGAACAAATTCGTTCTGTAACCGAAAGGCCTAAGGACGGAAATGGTGTTTCATCTTTTCAGGCACTTATGGTTTCTACAGCATCACGAGTAGGAACAGGAAATATTATAGGTGTTTCTTCTGCAATTTGTCTTGGTGGTTTTGGCTCTGTTTTCTGGATGTGGATTATTGCTATAATAGGTAGTGCATCTGCATTTATTGAAAGTACATTGGCTCAGATTTTCAAAAGACGAGGCTCTGACGGCAATTTATACGGCGGCCCTGCATATTACATTGAAGCAGGCTTGAAATCTCGACCTCTGGCAATTTTATTTTCTGTATTTTTGATTCTTACTTACGGTGTAGGCTTTAATATGTTGTGTTCTTATAACTTACAGTCTACATTTTCGGGTTATTCATTCTATAATGCAGAAACAACACCATGGATTATAGGTCTTATACTTGCAGTTGCAGTAGGATATTGTCTCTTTGGCGGCGGTAAGAGAATTGTTAAGGTTGCAAGTTTTCTTGTGCCTTTTATGGGTGTTGCTTACGTGTTGGTTGCTTTGTTTATTATTGTTACCAATATAACAATAATTCCATCTGTATTTTCACGTATATTCAGCGAAGCTTTTGATTTGCAGTCTATTTTTGGCGGCTTTATGGGCTCGTGCGTAATGTTTGGCATAAAACGCGGACTTTACAGTAACGAGGCAGGTATAGGCTCTGCACCTAATGCTTCTGCATCTGCAGAGGTAAAACATCCGGTTAAACAAGGCCTTGTACAAACATTGTCGGTATTCCTTGACACCTTGGTTATTTGCACAGCTACAGCATTTATGTGTATGTGCTCCGGTATTGAACCTTCAGCAGCACTTGACGGTGCTCCTTATGTTCAACAGTCCCTTCAGGCAACACTTGGTAATTGGGGTCCTGTATTTATTACTGTTGCTATGGTACTATTTGCATTTACTACACTTATCGGAAATCTGTATTATGTAGACCGTGGTATTTTCTATATTAAAGGTAATGTACCGGATAAAAAGTTTAAGACTGTATATTATATAATTGCATCACTGCTTGTGTTTTTAGGTGCAGGATTAAATGCGGGTATGCTTTGGTCCGTTGCGGATATTACAATGGGCGCTATGGCAATTATAAATATTCCGGTTATATTCATACTTGGCAAATATGCACTACGTGCCCTTAAAAATTATGAAACTCAGCGTAAACAGGGCATAGTTCCTTCTTTCCACGCTTGCGATGTAGGGCTTGAGGGTAAGGTTGAAAGTTGGGATTAATTAAAATTTGAGAAAGACTTCTCTTATGGAGTGTAGTCTAAAGGACAGTAACTTTAATTAGTTATTGTCTTTTTCTTTTATTTCCGATGTCCGCGGGGAGGGGGTTTTACGCAACAAAAGTGCTTTATCATGGATGACAAATTAAATTCCATGTATATTTCTCGAATTTTTCTATTGTCTCCGACGGGGTACTTTTGTCGCAAAAGTACCCAAAACGCGAGGGTTTCGATTCCCTCGCGCTCCT
>JAZQIO010000059.1:0-10929 GCA_045541135.1 Clostridia bacterium
GGTTTTCGCCACACAAAAAGGCATAAAAAATACACCCCAAAGGGTGTATTTTTTATGCTACAGCGTGTCGATAAAGTATCGACACGCTGTAGACCTAAGAAAAAGGAAGTTATATTTTGACAATTTGAATTCGTCGGCGTACGAGGGTACGGTAGAGTTCAAATTGGCAAAAAGCAAGCAATGGAGCGGAATTTTCGACGAATTCCGCTCCATTTTAATATTATAATTCAATTTTAAATTTAAACAAATTTCATCAAAGAAATTTTGACCGCTTGCGGTAGAACGACTTTTTCGACAGTCTGAGGCATAAAAAATACACCCCAAAGGGTGTATTTTTTATGCTTAAATTATTTTGTAAGGGGAGCACAGAGAGGAACCATTGTGGTACCATCAAGTGTGGGCTGATTGTTAAATGCACGTCTGCCCCAAACCATAACCTTCTGATTGTCAGCAACATTTACGATTGCAGATTTGTTATAGGTGATGTATTCATCTCTAACATCAACTGATTTCATTGAACCGTCTTCATTGTAGGTCATGGTAACGATATAGAGAAGCTTATCGCCTTCTGTGTCTAAAGCGTATTTTCCGTCAGCAAGTTTTACAGCGGTAACACCGATAGGAGTTGTGGAGTTAACCAGGTAAACATTGTCATAAGAATACCAGGAATCCTTTTTCTGGCATACATATGCATAAGGAGCATGAACCTTTGTTACACCGTCAGGCAGTGTTTTTACAACATTTGTTGCGGAGTTCGGGTTGGTGCGGTTTTCAAGCTGAAGGTCAACACGGCTTGTGGTGTGCTTAGCTTCAGATTCAACTAAAAGATTTTCAAAGTAAATCTTATCACCTGCAGCTGTAACACCGAGACCTGTAACAGCGCCTTCCAATGTTTCAAAGTAACCACTAAAGCGTGCACCGACTAAAGCACCGGAAGGTTGCGCCCATGAACCTAAAATAGAACCGAGCTTTGAATAGTTAAGGCACATTTTAATGCCTTTGGTAGCAGAACCGTCGGTAGTGTAAAGGTCAGCCAGCTTAACACGGCTGAAGTTTGTAACGTCAACAGGATTTGTTGTTACAATAACATCGCCTTCCTTAAGGTATGTGTATTCGGGAGAATGGCAAACCTTGCCGTTTACATAGATAGCTTTGTCGGTAATATTTGTGATACCTGCAGTAGCAAGAGCATCCCATACAAGAGCATCTGTGATAAATTCGCCGTGCTTGTGTATTAAGGGAACTGCGGCTGTTCTGGGTGCTACAGAATAGGATACACCATCAACGGTAACGTTTACGGGATCGCCAATTTCCCCAATAACTTCAACTGTTATAGTTTTATCCTGCAGGAATTCAATTTCTGTGCGTGAGAAAACGTGTGTATGAGCAGATTCAGCATCCTTAAAGCTGTTGAAATTTTCGCTTGTGGGAACAAGTGCAAGACCTGCCCATCTGCCGTAGCCTCCAAATGAGGTTGTACCCTGGATAAGAACGGGTTCACCTGCTGTTAAGGTAAGTGTTTTGCCGTTCTGAGCTTTTTCCCAGTACCAGGAATGAACGGCATCTGCGTTATTTTTCTTAAATACATATTCGCCGCTGTTGCCAATGTTTAATGCTATTGTACGACCCTGTTCATCGTTTAATTCCTTCATAAGGCAGTATACATCATAAGTGCCGGAAACCTTGGGAGTAACCAAAGCGTAAGGACCATAGGAGGTGGAGCTTCCCTTTTTGTAGAAGTAATAACCGTCAGAACCGTCTTTTTCCCAGTTGCCGGGGTTGTTAACTACAGCAGAGGAAGAAATGAATACTGTGCTTTCAGGGAAATCGCCGGAATCAAATGTTTTTGCTGTAGGATAGAGCTTGATGTTTGAAAGTGTCCATGCGCCGGCACCCTTTTCTTTACCGAGAGGTAACTCGGGATTGTTTGAAGAAGCTATAAGGTCAGTAAAGTTAATGTTGATGCAAACAGCGGTTTTTGCATTGTTTGCAACTGCCTTTACAACCGGGATTTTAACGGGATGGCAGTCTGATGCAACCTGCATTTTTTCAATGGTGCAGGTTTCTAAAACATTACCTTCTGCATCATAATATGTGCCTTCTACGGGAATAGGCTGATCGTATAAAACAGCATCGCCTTCAATGGGTTCGAACTGTTCAACAACGAACTTTTCAGTAACCTTTGAAGCGTTTGTGGAAGTGGTTGCCCAACCACCGTCTGTGAAGACTACATAGGTTTTTGGACTGTTGTAAACAAAATCACCTGAAAGTAATGCGCCGTCAATTGCCGTTGAAATAACGGTTGCAGGGTCAAGTCCCAAAGCGGAAGCAGAGTCTTGGCTTAAAACAAGCTTCATCGCTGCTGTGCCATCAGCACCTGTACCGGTGATTGTAACATCCATACCTTCAACGGGAACAACGGCAGGTGCATAGAAATTGTAGGTTGCCGCAAAAGCAGAAATGCTTGTCAGCAAGATACATAATGTTAAAAGTATTGCAAGTATTTTCTTACTCATTATACTATTCACTCCTTTTTTTAAATATAAAAAACCTACACTCTATCGGGTGAAATAAAGTGCTTTTGTGGGAAAAGCTTCGTTTTGCCGTGGTAAGTTGCAAAATACAATTTTCTGATTTTTACGACAGGTTAAATCGTATAAAACAAAAAAAGGTGAGTCTTTTTCCAATATAGGCGCAGATTGCATGGTCAGTCTGCTTACGAGTTTTATAGCTGATTTAATAATAAAACTTTTTTAAGGTAATGTCAAGTGAAAAACTGAAAATATATCACTTTTATCTTAAGAAAGTATATAAAAAGATACAAATGTCAAAAAAACACTACTTAATTTTTGTTAATAAAAAACAGTATGGAATATTCAAATTCCATACTGCTTTTGATTTAGCTTAATAACGAGCCTACAATTTTGTTAACCATTCCGCCGTCTGCTTTACCGCTTACCTTCGGCATTAAGTTTTTCATGATAATTCCCTTATCCTTCATGGAGGGATTTTCAATACCAAGTTCCTTTAAAAGCTCCTCTATTACGGCTTTTATTTCATCTTCACTCATCTGCTTTGGTGCAAATTCAGATAAAACGGCAATTCTTGCTTTGCATTCTTCAATAATCTGAATGCGGTCTGAAGGTGCGCTTTCCATAGTTTCGGTGGTCTGTTTGATTTCCTTTAAGATGATTTCGTTTTCTTCCTGCTCGGTTAAATCAGCTCTTTTGTCCTTTGCCTTTGCTTTTAACGCGGAAAGCAGAACTGATAAAGTGTCTTTTCTCTGAGTGTCTTTGTTTTTGAGTGCCTGAATCATTTCTTTTTGTACAAGAGTTATTTTGTCCATTATAATTAGTCCTTTCTTATTTAAATTTGTATTCGGTTACAGTATCGTATTTTTCTCCTGCTCTTAAAATGGGAGAGGGGAAGTGAGTAAGCTCTAAAGCATTGGGGAAGAACTGAGTTTCAAGGCAAAGTCCCTGGTGAATGGCATATTTTTTGCCGTCTTTGCAAACACGTTCCTCATCAATGCAGTTTCCTGTGTATAGCTGAACACCGGGAAGGTCTGTATAGCAGTCCATAACATAGCCTGTTTTATCACCTGTAACAGTTGCAAATTTTCTGTAGCCTGTACCGTCGAGCACAAAGTTATGGTCGTATCCGCCAAACATTTCAATCTGTTCGTATTTTGATTCAAAGCCTTCTTTTAAGGTTTTGGGAGTTCTTAAATCAAAAGGTGTGCCTTCGGATTTTAAGATTTCACCGTACGGCATGCATGCATCTGTGTTTGGAGTGTGGAAAGTGCTTGCAATGCTTATGGTGTGATTATCAACTGTTCCTGCATCATGACCGTTTAAGTTGAAGTAGGAGTGGTTGGTTAAATTCATAACGGTATCCTGGTCGCATTCAGCTTCATAGTGAATTTTAATGCTGTTTTCCTCTGTTAAGGTGTAAGTAACCTTAATTTTTGCATTTCCGGGAAAACCTTCTTCACCGTCAGGACTTTCAAGTGTTAATATAATTGAAGGTTCAGCACCGTCTTTTTCTTCAATCTGCCAGATTTTTTTGTTAAAACCAACATTTCCACCGTGCAGATTGTGACCGTTGTTGTTTTTTGCAAGTGTGTATTTTTTGCCGTTCAAAACAAACTCAGCATTGCGGATACGATTTGAGTTTCTGCCGATTAATGCACCGTAGCATCCGCTGTTTTCAAGATATTCATCAAGTGTATCTCTTCCGAGCACAACATCGGTGCCCTTAAAATTAAGATTCTTGATAATACCGCCGTAGCTTATAATTTCAGCAGACAATCCTTTCTGATTGTCTAAGGTGTAGCAATACACTTCACCTTCGGGAAGTGTTCCGAACAGTTCTTTTTTAATCATGATAATCTCTCCTTAATTATTTATTATTGGTGCACAAAGAGGCATTCCGCTCTCTAAGCTTTTCCAGAAAAACAGTTTGTATGGATTTTCTTTATTGTTAAGAGTAAAATGCAAGCTTGTGCCTGTTGGTGATTCTAGAGTGTAGGTAGGTACGCCGTTTATATATTCTGCAAGAATAACCGCTCCTACGATACTGTAATTTTCTCCGAGTTGTACGAGAAGATTTTCACCTGTTGTTTCAATTTTCGGAGTAACAGAAGCAGGAACTATTCTTACTTTCGCAGCGCGCATATATCCACCGGATTTATATTCCATGTAAATGCTTATTTTATCTCCGGCTTTTACATCTACGGTTTTAAGGCGATACCAGCCAACCTCTCCTGTTTGATTTAAACTAAAAGTGCTGTTTTCACCTGGACTGTACACCGTAATTTCTGCATTGGATGTGGAATTTGAGGAGCTTGGAGAAAAAATATCAACTGTGTATGTTCCGTCTTTTAAAACATCGAATGTCCATGTGGCAGAAGCGTTTTTCTGATTTGTATATTTATGCTGTAAAATATGCTGTGAAGATTTCCATGATAATCCCACAAGAGTTGCACTGTCTGATGTTTGAACAATCTGACAAGGTTCATCGGCGTTTGCGATGAATGTGGAATTTCTTGGAAAGTAAGGTTCTGAAAATTTCGATAAGTACCCGGCAGCTTTTATTATTGAATTTTGGTTGTGAACAGTATTTTTGTCATGCAGAAGAATGTAATCCTCGTACAAAGTCACACTTACTCCTGCAGCTTCAAGCTGTTTTGTTGTTACATATAAAGAATTTTCGTCAATATCTGCGGTATAGCCTGTTACTTCTTTAAGAGCCTTGTATGGAATATAATAAATTCCGTCTTGTTCGTAAGGTGTAAGACTTTTGTTTGTATTGTCAAAAATAAAGGGGTTGCCGAAGTGGCAAAATACCGGTTTGTTAAGACGAATTGTTGTACTTTCGTAAGCAGAGATATCACTTTCACTGATAAAACGCAGTTTTGTTATACGCACATTTCCGCTTTTTGAAGAAGATTTCATGGTAATCTTTAAAGTTTCGTCTGCCTTTATATTGTATTTTCCCAAAGTTTCCCAACGGGTTACGCCGTTTTTAGTGTCAAGTGTAAATTTTTCTTCTGTGCCATCAGGGAGAGTTATATAATAGTCCTGTGATTTGACATTGTTGGCATAAATTAAATTTTTAACATCCAGACGGTAAATGTCATCGTTTTCTACGGGAATTTCCCATGTGACCTCAACATCACGCAAATCACCGGTTAACCAGTATGTTCCTTTGTCTGAACCCGATTCAGTCCATTCTCCTGTTACGTTCTTTGCATCATTAAGACCGTAGGTGTAGCTTGCAAGAGGGTCCGGGGTTTCGATGTATTCATAATAAGGTGTATTTGTGCGCTCGTAGGCTTCGCCCTCCTGAGTATAAAACTCCAGAGCGTCCACAGAAAGCATTGTTCCGCCATCCGATGCTGATTCTATTGCTGCATAAGCATAGCTTTCAATCTGAATATCTGTAAGAGAAACCTCTGTCCATTCTGTTGCTTTTGGTATTGGTTTCTCTGAAAGCACATTACCTTCTTTATCATATACAACTATTCGTGCGGTCTTAAATCCGTCTGTTGCTTTGAACTGACCTCGGAATGTATATTTTCCGGGACAAAGTGCCGCAAACTCCTGACCGGTTGAAAGAAAATACGGAGTTAAGCTTTGGTGAGTGTGATAATACAAACCGTCATAAGCAAGTGGTGTTTTCTGAATATAAGATGCAGCCTTGTCACCTTTAAGAACAAATGTGGAAGGATATGCTGAGTCAACTGCACGGTTATACTCAAAATTCGGATTACCCATAAGGTTTACACCTTTTAAAGGCTTCTGATAATATCGGAAATATTCAAAAAGAGAGCTTCCGAAGTATCCGGTTTCATCCATTTTGCTGTCGTCGATATTGTATGTTCCGTCACCATTGTTATATTTTTCAGGAGATGCAACGGCGGTAAGCCATAAATATGACGGTCCGAAAATATTTAATCCGTCAAATTCATTTATAAGCTTTCCGTTCATATAATATTTAACGCTGTCAGGCAGCCATTCCATTCCCATTACAAACCAGTCTTTGGTGGTATCTGTTTCGTAATAATTTGAAGAAAAGGGGACTGTATGCCCACCGCACCAGTTGTTAATGCCGTGATCGACGTTAGGGACTTCTTCATCCTCCCGTGAGTTGATTTCAAACGCATCTATTTCTAAAAACCAGTTGTTATAAGGTGTGTTTTCAGGCGTAACTTCAAAAGAATCGGTAGCTCCCGATGTCCAGAAAGAGGTGTGAAAGCCGTTTGCTCCGGTGTAAACCTTTGCTTTAACCTCATAGTAACCGTAGGGAAGCGTAAAGGGGGTAATAACACCACCGCCGGTATAAGAACCGTCAAGCTTTCTGTAGTCTAGTTTTAGCATGCCGTCTTCTGTGCGTACATTTTCTTTAAGGTTTTTGCCACCGTAAGGATTTCCGGTTCTGTAAGTCCACATATCGGTATTAAGTACAGAGCCTTCAAATTCATCGGCTAAAACAAGCTGATAGTCATCGCTTGGCGGTGCGGCATAGCAGATAGCTGTAAGCGCGGTGATGATAATCATTGTCAATAATAATATTTTTCTAATCATATCTGCGCCTTTCTAGTTACTTACGATTGGTTCACAAAGCGGGAGCAGTGTGTCAAGGTCCAGCCAGAAAAACAGTTTATAATCTGAGTCTGCGTTATTCATAAAGAAATTGGTGTTTGATGATGCAGGCACTGTCATTGAATAGGTTACAACACCGTTATTTGTTTCTCTTAAAATAATACTGCCGACTTTGGTATAGTTTTCGCCAAGGCGCACTATAATTCTTTTGCCTGATTTTAAAATGGTGGGTTCAACAGATAAAGGAACGAGTCTTGCTTTTGCAACACGCATAAGACCGTTTGCTTTGTTTTTCATAAGTATTTTTATGGTGCTGTTTGCCCGGACATTTGTGTAGGTTAAGCGATACCAGCCGGCATCCATAGTCTGATTTAAAGAGAAGGTATCACTTTTGCCGTAAGTGTATAATGTGACTTCTGCGTTCGTTGCGGAATTTGAATGACTGGGTGAGTAAATGTCAACTGCGTATAATCCCTGGTCTGAAACATCAAATGTCCATGTGGCAACACTGCTTGCAGAGCCTGAGTATTTATGGGGCAGAATGTGTGATGAAGTCTGCCATTCAGTACCCGTTAAAATTGCATCATCTACTGTTTTAACAATCTGGCCTGAAATATCTTCGTCAGAAACAAAGTTCGCTAATTCCGGAAAATATGGAGCAGTAAACGTTGAAAGCTGTTTTGTGGTATCAAGCTTTGAGTTTTCTGTATGCTCTGTCTGACCTTCGTTCAGCAATATATAGCTCTCGTGAAAGGTTACTGTATATCCTGCGTCTTCAAGCTGTGCAGTTGTTACGTACTCTGAATTTTCATCAATTTCTGCTGAGTATCCCGTCGTTTCTTTTAATTTTTGGTACGGAATGTAGTATATTCCGTTTTCTTCATAAGGTGTAAGACTTTTGTTCGATTTATCGAAAATATAAGGAGTGTTTAAATAGGTAAAAACACATTGGTTAAGCTGCATTGTTGCAGTTTCGTACGCCAAAATATCGCTTTCACTTGTAAGTCGAAGCTTATTTATACGGACATTTCCCGATTTAGCATTCGATTTCATTGTAATCTTAAGCGTATCTCCTGCATCAAGATTGTATTTGCCTAAAGTAATCCAGCTTGTTTCACCGTTTTTGGTATCAATGGTAATTTTTTGCTCAACTCCGTCGGGAGTGGTTATATAATAATCCTGCGATGCAACATTGTTGCTGTGAATGATGTTTCTTAATTCAATTCTGTACAAATCTTTGCTTCCGATCGGAATATCCCATGAAACCTCAACATCACGTTCTGTACCGGTTAGCCAGTAAGTTCCTTTTTCAAGACTCGATTCACCCCATGTGCCTGTTGAACTTGCGGCGTTGTCCAGGGTGTAGATTGAGCTTGCAAAGGATTCTGTACCGGTTTTATCTTCGTATGAAGGAGTATTGAAGCCTGTATAAAGCTCGCCTTCCTGAGTGAAAAATTCTAAGGCATCAATTGAAAGCATGGTGTTTCCGTTTGATGCGGATTCTACTGCAACATAAGCATATCCGTCAATATAAACATCGGTAAGAGAAACTTCTGTCCAGTCATCACATTCGGGGATTTCCTTTTCTGCGATAACATTTTCTTCCTTGTCATAAATAACTATGCGTGATTTTGTTAATCCGCTTGTTGCCATAAACTGACCGCGGAAGGTGTATTTTCCAGGATAAAGCACCGCAAATTCCTGACCTGTTGAAAGGGAGTACGGAACGTTGCTCTGATGAGTATGGTAACAAAAACCGTCATATGCAAAAGGCGATTTTTGTATATAAGATGCTTTCTTGTCGCCTAAAAGAACAAATGTGCTCGGATAAACAGAGTTGTTCACACGGTTATATTCAAAGTTCGGGTTTCCAAGTAAATTTACGCCTTTTAACGGCTTCTGATAGTAGCGGAAATATTTGAAAAGTGAGCTTCCGAAATATCCGTTTTCATCCATTTTGCTGTCATCAATATTGAAAGTTCCGTCACCGTTGGCAAATTTTTCAGGCATTGCAACAGCGGTGAGCCACATGTAAGAGGGACTGTATATATTAAGCTTATCAAAAAAGTCAATACATTCACCGTTTATGTAGTAACTGATTTTGTCGGGTAGCCATTCCATACCCATAGTAAACCATTCTTTTGTGGTATCAATTGTATTATATCTTGCGCTGTAAGGCGAAGTATGCACACCACACCAGTTATGAACACCGTGATGAACGTTCGGATGTTCATCGTCTTCTCTTGAGTCGATTTCAAAAACGTCTATTTCTATAAAGCAGTTGTCTATCGGGAAAAATTTGGGTGTGGTTGTAAATGAGCTGCCGCCCGATGTCCAGAATGATGTGTGAAGTCCCTTTGCACCTGAGTAAACCAAAGCTTCAACCTCATAATATCCGTAGGGAAGTGTAAAGGGGGTAAGAACACCGCCGCCTGTGTAAGAGCCGTCTACCTTACGGTAATCAAGGTGAAGCATACCGTCTTCTATGCGGACATTTTCTTTAAGATTTTTACCGCCGTAAGGATTGCCGCTTCTGTAATCCCATATGTCACGGTTAAGCTCTGTACCATCAAACTCATCGGCTAAAACAAGCTTGTAGTCATCGCTCGGCGGCGCGGCATAGCATACCGCTGTAAGTGCTGTGATTATAATCAAGGTTAAAAATAATATTTTTTTAATCATATTTACCCCTACTTTTATGTATATATATTCATTTAATTTTATCATACAATATAAGTTGTGTCAATAATAAAGGAGCTGTAATTCGACGTCCTCAGATAGAGATAAAACGCCTGAAAAACATATTTTTGGCACATAACTATGTTAAAAATTCTCGCAATCCGTCAAGGATTACTCAAATTTTTGCCTTGTTCTGCACACAAAAAGTAAGTTTTTCAGGTGCGAAGCAGTTTTGGGTTAGAGATTTTGCGACTAAGAGAAAACATAAAAAATGCAGTTATGCTGACGCATACTGCATTTTTTTGTGCACTATAATCGGAAAATACCAATCCAAACCCGATTTATCCCTATGTGAGGGCGCCGTTAGGCGTTTTTTTATTTTGTTATGATTTCTCCTATTATTTCAACAAGACAGATGTCGGGATTTTCTTCGTTTTCAGAAGCTGCCAAAAGGCAGGTTCCGTTTTCGGAAAGAATTGCCACATTAAGCTTGTTGTTTGTCGGGCGGTGAAGAATGATTGCTCCGTCTTTATAAGCCAATCTTGGAATTACGGGAAGAACATCACCTTTTTTAACGGATATTGCAGGAAAATCAAAATCCGATTTCCATGCGTAAACAGCAGTTTCGTTGTATTCTCCTTTAATCTCAAGATGAAATTTGCTGTTTTTAACCTTAAATACTGAAAAATCAGGAAAGGCTTTTAAAATATCTTCGCAGCTTGGATTTTCATAAGAAAGCTCTTCTTCGCTACCGCCAACAAAGAGATGATAAAGATTTCTTGCACGCAAATATTTTTCGGTAGGCATAAGAGGTGCAGTAAGCTCGCGGGGAGCAATGTTTAAAAGCTTTCTGTATGCCTCCGAAGGAAAATGATTTTCAGATTCCATGTTTGCAATGTTGCTTTTGCAGGTGTTTAAAATTTCGGCTGCTTCTGCCTGTGTCATGCCTTTTAATCTTCTGTAAAACGAGGTTCTGTTTTTCTTTAACGCCGATCTCATTTTCCCACCTGCCTTTCGTTTTAATTATAATATGAAACTTTGTAAATTGCAATAAAAAAATATGGATTTTTTTCGGTTGCTGTGATATACTTATTTATATATGTTTTTTGGAGAGGAAGAAGAGAAAAATGGAAACTTCTAATAT
>JAZQIO010000060.1:0-49148 GCA_045541135.1 Clostridia bacterium
TGGTAGGGTTCGGCGATTTTCGACGAACCATTTTGTATATTAGCGGTATGTCGCAAGCGCCATACCCTACCAAAAACCTCGAAACGATTTGCAATCCCTCACTATACGGCGTATTGACTTATGGGAAACTTTGTGCTCATCTGTGGCACATACTTTCCCACGAAAAAACAAGTCTGTGGCGGAGGTTTAGAAAATGTATGCGAAAGTGCAGTAATTGTGCCGTAAAACCGCACGCATCATTTCCCTCTGCAGGCGTGCGGTTTTAGGGACTCTGAGCGAAAAGTCGCGAATATTCCCGACGGCTCAATTACAAACTAAGCTATTACTTTTTCTTACCGACAGAGCCGACTTGAAGTTTTTTGGGTACTTTTTCCAAAAAAAGTACCCCGTCGGAGACATTATAAAAAGGATAGCAATGTAATTACTATCCTTAACAGTACACTTCATATGGCATTGGGATTTTTATGAATAATTAATAATGGTTAATTATTCATTATGGTAGATAAATTGCGTTTATCTTTTTAAAAAGGAACACATACGTTATCAACTATCAATTAATTTTATATTGACAAAGTTAATGCCTTATGCTAAACTAGTTGAGTAAGGAGCGTTTATTATGAAATACTCACTTGATAAAATTGCAAAAGAGCTTGGAATAAGTAAATCTACAGTATCCTTAATTTTAAACGGTCATGCTTCGGAAAGACGCATCAGTGCCGAACTTGAAAAGAAGGTAAGGGACTTTTGCGACAAGGTGGGCTATGTTCCTAACATTAATGCAAAACGTGCAAGCAGTAAGTATGTTAAAAACGTAGGTTTTTTAATTAATCAGAATTTACTAAGCTCAGGGCATAATCCTTTTTCGGATCAGAATACAAGCGAAATTACAGGCGGTATTGTTTCAGCGGCTACTAATGAGGGGTTTCGTGTTACAATTCAGTTCTGTAATGAAGATACTAAAGAATCTGAAATTTTAGAATGGCTCCGAAATCGTGAAATTGACGGTCTTATATACTATGCCTATTCTTTTGACGAAAGCTGGCATCAGAAATTTGTGGATGAAAACAGGCACGTTGTGGGTATCGGCATTGAACCTACCGATGGAATATCTACAGTCAATATAGATAATGTAGGAATAATGAAGCAGATGTGCAATGCCATTATTGCAACCGGTAAAAAAAAGTTTGCCTATTTTGCAGGTTATGAAGACAGTTATGTTTCTGTACAGCGTCTTGCGGGACTTAAAGAGGCTCTGGCAGAAAATAATCTTTCCTTATATAATATAGTTTACGCAAACTATTCCGAGGATGATGCTTATAAAAAGGCATTGACTATGGATGTTGATGGAGATGTAATCGTGTGTGCTAATGACGACATGGCTATTGGTGTAATTCGCGCCTTAAAGGAAAGAGGAATTGATGTTCCGGGTCAGATAAGTGTAACAGGTGCGGACAACATACGCGTGTGTGAATATATTTCACCGTCTATTACTACAATCGACAATATGAATGCCGTTTTGGGTGTGTGTGCTTTTGATGAGCTGTTGAAGCTTATAAAAGGCGAAAAGCATTCCAACACGGTTATAGCAAGTAAGATTATCGCAAGGGAATCCTGCGAAATCGATATATAATTTAATATTACAGCAATACACTGTATTGCTGATATATTTTATATGCAAAACGGGTTTTGCAAAACATAATAAAAGAAAGAGGGATACATATGGATTACAAAAAGACCAGAGCAGTAGTTATTGAAAGACCTTACTACGCAAATTTACGTGAAATTCAGCTTACAGAGCCTAAAGACGATGCTTTTATAGCAAAGACTCTTTACAGTTCAATTTCTACAGGTACAGATATGAAAACTTATAAGGGTATGCAGCATCCTGAACAGTGCTATTATCCACTTGTACCGGGTTATGAAACAATGGGTGTAGTTGTGGAAGTTCCAAAGGAAGGCGCAGACCTTAGCAGAATTCCTGAAAGTGCACGTCAGCTTAAAGTAGGCGACAGAGTTATGATTAACGAATGCAGAAAGTACGGTGATGTTTGTGCAGCATGGGGTGGCGGCAGTGAATATACCGTAAAGGATAGCTTTACAACAAATGACCAATTTGACTATATGGTTAAAGTTCCCGACAATGTAACAGATGTTCAGGCGGTTTTGGCTTATCTTGCTTGTGTACCTCTAAAGGGTATTAAGAGAATGACTCTTCGTCCTAACGAAACAATCGTTGTTGTAGGCGCAGGTATGGTTGGTATTTCTGCAATTCAGGAGCTTAAGATTTTGGAGCCTACTTTGAAAGTTATCTGCATTGAATGCAATGCTTTCCGCAGAAGTATTGCTGAAAATTACGCTGATTTGGTTGTTTCTCCTGAAGAAGCTGTTGATAAAATAAGCGAATTTACAAATGGCAAAATGGCAGACCAGCTTATGGAATGCTCGGGTAATCCTGAAGTTGTAGGAACTCTACATAAATATATTAAAGATGGAGGATGGGAAGATGACGACCGTCCTGCACACATTCATTTGCAGGGTGATTATCCTGACAAGATTATTTTCGACCACTATCACAGATGGTTTGTAAAGAACGCTACAATTACTATGACTTGCGCACTTCGTGCAGGTTGCAAGGAGCAGGTTTTGCAGTGGATTTCAGAAGGTAAGTTTGACACAAGCAAATTGCCAATTGAAATATGGCCTGTAACAAAGTGTAAGGAAGCTTTTGAATACCTTAATGAAAAGGGTGCAGACGTATTTAAAATTGTATTTGATTGGAGTAAATAAAAATGAAAAAAGTAATGCTTATAGGCGATTCAATCAGATTAAATTATCAATCTGTGGTTGAAGATGAGCTACGGGGAGAATATTCTGTCTGGGCACCGAAAGAAAATTGCAGATTTGCTAAATACACATTAGTTGAATTGAAAAGATATATTGCTGCCTTTTCAAAGGAAGAAACTGAAAATACAGATCAGGCAAAGCTTACTCCTACTATAGATGTAAAAGATAATTTAATCAAACCGGATATTATACATTGGAACAACGGTCTTTGGGATACAGGAATTACATTTGAAGAAGATGGCCCACTTACACCAATAGATGAATATATAAGAGATATGTCAATAATTCTTCGTGAGCTTCGTAAAATGACAGATAAAGTCATTTTTGCTACAATAACTCCCGTAAAACCCGGAACACATCAGGATAATGATGTTATTCAGGAGTATAACAGGCGAATAATTGAATTTATGAAGAGTGAAAATGTTGTAATAAATGACTTGGGTGCTTTAGTGTCCGAAAATATTGACGAATACATCTGCGAGGACAAGATTCATCTTTCCGAAAAAGGTAAAGAGCTTTGCGGTAAGGCAGTTGCAAAATGTATAAGAGAAATTGATGATTAAGGATGATATATTATGAAATACGGTAGTGCAGCTTGGGGATTTCGGGAATTACCCCTTGAAAAAAGATTGGAAATAACAAAAAATTGCGGTCTTACCATTCACGAAATGGGAATTGAAAATGCCGATACCGATGTAAAATTAGGCGACAGTGTTGATGAAATAAAAGCTTTGTATGCAAAATACGGTATCGAACTTGTTTGTGCCGCAACAGGTAATGATTTTACAAATGGTAACAAGGATGACATAGAAAAGCTTAAAAAAGTAATCGATATGTGTTCAAAACTTGGGGTTAAATACCTTCGTATATTTGCAGGCTTTTCTCCTGTTGAAGATGTCGTTGGTGAGCGTTGGGACGTTATGATTGAAGCCCTTACGGAAATTGGTAACTATTCAAAGGACACAGGCGTTACACTTGCTGTTGAAACACACGGCGGTGTAAACGGCTTTGACGACGGTGTTGAGCATTTTTATTCAACTTCTACAAAGCCCGAAACCCTGAAAAAGATTATGGAACAAATTCCAAAAAACGTGTATTTCAATTATGACCCTGCAAATATTTATGCAGTAGGCATTAAAAATCCTGATGAAATATATCAGATGATAAAAGACAGAGTGGCATATGCTCACTTTAAGGACTTTGCAACACTTCCCTCGGGACATTTACTTCCTGCAGCTTGCGGTGAAAGTGATATGGACTGGAATGCAATTCTGGACGGCATCGGTGACCGTGATATGATTGCGGTTTTTGAATATGAAATTCCCGATGATTTGGAAGACGGTTTAAACAGATGCTATAATTATATTAAAAATTTAAAATAAAGGAGATTTAAAATGAAACCAAAGGTAATATTTATGCCGCATGCGAATATTCAGTATTCACAGCTGGCACCTGAAAAAAGATTGTGGGTTATGAAAAACTGTTACGAAAAGCTATTCGACTTAATTGACGGTGGGGATTATAAAATAGCTTTCGAAGCAAGCGGTATCACAATTGACGAAATGGCAAAACAAGCTCCCGAAGTATTGGCTAAACTTAAAAAGCTTGTACAGGAAGGTAAGGTTGAACCTGTATCATCACCGTACATTCACTTTATGCTAAGCAATATTCCAAAAGAAGTTTGCGTTCATTCCCTGAAGCATTCTCTTGATGTTTGGGAACAGCACGTTGGCAAACGTCCGAAAATCGGTTGGAATCCCGAATGCGGTTGGGCAAGCTATATTCCTGATGTTTATAAGGAATGTGGGCTTGAAGCATTGGTTATGGATGCAGATTCATTGATGCTTTCATTCGATGAAATCAGAAAGGCAACAGGTCTTGAATTTGACGTACAGGGCCATTCAAACAAAAACCACCTGTTCAAAATTGAGGAATACATAAAGGATAAGCCTGATTTCTTGAAATTCATCACAAACCCATCAGTTGCACCTAACGGTTTAAAAATGATTTTCCGTAGTGACTGTATGGCTAACCTTCTTCTTTGGTACCTAATGGGTGCAACAGAAGGTATGCGTGAAGAACCTATCAATATGGGTGAAATTAAAAATATGCTTGCAAACTGGAAGGAAAGAATTGCACAGACAGGCTCTTTCATTATGCCTTATGCTGAAGATGCTGAATACATTGGCAGTAGTGCATATTTCTATGTTAAGCAGTTCAATCAGGCAAGATTCTTTGAAGAAGAACCTGACAGCGTAGTTCGTTTCAAAGAAATCATGGATGCTGCAATTGAAGCAGGTTATGAAATGGCTACTCCTTCAGAAGTTTTGGCAAATGGTAATGTAATCGAAAACGGCTATGTTGATAATATTGAAAACGGTGTTGCTTGGCACGGCGGTACAGCTAAGGCTTGGGCAAACACAGAATATTCAAGAATTATGGACCCTGTTTGTATGTCCATGCTTGTTGGTATCAATGCAGTAAAGGAAAAAATCGGAGAATGTGACGAACTTGATAATGCTATGAAAGCGTTGGCAAGTGCATGGGTTTCAGACTCCAGATGGCCACCTGCACCTACATCACCGGGCAGATTTAATGTACGTGAAAGTCTTGATGATATGTATAAGGTTAACGATTGCATTGAGGCTGCTATGGAAAAAGGCGGTATTGCTGAAAAACGCGGTTTGTACTCTCCAAACCTTATGAAAACACAGATTAAAGCTATTGACGACAAACTAATGGAGTTGACTTATTTTGGTGAATAAACCTGAACTTATCCATTTTCAATTAACAAGAAACTGTAATTTAAGATGTTATTTCTGTGGTCAATGGGGAAAAAAGGGATTCTTTTCCGGTGCCGATGGAAATGCAATGTCCCTTGACGACTGGAAAAAGCTTGCCATTGATATAAAAGAAACATACACTCCTCTGCCTCATATAATTTTGTGGGGTGGGGAGCCTTTGGTGTGCCCGTATTTTGATGAACTTGTACAGTTTTTGAAGGAACAGGGCTTTACTTTAGGTATGATAACAAACGGTGTGCTTTTGGATACGCATATGGAAATATGTAAATCTTCCTTTAAAAAGATTTATGTTTCCGTTGACGGGCCGGAGGATGTTCATGACCAAATACGTGGAAAGGGCGTATACAAAAAAGTAATTGCCAATTTGAATGAACTTTCAAACTCTGATGTATACGTTACGGTTTCAAGCGTTTTGTCGCCGACACTGCCGGATAGGCTGGACGAGTTTATCGAAATAATAGAAAACAGCGGGGCAGACGAGCTTCTGCTTCAAAATTACATCCGTGTTTCAAATGCTGAAGCGGATGAATATAAAAAGTGGATGATGGACAGCTTTAACATAAAAGCTACAGAAATAGATTCGTGGATAACAGAATTACCCAAGGATTATGAAGTGAAAAAGGAACAGGCAATTGAAAGAATAAAAAACAGAGAAAATAAAATTCTTGTTAAATATCTTCCGCATATTGCAGATGAATGTGTATGTGTGTCGGCAAACAAGCATATACATATTTCCTGGAACGGCAATGTTTTATACTGTACGGATTTTTACGATTTCAGTGCAGGAAATGTAAAGGAAAATCATATTGATGAAATATTCAATAATGAAATTTCCGAAGCTTATCGCAAAGAGGTAATGAACAATCCTACCTGCAAGCATTGTTCCTGGAGAACAAAAAAAGAATATTGGTTATAATATTCAGCCTGTAAAATCAGTGGATTTTACAGGCTTTTTTGTATTGCATTTTGATTTTTACTGTGCTATAATTAACACAAATAATGAATTTTCCGAAATTTCAATGTAGAGGTGTTTAAAATGAGTATTATTTTAACTAACAAACGTAAGGCGGAAATTAAAGAGCAAATCAAAACCGATAAGAGATTTGCACAACTTTGGAATGACTACATTGTAAGAGTAAAATCTTACACAAGCAATGAAAAAAATGAAATTGCACCAATGTATGACCGCACAAAGTGGTGGCATTATATCTGGGAACGTGTTGGAGATGCGGCTCTTGTTTATGCGGTAACAGGTGATGAAAAAGTAGGCGCATACGTTCACGACGTAACTATGGAAATGTATTCTCCGAAAAAATTTGCAGAATGGATAGGCCCATGGTTCAGAAAAGTTCAGGACCCGCCTGTTGGTATGCTTGAAACTGCACATATTTCCTGTGCAATATGTGCCGCATATGATATGTGTCCGGATTTATTCAGCGATGACGAAAAAGAAAAGATTGTAAGTTCACTTAAAGAAAGAATTTTACCTTGGTGCAAACGCTTTACTGATAATTTAACAAGCTTTGCAAACTGGAAGATGGTACTTCACAACGGTTACACAACTGCCGCTTGTATTCTTGGGGATGAAGAAGCCGTTAAATATGCTGTTGATTACTTTAAGCTTGCGATTAAAGCTTATAATAAAGATTCATATGGTGAATCCGTTCAATATTCAAACTATGCCAGCCTGAACCTTGTACATTCCTATGAAATGCTGGTTGCATACAATCCTGAGCTTGCAAGTGAGCTTGATTCGTCTTTTGAGCCAAATCTTATTAAGTGGTATGCCGCAAGCTTTATGTATATGAAGCCTATGAACGACCCTGACTGGGGTGACAAGGCATATCCCAGAACAATGAACTTCGGCGACAGTGCAGCTATATTCCGTCCAAGCGGCGATGTGCTTATGCATGTTGCAAAGAGATTTGCGGACACACGCAAGGTTGAGGCAGGACTTGCTATGTGGCTTTTTGAAACTACATATAAGGAAGATTTAACGCCTTACGACTCATCAACATTCGGATTTTTCAATCAGTATCATTATCATACATTCATTAACTATGTTTCAACAGATGAGGTTAATCCTCTTTCACCGAAAGAAGCTGGAATGCCTTTGGTAAATACATTTGAAACAGGTACAATTGCCTATCGCAACAGCTGGGATAATCCAAAGCTTATTTTGGGTATTCAGGGCGGCTATGTGCCCAATCAGGCAACAGGTCACAGACATCAGGATCAGAACAGCTTTATTCTTGCATATAATAATGAAAGAATTCTTGCAGACCCCGGTCATTGCTGTTACAGACTTTACAGCTGGAAATTCTCAAAGACTGATGATTCCCATAACACCTGGACATTTGAAAAGGAAAATGGAGATATTTTGCATCAGACACCTGTAACAGGAAGCTTTGTAACAGAAGAAGGGCCTAAGCCGTCAATGAACAAGCTTGAAAGATGTGAAGTTATTGATAATCTTTTCATTTGTCAGAGCGACTGTGCAAAAGCTTACGGTGATGACATTGAAAAGGCACAGAGAACATGGCTTGCATTTGGTGACAATGCTGTGTTTATTGTGGATAGAATTAAGTCTAAGGTTCCTGTTAAGCCTATTACTCACTTTGTGTTTAATAACAGAGGTGAAAAGGACATTACAGATGACAGAGTTTTTTACGGTAAACGTGTTGTGTTCAGAAGAAACGGCGTAGGCGTAAAATTCCTTCCTATGGATGTTGAAGGCTATGAAAATGAAATGAAAATGCATTGGGGATTTATGCACGATTGCTATCATCCGGAACCAAACAGACTTGGTCAGGGTAAGGAAGGCAGTGCTTTGATTTATAACTATAAACCAACAGAATTTGTAACGGAGTATGTTGCAGTTTATGCAATTGTGTTTGACTCTGCAAATCATATAGGTCATTGGCATACACCTGACGTTGGCACAAATACATATTATATGGAGCCCGGTGACAAAGTTGGTGGCTACAAGCTTTCCATTCAGACTGACGGAACTTTAAAGGCAGAGGATTTATACATTGGTAAGGATTACACTATAGAATAATGCTGAAAGGGAGTTTTGCTTGAAAAAAATCAGTTATTATAAGAAAGCCTTTCATAATTTTGTTATCTTTATGATTATTCTGGCGATAATTTGTATTTTACTTATGCCGATATATTCGTCATTTTACGGAGCATTGCGTCAGAAGGCGGCGGAAAGTAATTATAACAAAATACGAGAAGAAATAAATATAATGGAAAACGAAATAAATCTGCAAATTAATGTAGTGAAAAATATTACGTCCGGTAAGGATTTCAAAATCCTTTCAAATCCACCTGCATATGGGTACAATACCTCTGACATGGAGTGGTTTGAAAGCAGGGAAAGTGTGCGCAAGGCATATTCAGCCTTAAAATCAATTGTGTCTTTGCAGGATAAAGCTTTTTTACTGTTCAGAAATAGCGACACACAAATTGATGCAAGCGGCTCTGTAGATGATTTTTATGCAGGTTATGATACTTTGTGGAGATTATCGGTGGAGGAGTCAGAATGCTCTATCGATGCGGCAATTTTACAGTTGTTTTTTAAAAAACACAACGGTCGTTTTGCAAGCAATATAGCTTACAATGATGTGACAAACGGCAAAAAGTACGAACTTGTATATCTTCTTACCCTTACAGCCTTGAATGAAGAAATGGGAAATGACAGCATCTTCATTGCTTGTTATGATGCCGAAAAGCTTATAGAAAGACTGGAAATGGAAGATGAAATATCTTCGTTGCTCATTGTGGATGCCAACGGTAAAAAATTATATTCCCGGGGCAGAGATTATGATGCTTCCAAATACGATTTGTGTTACGAAAGTAAAAATCTGGGCATAAAAGTATATTTTATTGTATCCGATTCATATATGAACAAGCAATTAGAGCCCATAAACGCATTTATTATAATATCGTTGATACTTTTTGTGATATTTGGCATAGTAATTACTTTGGGCGTATCTTTTGTGGAAAAAAAGAATATCAGCAAGCTGGTTAAGTCTGTCGGCATACTGACAGATGTTGAATTTCCCGAAACTGATGATTACAGCAAATATCTGGAAAATATGATTCTGAACATCGGTAAAAGAAACACAATGACTCAGAATATGCAAAAAGATTTGATTTTTACTAAAATGCTGGGATTTAAACTTTCAGAGGACGAGCTTGAACTTGTGCAGAAATATTTTTCATCTATGATATGTATTGTCATACTGAAAAATGCAGATGAAAAATACAAAAGTATGGATGACGACGTAATTTCATTTTTGAAAGACAACAATTCCGAGCCCATTCAAACTATTGATATAAATCAGTTTGAAAGCGTATGTTTCGTAAAAATGTCTGCAGTTTTAAAAGAAACACTTGAAGATATGATTGTGTTTATAAATAGAAAACACAAAGCAAATATACGTGGAATATGTGCAGTGTGTGACAGTGCAAACGATATTCCTGCAATATATGAAAAAATAAGAAGGGATATTAAATTTCTTGAATTCGGAACTCTTAAGTTTATAAAAAGCTTTGAAGATAGCGGAAATTCGGAGGAATACAAAAACATAATTTCAAAAAGCAGACAGCTTTATGAAATCATTAAAAGCGGAAATGAATTTGAAGCCAAACGTATAGTATATGAACAGTGGTATAAAATCACCCAAAACGATATTGATACAGAAAATATAGGCTCGCTGTTTTTCTCTCAGACTTCTGTTTTGTTACGTATTATTACAGAAAACAATCTCAAAATATCTGAACCGAAATTCAAATCCGATGTAGATGTTGTTTCAATAGCCTTCGAAATCACGGAATGTATCGAACAGATATGTAATATGATGAAAAATTCCGAAAAGAAGAATGACGACCGAATTACCAATATAATTGAATATATTAATCAAAGATATTGTGATTCATCATTCTATATGCCGGAGCTGGTAGGGAAGTTTGAACTTTCCGACCGTGCAATAGTGCAAATGCTCAAAAAGGCAACGGGAGACAATTTTTCCAATTATCTCGGAAAATTACGAATAGCTAAAGCAAAAGAGATTTTGGAAACAACAGATATGCCTGTTTCATCGGTTGCCTCTGCTTCAGGATTTGATTCGTCAAATTCATTGTACAAGGCGTTTAAAAAAGTTTACGGCGTATCTCCTTCACTTTACAGAGGTAACAGAAAAGACGAACAGAATAAAGATTAAAAAACAAGTATTCGGATTTTTCACTTCAAAGCAAAATATTACATGTAGACATAATTCGACTATTTAGTGAAAAATACAAAAATTCACTGCGAATTCGTAATTTTCACTTTACAATTCGTTAATAGTTTGTTATAATTGGACTATGACGAAAACTGAAAAGTTTTGGAATAATATACAAATTTAGAAAGGATGGTTGTTTATGACCAACAAAAAATTCAGAGTAGTTTCCCTAATTCTTGTTTGTATGTTGCTTATCACAGCATCACTTACAGGTTGCGGACAGAAGACGGGAACTGCCGGCGGTGACGTTTTAAACCCACTTGGCTCAGATCCTATTTCTAAAGAAAAGGTTACGCTTGAGTTTATGATGTCAAACTCCGGCCAGGTTGAAGATTATGAAACAAACAAGTACACACAGGAAATTGAAAGAATGGGTAACATTGATATCAAATTCAATTTGCTCTCACCTGCAGACTCCGGTACAGTTATTAATCTTACACTAAGCTCCGGCAAGGATCTTCCGGACGTTGTTAACGGAAACCTTGCTGCAGATGTAGTTTCTACATACGGTGAAGCAGGCGTTATCATTCCTTTGAATGACTATTATGAAAATTCAAGCTACTACTTGAAACCACAGCTTGAAGCATACGAAGCTGACACAGGTATTGATCTTCTTAAATACATCACAATGTCTGATGGTAACATTTATGGTGTAATTAAGTACAATGAATCATTGCAGAATGAAATTCCGGATGTGCTTTGGATTAACAAAGCTTGGCTTGCACAGGCTGGTATGGAAGTTCCTACAACATTAGATGAATTTACAGCTGCTCTTTCATATTTTAAAACTCATGATATGAATGGTAATGGTAAGGCAGACGAAATTCCTGCAGTTGACTATGCAGCAGGTGCTATGCTTGGACTTATTGAAAATGCATTTGTTAAAACCGGTGTAGACAACATCACAATTGCCGCAGACGGTTCACTTGAAATGTCATATGCTACAGAAGGTTACAAGGAATTCCTTAAGTATGCTAACACTCTTTACAATAAGGGACTTATCGATCCGGTAACATTCTCGCAGGATAATGATACACGTAAGACTCTTCTTAACGGTGAAACAACAATCGTTGGTGTATTCTCAGGTACATCCACTTCTGTTTTGACAGCTGGTTCTGCAAGACGTGAAGAACATCACTACGCACCAATGTTCCTTGATAACCCTGCAAAACCGGGTTACTCAACATTTAGATACATGAAGACAATGCCTGACCAGGGTATGTTCATTACAAAAGAATGTCAGTATCCTGAAACAGCATTCCGTGTTGCTGACTATATGTGTTCTGAAAAGATGACTGTATGGTCACGTTGGGGTGAAGAAGGTTCAGACTGGTTGGCTCCTTCAGAATCAACAGTTGGTATGTATGACTTCATTGATTATCCTGCATATCTTGAACCGGTACTACAGTGGGGTTCAAAACAGAATTCACACTGGCAGAATGCTACACCGGGCTTCAGAAGAACAAACATTTCTTTGGGTATGGCATCTAACGACAAATCACAAGAATCAAAAGCTTTTGCTATAAAAGAGCTTCATGAAAGATACAGTGATCCTAATTGGTCAAAGGATGATCCTAATACAAAACTGTTCTTTGAAAAGGTTACAAATGATCGTGTATACAGACTCATCTTCACAGCAGATGAACTTTCTGAAAGATCAGACATCATAAACGCTATCGATCCATATGTAAAACAAATGCGTTATGAATTCGTTTCAGGAAAAACAAGTATTGACGGTGGTTGGAATGCATACATTAAGGAACTTAAGGGTATGAACGTTGACAGACTTGTTGAAATATACAACACTGCTTACGATAGAATGAAATAATCGAGTTAATATTAGTCAGGACGAATTATTCCCACTTATGTGGGAATAAATCGTTGCTGACAGTTTTTAAAGTTTATATCTCATGGAAAGGCTAAAATCGGTAATTAAGAAAATCCGATATGGTTGGTGAACAGTATGGTAAATAATTCAGTTACTACGGCAAATACGTTCGTAGAAACTAAGGAAATGCGTGCTAAAAGACGCACAAGCTTGAGAAAGCAAATCTTCAAATCATGGCAGCTTTATCTTATGTTAATCTTGCCTGTTGGCTATTTGCTATTGTTCTCATATTACCCAATGTATGGTCTGCAGATTGCATTTAAAGATTATACACCAAATTTGGGTATGGTAGGCAGTGAATGGGTTGGTATTCAGCATTTTGTAAACTTTATAAACAGCCAGATTTTCTGGGATTTGTTTAAGAATACATTAACAATCTCACTTTACTCATTGATCTGCAGCTTCCCGCTTTCAGTTGTTCTTGCTCTTTGCCTGAACGTTGTTCGTGTGGAAAAGTTCAAAAAGGTAGTTCAAACAGTTACATACATACCTCACTTTTTCTCAGTTGTTATTATAGTAGGTATGATGTTCCAGATATTCAATCCACATATGGGTATATTCAAGCACATTGTGGAATTGTTTGCAGGTGAAGGTGCTGCGGTTCCTGACCTTATGGGTAATGGCGAGGCATTCTATCACACATATGTATGGTCAGCAATCTGGCAGAATCTTGGTTTTAACTCAATCATCTACATTGCTGCTTTGTCTTCAGTTGATACTGAACTTTACGAATCAGCACAGATTGACGGTGCATCACGTTTCAAAATTATGTTGCACATCGATATTCCAACAATTTTGCCTACAATCGTAATTATGCTTATCTTACGTTCAGGTCACATCTTGAGTCTTGGTTACGAAAAGGCATTGCTTATGCAGAATGACGCTAACATCAAATACAGTCAGTTGATTTCTACATACGTATATAATGAAGGTTTGATGAAAGGTTTCAAACAGTATTCAAGTGCTACGGCAATCAACTTGTTTAACTCTATTATTAACTTCATTTGTATTTGGAGCGTAAATCAGTTCTCAAAGAAAGTTGGTGAAAGTAGCTTATGGTAAAATCAATTTCAAAATCAGATGCAGATATAAAGGAATTGCGTGCTAAACGCAGAGAGGAAGAACGTCTTATTAAACAAAAGATGAAAGCTTCCCGTAAAATTAATGATACTTTTGAAGATAAAGTATTCTACATTGTAATCAATGTAATTCTAACACTTTTACTGTTGGTTATTGCAGTTCCTGTTTTGTACATTCTTGCTTGCTCTTTCTCTGATGCAGATAAGGTTATTGCAGGTAATGTTGTAGCTTGGCCGGTTAGTTTTACAATGGAAGGTTATGAAGCTATTTTCAATAATGGTACTTATAATGTTATGACAGCTTTTAGAAACTCTATTTTCTATACTGCAGTCGGTACAATTTTGGCGTTGTTCCTTACATATTTGGCTGCATATCCGCTTGCAAGAAAGAATCTACCAGGTGGTTCAAAAGTTATGATGCTTTATACAATCACAATGTTTATCAGCGGTGGTATGATTCCGGGATATATGCTTATTACAGATACACTTAATATAGGTAATACTGTATGGCCATTGATTATTTGCGGTGCTATCAACGTACAGAATATGATTATTGCAAGAACATTTATGAGTAACAGTATTCCGGGTGAATTGCTTGAAGCTTCACAGATTGACGGTTGTGATGACTTTGGTTTCTTTGTTAAAATTGTTATGCCGTTGTCAAAAGCAAGTATTGCCGTTTTGGCGTTGTACTATGCTATCGCACATTGGAATAACTTTATGAATGCTTTGCTTTACATTCAGAAAGATGCCCTACAGCCGTTGCAGATTGTTCTTCGTGCTATTATTATTAATAACGAAGCTGCTACTCAGGCTGCTGATGAATTCTCTGATAAGGCAGAACGTGTTAAGCAGTTGCTTAAATATTCAACAATCGTTGTATCAGTTGTTCCGGTACTTATCATTTATCCTTTCGTTCAAAAGCACTTTGTTAAAGGTGTTATGATCGGTTCAGTTAAGGGCTAATACAAAAAACAATCATTCTAAATTTTATAGAAGCTCGTCTTAATAAAGATGAGCTTCTTTTTTAATATTTTAATTCATAACATCGTTCATGAAATGCCCAATGTTTAAGCAGTTGTGATGGGATATTTTAAAAACTATTAAAAATATATTTCGGTTAAGAGAAATGGTTGAACAGTTACTCAACCATTTTATAATTATCATTATTTTATAGACTTAATTTAATTAAAAAAAATTAATGACCCTATCGATAAGCCTAACCCAATTTTGGAACGACTTTTATATTGACTTTTAGGATTAATCATACCGATTAGACTTTTATAAGGTTTACCAATAAAAAAGGGTAAAATACAAATCAATGATCCAAAAACCACTGAAATGGCAGCCAATTCCTTTCCCTCATTATTATTTGTATTGTTATTATTTAATCGACTGCAAGATAAGCAAACATCTGCATCCTCTTTTAGGTCATTGCCAAAATTTGTACAATATATACCCATAATAAATTAACATTCAAGTTAGTTATCGTATTCATTTTACAATAAAAAAGACAATAGTCAATAAATTGAAATTGACTTTTTATAAAGGTAGGTGTTACAAAGACAGGTAGGATAAAGGAGAGAAAGATAAACCATGAAGCATATCAATAGTATTGGAACCGGTTCCGTTGTAAGACACGTCATAGATTATGGAATGAATATTTAATAATTTAAAAAAACTATTGATTTTTTACAATTTAGCTGTTATAATATAAATAACGATAATCATTATCGATTTGAAAGGAAGTGATTTAATGGAAAGAAACATAAAGTACAGTCGACAAAGAGAGGCTATAATTGAAAATCTTCGAGGAAGATATGATCATCCTACAGCAGAACAGTTGTATGTTGATTTGAAAGCAAAATATCCTAAAATCAGTCTTGGCACTGTGTATAGAAATCTTGCCTTATTAGAAAGTATGGGTGATGTGGTAAAAATTTCAACAAATGCTGACAGCGACCGTTTTGACGGAAATGTAAATAACCATTATCACTTTGCTTGTATTGGGTGCGGCGGAGTAAGTGATGTAGATATGCCGGTAAATGATACACTTGAGTCAAAGGTTGAAGAACTCACAAAAGCTGATGTAAAAACACATTCACTTGTTTTTTACGGAACCTGTGAAAAATGTAAGAAAAAAAGCTTGACAAATCAAATAATTATGTTATAATTAAATTAGTAATAATTACTATTATTAAAATAAATATAAATATATGGAGGAAATAAATATGAAAAAATTTGTATGTTCAGTTTGCGGTTATGTTCATGAAGGAGATTCAGCACCTGAAAAGTGCCCGGTTTGTAAGGTACCTGCTGAAAAGTTCAAGGAAATGGTAGAAGGTGCGGCTTTGGCTGCAGAACACGAATATGGTGTTTATGCAAAAACAGTTAAAAATAACCCTGATATAAGCGAAGAAGACAAGAAATATATCTTTGAACAGTTGATGGCTAACTTTAATGGTGAATGTGCAGAAGTTGGTATGTATTTGTGCATGGCTCGTATTGCTCACAGAGAAGGTTATCCTGAAGTAGGTCTTTACTGGGAAAAAGCTGCTTATGAAGAAGCAGAACACGCTGCAAAGTTTGCAGAACTTTTGGGTGAAGATTTAGAACCAAATATGAAGGCTACAACAAAAGATAACCTTGCATGGAGAGTAGACTGTGAATATGGTGCAACACAGGGTAAATTCGACCTTGCTGCATGTGCTAAGAAAAATGGTCTAGATGCTATTCATGACACAGTTCATGAAATGGCTCGCGACGAAGCTCGCCACGGTAGAGGTTTAGAAGGACTTCTTAAGAGATACTTCAAATAATTGAAATAACAACGAATTCTCAAACCCCTTGACATTAGGTAATACCTATTGTCAAGGGGTTTTTGGTGTTATTTTTACAAATTTTTGCGATGCCGCATTGCACTATTCATTGTAATCTCAACATCCCTGAAAAAGCGACGATGAATGTGGCATCAACCGGCATTTTATGTGGCATTTTAAAAGAAATTCTGACCAACCGGCATCGCGATGCCGCAATAATCCCCGAAACCCTTGCTGCGTAAGGCTTTAAGGGGTGTGGATGAATAGAAAAATGGGTGAGATTTTGGCATAAAAGACTTATGCACCGAACGTGACGAGATAGTCCACATAACAGTTCATGACACTTTGATGGAAATCGGACTTTTTATATGTGCATAAACAATAAAAATGTTGTTTTTTCTACAATTCCATTGCTTTTTCGTGGATTTGTGATATACTGAGAGTATAACAATTTTTATCTTTGAAAGGATGAAAACAAAATGTCAGTTACTTATACAAAGCTATGGCATATTTTGATTGATAAAGGTATGAAGAAAAAAGACCTGCAACAAGCTGCAGACCTTACAAACCATACCATGCTCAAACTCCGTAATAATGAAAACATCACCACAGAAACAATCGGAAAGATATGTAAAGCACTTGATTGCAGAGCGGATGATATTATGGATTTTGAAGAGAAATAAATAGATTGGAGATAAATTATGCCTAATCCACGTTGTTTGTACGATAGCAGTTTTGCATTGTTTTTATATAAAGATATAAATTCTATATTTGGTACACTGTGCGATAATTATCATGGTGATGCACTTACCACAACAAGAGAAGCATGGAAATCAGAAATTGATATTATGCGCAATGTAGTATCAAAGCTGAATGATCCAAACGGACAAGTTATTTTTGAGTATGATATTCCTCGCTTGGGAAAAAGAATAGATTTAGTTCTGCTTTATCGTGGAATTGTATTTTGTATTGAGTTTAAGGTTGGCGAATCAAGAGTTCTTGAAGGAGACATCGACCAAGTTTTAGACTATGCTCTTGATTTGAAAAATTTCCACAAGTTCAGTCAAGATAAAGTAATTGTACCTATTTTGGTTGCTACAAAAGTTCCGAATCAGTCAACAACTATTCAAATGTCAGTTTATGATGACAGAGTTGTCAATCCATTAGTTACTGGCGAAAATGGGATTTTTGATTTAATATCAAAAGTGTTGGAAAAATTCCCAAGCGAAACGCCTGTAAATAGCAACTGGATTATTAGTCCCTATGCGCCTACGCCAACAATAATTGAGGCGGCTAAAACCCTTTACGAAAGTCATTCAGTAGAAAATATTACACGACACGAGGCTGATAAAGTTTCTACCGATGCCACAATCAACTATATTATTGATGTAATACAAAAAAGCAAGACAAACGGCGAAAAGAGTATTTGCTTTGTAACAGGTGTTCCTGGCGCAGGTAAAACTCTTGTAGGTCTTGATGTTGCTGTTCGCCAAACATACCAAGGTAATGATGAACCAGTAGAAGATGAGGGTGCAGTTTATCTTTCGGGGAATGGTCCGTTAGTTGCTGTCTTAAACGAAGCGCTTGCGCAAGATAATTATAAAAAGTGCAAGGATCGTGGTGAAAGAAAAAACCTTTCTGATTCACGACGAGAAGTTGGAAAGTTCATACAGATTATTCATCGCTATCGTGATAACATGCTTGCAAAAATAAAAAATCCTGTTGAAAATGGAGTTTTAGAGATAGACCCTGCAAGAGCAGTAGAACAAGAGAAAGCAGGATATGGCGAAGTCGAACATGTTGCAATTTTTGACGAGGCACAACGTGCTTGGACTCATAAGAGAATTGCTGATTACCTTAAAAGAGGCGGAACCTACGGCAACAAACTGAAAGTTCCTAATTTCCCGATGTCTGAATCTGCTTTCTTGATTTGGTCTCTTGATCAACGCGAAGACTGGGCAACAATTATTTGTCTTGTTGGTGGAGGACAAGAAATTCACGATGGTGAGGCAGGTATTTCCGAATGGATTAATGCGCTGAATGATAAATTCCCACATTGGAAAGTTTATATTTCACCGAAATTAACAGAACCCGAATATGCCGAAGGCAAAGTAAATGAATTATTAGAGGAAAATAAAAACGTTACATATTCCGAGAAATTGCATCTTGGCGTTTCTCTCCGTTCCTTTAGAGCGGAAAAGCTTTCTGCTTTTGTTCACGCTCTGTTAGCAGTTGAACCCGAAAAAGCATCTGCGCTGTACAATGAAATCAAAGATAGATATCCCATTGTATTAACGAGGGATATGGAAAAGTCGAAGCAATGGTTACATAACAAGGTAAGAGGGACAGAACGTACAGGTGTTCTTGTAACAAAAGAATCTGCACGATTCAAACCGTTAGGAATACACGTACTGCCTTCGGGTGATGAAAATGCTGTGCATTGGTTCTTGGATGATAAGGCAAATACAAAGTCATCAAATTACCTTGAAGATGCCGCAACTGAAATTCAAGTTCAAGGTTTGGAACTTGACTACACTTGTTTGCTTTGGGATGCCGACATGAGATTCGACAACAATGAATGGCATTTTTATAAGTTTAACGGAACAACAAAATGGAACGAACAAATACCAACAAGCGAAAGCAAACAAGAACTGCGCAAGTATATGCTAAATGCATACCGTGTACTTCTCACACGCGCAAGGTCGGGAATGGTAATATGTGTTCCTAAAGGCAATTCCAATAAAACTTTGAGTGGCTTTTGGGAAGATAGCACACGCTTGCCAGAATTTTATGACGGAACGTATAAGTATTTGAAGAGCTTGGGGATTGAGGAAATATAAAGACTTTGTCTGTAGTTCAAGAAGATATTTTGGTATGATTGCAGAGAAAATCGATAATCTTCAGAATATTCAAAAATACTTTATAGTCATCTGAATACTACTAAAGGATGTGAAAAAATGTACAGAATTGCAACATGTGGCTTAAAAATAGATTTACATATACATTCATCGGAATCATCCAAGAAGGATGGAAACAAAGTGAAAAATAATACTTTGGCGAATATACCAACTCTTATAGAAAAATTGAATGAGCAAAATGTAAATATTTGCTCAATTACTGACCATGATACATTTTCGTACTCTATGTATAATGCGTTGAAGCGGGCTGAAAATGAAGAAAATTCAATTCAAAAAGTTTTGCCAGGTATAGAATTTTCAGTTTGTTTTGAAAACAATGGAGATGAAAGTACTATTCATATTGTTGCAATATTCTCTGATGAGGATGATAAAAAAGTTCAGTGTATAGAGAGAATAATTGCAGATAATCCTCCTAATTATAATGGTGCATATCGAGAGGAAGTTTTTTTGTCATTGCTAAGAACCATTGATATAAATACTATATTGATTGCTCATCAAAAGAATACCTTATCAAGTGAAAAACTGAGAAAAAACGATGCCAATACATTAGGAAACACTAAGTTTTTAGAGTTCATATATACTGATTATTTTGAGGCTTTAGAATTCAAAAATAGGAGACATGAAGTTATTAATAAAAATTATTTAGTGGCTAATCAATTAGAAGACAAAGTGAGATTTGTAACTGGTACTGATTGTCATGATTGGAGTGCTTATCCGGCTGAAACACCTAAAGAAAAAATCGATGATTTTCCTTATACATTTGCTAAATGTTTACCTACATTTAGAGGACTGGTTATGGCAATAACGGATCACAATCGTTTAAAATCGGTAAATAGTTTTTTTACCGCAACCAAATACACGTTACCTTCAATCAAAATCAAACAAGAGTCGGAATTTTTAGAAATCCCATTGTCCAAAGGAATCAATGTAATTATAGGGGAAAATTCTATTGGGAAATCTTTGTTACTTCACGCTTTAACTGGATATGAAAAATCGCCCAAACTTCTTTCCCAAACTGTAAAAAACGGATATAAAAAACATCTTAAAAATATGGATATGGAGATTGTTCAACAAGTCAACTCTGACCATATATTTCATTTTGATATGCAAGGAGAAATACGACAAAAATTTGACGAAAACAAATTGAATGCTACAGATTTTCTTGGTGGATATTTTCCTAGACCTGTAGATAATTCACTATATAAATCTATTTTGAATAATGCTATTTCAAAAATGATTGAATACCTCCGAAAAAAATTTGAGATTGATGCCAAATTAAAAAAATTATCAAAATTTAATATTGTGGTAACCGATGAAAATTCTGATAGTATTACTTTTGTTAATAATATAGGATATGCAAAGCCGAAAATAGATACTATTTCTGGTATATCTTCTTGTATTGATAACGTTATAACTCAACTAGTCGTATTAACGGAACAAAATATCGATGAAGATGATAAAACTAATATTGAAAAAATACTAGATTTTTTTGTATCAATGAAAAAGAAATACGATACAAGGGTTAGAGATATAGAAATAGAAAGTGCCCGTATGGAAAACGTATCAACAGTAATAAAAAAAGTGTCTGCTCGTCACAATCGCGGTATAAGTGATACACAAAAGAAGTTATCAGAATTTAATGAAAATACTGCGGAATTAAAAAATCAAATAAAAGAAATCATTAATAAGAGTCGTAACTTAAATATATATTATCCTTTTGTTCCTCAGACAAATATTCGAGTAAACAGTAATACTGTATTTGAATATGAGTTTATTTCAAAATTAAATATCGATGAAATAAATACCGACTATCTTATTTCACTTATCTCTAGGGTGTTAAAATCAGGGAAAACTATAGATTGGGCAAAAATTAAAGAAGAAGAACTTCAGGATATGTTGGTAAGATATGACGGCACAGAAGTATTACAGTTCTTGCGCAATGCTCTAAACGAATTAATTGATGAAGATTTAAAACCTAAAAATTCTATAATTAATCAAGGAATGGATAAGTACGAAGAGCTGTCAGCAGGATTTAATTCAAAAATATATTTTGATTTGTTGTCGTATGAAAATCAACGGGATGGAATCTATATTATAGATCAGCCAGAAGATAACATTTCACAAAAGGCAATAAGAGAATATCTTTTGGAAAGATTCAAAACAATGGGAGAAAATCGTCAGGTTATTATGGTAACACATAATCCGCAATTTATTGTTAATCTTGATGTGGATAATTTAGTATTTTTATCTAAGGTTAACGGAAAATTAGAAGTTCAGTCTGGTGCACTTGAGTATAGTAATGAACAATATAGTGTTTTAGATATCGTTGCACAAAATATAGATGGTGGACTAGAAACAATCAAAAAGAGGTGGAAACGCTATGAAAAGACAATTGAATTTTGATTTTGAAAATGATAAATATGTAATTAAAGAAGACAATACTGTACTTTTCGAAATTGATGGTCAGCAATTGAAATTTGTGTCTTTGGATTTTTATAATGGAGTTTATAAAAATCAAAGTGCCAATATTGAATTGAATAATATCATCGTAAACGATCCATTCAGAAAAGGAATGTATATATTTAATTGGTTGAAAGAAATGATTGTTTCTATTCAAGAAGAACTGAATGATCCAGATATTGATGAATTGGAAGAAATAACTGATAAATTAATTAAACGGATACCCCTATTTGAACTTTCAGCTTGTGCTGGTGATGGTTTTTACACTGAAGGACCAGTTGATGTTCAAGACAGTGTTAATTGTCCATATAATAGTGCGGATTTTGCAGTTAATATTTCCGGAAAAAGCATGGAGCCAACCATAAAAGATGGTTCCGTGGTATTTGTACAAAACATAAAAAGTTTATCAGATGGTGATATTGGTATTTTTGTCGTAGATGGACATGTCATGTGCAAACGTTATCGTGAAAATGAAATCGAAAAATGGCTTGAACCTGATAATAAGTCGAATGAATTCAAGGATATTTATATAAATGAGAATACAAGTTGCATTATTCAAGGAAAAGTTCTGATGAATTAAATACAAGTCCCCATAAGCTTTTTGTACAATATTAATTCGTATGACCAGGATGCAAGATGAAGTAGTAAGAGATTACGGTTATACTTTAGTATAAGTTTTAAAAATTCGAGTATATAAAAGGTTGTTATTATGATTAAATTTATTTGTTATCCAAAATGTACAACTTGTCAAAAGGCAAAGAAATGGCTTGATGACAACAAAATAGAATATGAATTTCGTGATATAAAGGAAGATAATCCGAGCCTTGAGGAGTTATCTACTTGGCATAAGCTGAGTGGACTTCCTTTAAAGAAATTCTTTAACACTTCCGGGCTTTTGTATAAGTCAATGGAACTTAAGGACAAGCTTGCTAACATGTCCGAAGAAGAACAGTTAAAACTCCTTGCAACAGACGGAATGCTTGTAAAGCGCCCGCTTGTGATTGGCAAAGACTTTGTTTTGGTTGGATTCAAAGAAAGTGAATGGAGTGAAAAATTATGAGAAAAAGCTTTGGAGCGAAAGCTATTTTATATCCGATGCCGGTGTTGAGGCTCGTCATGGTCGTGGTCTTGAAGGACTTTTGAAGAGATATTTTAAATAATATAAAACATTGAAATTACAAGGGCTCGGATATACCGAGCCCTTATTTTATAGTTTGAATTTAATCAAGAATTTTTCCGTCCGTAGAGATTGTAACAACTTGCCACGGGATAAATTTTCCGCTTGATTTAAGTGCGTTTTTTACAGCATTTTCAATTCCTCCGCAACAGGGAACTTCCATTCTTACAATAGTTACACTCTTAATATTGTTGTTGGTAATTATTGAGGTTAGTTTTTCTGTATAATCACCCTCATCAAGTTTCGGGCATCCGATAAGTGTAATGTGGTTGCGGATAAATTCGTTATGAAAATTTCCGTAAGCATATGCTGTACAGTCTGCCGCTATTAATAAGTTTGCATTATCAAAATACGGAGCATTTACAGGTACAAGCTTAATTTGCACAGGCCATTGAGAAAGTCGGCTTTCTACAGTGGTATTTGGCAAAGCCGCAGTGCAGACATCTCTTTTTATGGTTTTGGAATTCGACCCCGGACATCCGCATGGAAGAGGTGTAGACTTTTGTGCCTTTGCGGCAAGGACAGCAGCTTCGTTATAATCAGGGGCTTCTCGCTCCTCGAAGCATATGGCATCTACCGGGCAAGCGGGCAAACAGTCTCCAAGACCGTCACAATAGTCTTCACGGGTCAGCTTTGCCTTTCCGTTTATCATTTCGATTGCCCCTTCGTGGCACGCCTTTGCGCAGGCACCGCATCCGTTGCATTTGTCTTCGTCTATTTTAATTATTTTTCTTATCATATATTATACCTCCTTGACTGTTTGATTATATTATAGTACAATAATTGCAACAAGTCTGTTGTTTTTACAACGGAAAGTGAGGAATTATGAAAAAGTTTATCTCTGTATTAAGAAGAACACAAATATTTTCAGGTATAGCAGATGAGGAAATTTCATCCATGCTATCTTGTCTTGATGCCCGTATACGTGGATTTAAGAAGGGAGAGTATGTACTGAGGCAGGGAGAACATCTGGCAGACATTCTTGTACTGGTTAAAGGAAGTCTTTATATTCAAAAGGAGGACTATTGGGGAGACAGAAGTATTTTAGGACACGTGTCTGTGGGGGAAATGTTTGGAGAAGCATATGTCGCACCTGAAAGTGGAGTGTTGTTAAATGATGTTGTTGCGGTTGAGGACTGTGAGGTTATATTTTTTAATGTAGAACGTATTTTAAAAACCTGTTCTTCCGCCTGCCGTTTTCATTCTATGGTTGTTCAGAATTTGTTTTTCGCAATTTCTGAAAAAAACAGGAAGCTTGTTCAAAAGCTGGGACATATGTCAAAGCGTTCTACCCGCGAAAAGCTGATTTCGTATTTGTCCGAAGAATCGAAAAAGCAAAAAAGTTCAAAGTTTACGATTCCTTTTAATCGTCAGCAGCTTGCAGATTTCCTGTCGGTAGACAGAAGTGCTATGTCAAACGAACTTTGCAAGATGAGGGATGAGGGCCTTATTGAATTTGAAAAAAATATATTCAGACTGTTATAAAATAAAAAGCGGCAGGATAGTAAGCTATCTTACCGCAGTTTTATTTCGTAACTATATGCATAATATAATTATCATTTTCTATTTTTGTTTTTTTAAAATCTTGTGACAGAGCATTTACTGCTTTAAAGTCTGTTATTCCTGTTCCCTTATATTTAAAATATGCTTCCTTTGTTGTCCATATTTCCAAAAAACGTTTGATGTATTCGTTGCAGGATACTTTTTCAAAGTCTTTGTCAGATGGAATTTTTCTGAAAATATATATAAGCTCGTTTGTGTTGCATACACGTTTTGCAAGGGAAATAGGAACATTACGCAGGGTTTCAATGTCTATACCGACATTTTTGTCGGAAACCGCAGCTGCTACTATGCCGTTACTGTGGCTTATATTAAAGTGAAGCCACGGGGTGTTTTCTGAGTAGAGCTTTCCTTTTTCGTCGGCTGTAATTATAAAAAATTCAGGAGCTTTACCTGTAAGCTCACAAAGCATTTCACGTACAAGCCATTCACCGGCGAGAGTGCATTTTTTTTGAATATCATTTTTGTAGCGTTTAACCTTTGCACGTCGTTCTTCACTCATACAAAAAAAGCATTTTTTGTAGTTTTCATCAGAAATTTCAGATATGTTTTTTACTGTGTATTTAAGCATATTTCAACTCCTTTTTTAAAGGAATAAGAGGTATAATGTTGCAATTGCTTTTTATATATGGTAATATATAACATATAAATTGTCAACTATCCGGCGAAAAAATCAAGCAGAGTATCTACGTATTCTTTAAGTGCATAGTCGGGCATTGTGTAAAGAGAATGTCTTGATTTTTTAAATATTTTAATATTGCATTTCAAAAGCTTTGCAAGCTTTTTCTGTGGTTTTAACTTTACCGCAGTATCTTTTCCCGCACTTATAATAAGCACTTTTGTTTTTACGTTTTTTGCGGCTTTTTTATTTAATATTCTTTCACCAACACTTACGGCTTCATAGTTCCAACGGTATGAGGCGTAAGAATTGCGATATTTAACATCATTTATTCGTGTTTCCAGGTTGTATTTAAAGCGACTGTAACTGAGGTCGTTGCTTTTTTCTATTTTTGCATCAGGATTAAAGTCTGATGAAAATTTGAATTTTGCTTCCCAACCGAATTTAGAGGCTTCACTTTTAAGCAATTTTTTTAATACAAACCTTGGAAGAGGAGGAGTAACCGGATAAATCATCGGGGCTGAAAGTATTGCTTTTTGCACATTGTTTTTACAACCTGACAAATACATCTGGGCTATTGTTCCTCCCATTGAATGAGCAAGAAGGTATATGGGAGCACCCTTGGATACGGGAGCAACAATGTTATTTATAAAGCATTCAAGGTCACAGACATAGTCTTCAAACTTGTCTACGTGGGTCATTTCTGTGTTTTCGCTGTAACGGTGTGAATAGCCGTGGCAACGTATATCGTACAAAAACACATTGTATCCCATATTCATAAAATACCAGCTGAGTTCGTAATATTTTTTTGTGAATTCGGTGTATCCGTGTACAACAACAATGCTTGCAACAGGTTTTGAAACATTAAAAAATTCGTAAAACATTTCGGTATTATCAAAAGATGTAAAATAGCCACGATGAGCGCAGGCATCAAGTTGTTTTTCGATTTCCTGCATTTTTGTGCTGTATTCTTCATCTTTTATAATGGTATATTCATATGTGGGATTAAATAACATAATCGGTAATCGCTCCTTACGTCTGACGGATTTATGTATAAAAATAAGTAACAGAGGTGATAATAGTGTTATCTTCCAAGAAGAAATTCCTTAAAAAGGTTTTAAAGGGTGTTGTCATAGCTATTATCATTTATCTTACATTATCTATGGTAACCACAAAATTAATATATGATTCGGTTTTTCAGCGTTACAATGCCGAAAATCCACACAATCTCCTTTCGGAAACAACGGAGATGTACAATTGCCGCAAAAATTATTCTTATCCATGCGGAGAAAATACGTTAGACGGTTATTTGTATTCCGACGGAATTTGTGAATATGGCCTTGTGGTTTTGGCTCCCGGCTTTCGGGCAGAAAGCATAGAGTATGAGGGTGTAATACATACTCTTTTGCAGGAGGGCTTTGATGTATTTGCATTTAATCCAACAGGTCACGGAAACAGCGGAGGTAAAAGCTCTGTAGGCTTTCCGCAAATTGTAAAGGACCTTGAAGCTACGTTGGATTTTATATCTGACAACAAAAGCTTTAATTATAATGACATTTTTCTGCTGGGTCACAGTCGCGGCGGGTACGGGGTTTGTTGTGTTATAAACAAATACAGCAACATTACTGCCGCAGTGTCAGTAAACGGAGCAGATACATCTATGGATGCAATTATGGCATATTCCACAAGCTATGTGGGAAATATTGCCTACGGAAACTATCCGTTTTTAAGTTTATATGAAAATATGATTTTTGGCACTGAATTGTCAGATATTTCGGCAGTTGAAGAAATAAACAAATCAAAAACACCGGTTTTTATAATTCAGTCTTCTGCCGATACACAGATACCTGCTGATAAATATTCCATATATTCACATTATGAGAAATTAACTTCCGAAAATGTTGAGTGCTTGCTTTATAACAAGCAGGGAAGCAATGGACACGTTTCTGTTTTGTATGACGGAAACCGATATCCTAATAATGATATTATAAAAGAAATTTCCGGATTTTATAAAGAAAAATCCCGACACAAAGGATGATGATATGAAAAATATTGTTATAATTCCCGCATACAAACCCAATGAAGAGCTTGTAAAAATTGTTGATGAGCTTCATTCAAATGGGATTGGTATTATTGTGGTGAATGACGGCAGTGGAACTGAATATGATAAAATATTTGATATTGTTTCCAAAAAAGCGGATGTTGTAACAATTGTGTGCAATTCCGGAAAGGGAAACGCCCTGAAAACCGGTATGCAGACAATTATAGACAAATATCCCGATTGCAAGGCCTTTGTTACCGCAGATGCAGACGGTCAGCACAGGTGTGAGGATATTATACGCGTTTTTAATGAATTGGAAAATGGCGCAGATTTTGTTCTTACCGTAAGAAAATTCCGCCAAAATATGCCATTCAGGTCTAAATTTGGCAACAATCTTTCAAGATATATTTATACAATTTTAAACGGCCACTATTTTTTAGATAACCAGTCGGGATTAAGAGGGTTTTCAGCAAACCAAGCCACTTGGCTTGTAAGGGTGAGCGGAAACAAGTATGATTATGAAATGAATATGCTCTACTATGCAGATAAGCAAGGAATTCAGATTACGACCATTCCCATAGAGGCAATATACATAGATAATAATTCATCATCTCATTTTAATCCCCTTAAAGATACTTTAAGAATATATGCCAGACTTTTTTACAGTGCACGCATAACATTTGCAGCGTGGATTCTGGTTGAACAGCTGATACTTATTACCAGCATATTTTTTGGCTACGACTACCTGCATATAACCCTTCCCACAATAGGGGCAACAGGTGCGGCATTTAATATTATTCTTAACAAATTTGTTGTGTTCCGCAGATTCAAATATAAGGATTTTATGAGAACAGTTATATATACATTGCTAAGATATGCAGTGTACAGTACATGGCTTTTCCTTTTTAAATACGAACTACCGTTTGTCCCGCTGTTTTTCTCATTTAACTTTATTGTAATTTTACTTATACCTGCAGAATATCTTGTTCATAAGTTTTTGTATTTATCAAAGTATAATGATATAATTAAAGAACGCTAAGTAAAGGGGCGTAGAAAAATTGTGCACACCACACAAGGCGAATAAAATGCCATGTGTTTTGAACAATTTTTCAGCCATTCCTCAGGGGCTGTAGCAAAATGAAATAACATTTTGCTACAGCCCCTTTTTGTAAGTTATAGTTGCTTTAACAAATTTAATGCTTCGTAAATTTTTTTTGAAAAATTTCTGCTTTCAAGCTGAACCACCTGGTTAACGCAGGCGTATGCAGTTTCCTCATTAGCACAGCCGTGCATTTTAACTACCGTTTTTTTAGTGCCCAGGAAGGTTGCTCCACCACGGTCGTTAAATGAAAACATCTGATACATAGCCTGTCTGATGTTTGCATGTTGAGGAATGTCTGACGCCATCGAATCAAGTATTGCAATAGCCGCCATACCTGCAGCCTCGGTATTTTTAAGAAGAATATTTCCCGTAAAACCGTCTGTTACTATAACGTCTGCATCGGAATTTATCATATCACAGCCTTCAATGTTGCCAATAAAGTTAATTGGCAGGCTTTTAATTAAAGGATAAGCTTCCTTTACTAAAGTGTTTCCCTTATGGGGAGAATGACCTACCGACATTAAAGCCACCTTGGGATTTTCCAGGTTCATAAGACTTTGCATAAAGGCATTGCCCATAATTGCATAGCGTTTTAAATCTTCAGGCGTACAGTCTGTATTTGCACCACAGTCTACAAGGCAAACTAAACCGTCTTTTTTACAGGGCAAGGCTGTTGCAAGTGCCGGAGAAAGTAAGCCCTCTACAAGACCAAGTCTGCATATTGTACCCACAAGCAAAGCTCCGGTGTTGCCTGCACTTATCATTCCCACAGCATCATCTGTGTTTTTAAGATGTTCCAGCGACATTACCATGGAAGTATCGTCGTTGCCTCTGAATACACAGGTTGGCAATGCTGAATCGGGAACAAATTTATCTGTGTGTATAATTTCAATTCTTGAGGTATCGGCATTGGCTTTTTCAACAGCATCTGCAATGTCTGTAGAGTTTCCGATAAATGTCAGAAAAATATCGGAGTTCTCCTTCAATGCACGTAAAGCACCACTCAGAATTGGTGTAGAGCCATTGTCAGCCCCTAATGTGTCAACAATAATTTTTTTCACAGTTTCAATCAATTCCTTTGCTTTATTCTATAGCCATATAATAATCGTATATAGGCTGTTTGCCATCAACTATGCCGCATTCAATAAGAGGGAATTCATTTGTAATCATTTCAACAAGGCATTTTGCTTCGTCTTCTGTAACGGTATCACCGTAAAATACGGTAATAACCGATTTTTCATCTATGTTTGAAAGATTATGAAGCATCTTAACAACGGCATCGTTTTTATCCTGTGATGTACACAAAATATCCCCGTCGGCAATTGCCATATACATCCCCTCTTTAATGCTTATGCCGTTAAGGTTTGCATCGTGAACAGCCTTTGTTATACTGCCTGATGTTACGTAGTTAAGAGCCATAGTCATATCGGATATAAAGGCATCTATATCTTCTGCCCATGTGTTCATCATAGAAAGTGCAGAGTATCCTTCCGCAACAGATGTTGTTTTTAGCACACGTACATCACAGGCATCGTACATATCAGCCGCCTGAAGTGCAGTTGCATATATATTTGAATTGTTAGGCAAAACAACTATGTGTTCAGCATTAAGTGAATCGAATGTATCTATAAAATCGCGGGCAGATGGATTTTGAGTCTGACCACCGTCTATAATTCGGTTTGCACCAATTTCCGCAAAGTAGTTTTTAATGCCCTCGCCCATTGCAACTGTAACTATGGCATATTTTATTTTTTCAGCACTTTTGGTTTTGTTTTCGTTTATTTCATTGTGCTGAACAGACATATTCTCTATTTTAACAGATATAAATTCGCCGTAATTTCTTGCAAAAGCCAAAACCTTTTCGGGTTTGAAGGTGTGTACGTGAACCTTTACAACATTCTCATCCTGTACTGCTACAATGGAGTCTCCCACAGTTTGCAGGTATGAAATTACATCCTTAATTGAAAAAGTGGGGATATTTGTTTTTGCGTTCATAAGCTGAAGCACAAATTCCGTACAATATCCGTATTCCAACACACTGTCGGGACCAAAGCTGTAGTTTACGGGCAGGGAAATACTGCTTTCCCGTTGGCTGTCGGCTTCTATTATTTCGCCGTTTAAATATGCCCACATACCTTCCATAATGTAAAGCATACCCATACCGCCGCTGTCAACAACACCGGCATCTTTAAGTACGGGTAAAAGCTCAGGAGTGTTGCTAACGCTGATTTTCATTTTTTGAATGACCGTTTTAAAAAAATCTTTTAAATCGTCAGTGGTGGAAGAACATTCACATGATTCCCGAAGTACCGTAAGTATGGTGCCTTCAACGGGAGTTGGAACAGCACCGTATGCGCATTCTGTGCCTTGCTTCATCATTTCAAGAATGTCGGGAACAAAAATTTCCTTTTTGCCCTGCACTGAATTTGCCCAGCCTCGTATGTACTGAGACAGAATAACTCCCGAATTTCCTCTTGCGGCAAGTAAAACGGACTTTGAAAATTTTGACATCATTGATGCTACATCGTCGCAGTTTTCAATATCCGGAGAAAAACCTCCGCCTAAGGTTTTAATCATATTTGTTCCCGTGTCACCGTCGGGTACGGGAAAAACGTTTAAGTCGTTAACGCGGTTTTCCATAAGCTTCAAATTTCTGTAGCCATTTAACAGCATATTGTACAGAGAATTTGCATTAAGTTGAACAATGCTCATTGTTTATTCATTTCCTCCGATAGTTACTTCTTTGCCGTAGCAGAAAGATATGATGGTTCCGGGACCTACACAAGAGCCCACAATAGGACCTATTGTGCCTATAACAACATTTTCAAATGGCACAACCTCTAAAATTTTATCACGGAGCTGCTTAGCATCTTCAAGGCAGTCGGCATGTGATATAAACAAATATTCCCTGTCGTTTTCGTCGACGATTTCAGCAATTCTCTGAGCAATTTTTGCTTTGGCATTTAATGAGCCCTTAACCTTTTCGGTTGCGTAGTTCTGACCGTTTTTGTCGGAAATAATAATGGGCTTTATGCCAAACATATTGCCGAAAAACGCACTTGATGCCTTTACTCTGCCTGCACGCTTTAAGTAATTTAAGTCTTCGGTTGTACCGAACTGATTAAACTTCAATTTATTTTCTTCTATATATTTTGCAGTTTCTTCAAGAGATCTGCCTTCTTCACGAAGCCTTGAAGCGCGAATAAGCATATAGCCCTGACCAAGAGAGCTGCACAGCGAATCTATGCATATAACTTTTTGACCGGGGTAATCCTTTTCAAGCTCTTTTGCAATTACCACAGCAAGGTTTACAGATCCGGAAAGTGCCGAAGAACAGGAAATGTAAAGTATATCCTGCCCCTTATCCAGATAGCTTTTGAATTTTTTGTAATATTCTTCACGTGTTACCTGAGTAGTTGTAATTCTTTTTCCGTTACGCATTAAATCGTAAAACTCTTTTGAACTGTGATTTTCCCAATCCAATGTGGCAGGGTATTCAACACCGTCAACAACATAGTTCATACAAACGTAATCAATTTGAAATTTTTCTCTTAATTCCGCACATAAATCTGAAGTGGAGTCTGCAATAATTACAAATTTTTTCATTTTTTCATCTCCGTTTTATTGCTATTATTTTCCTTTATGAGGTTTTCCATTAAAATACGTTCATCGGATTCGCCGTCAGATATTGGTGATCCAATATAATACGCGGCACAAAGTCCGGGACCTATAGATGCCCCGCAAGACATACCTATGGGGTTTATTATTATGTCTTTTGGATTTAAGCTTTCGCGTATTCTTTCTGCAAGAATGTTGGCACTTTTTTCTCTGTTGGAATGACCTATAAAAATAATTTGTTCTTCCGGATTTTTTATGGTTTCCTTAATGTATTTAAGTGTGACGTCAAGTGCAGCCTGATGACCTTTAACTTTGCCCAGAACTGCCGCCAATCCGCCTTTGCCGAAATCACCCAAAGAGTTTACACCTATAAGTGTTCCGAAAAATGCCTGAAAATTCGTTATTCTTCCGGTTTTTACACAGAAAAACAAATCATCAATAGGGCCCATCTGATGAATTGAGTGCTTCAGCTCATTTATATATTCTGCGGTCTCTTCAATTGAAGAGCCTGAGTTACGTTTTTTACAGGCGTAAGTAATCAAAAGGGCTGTGGCTGATGAATATCTGAGAGAATCCACGCAAATAATTTTACGTTCGGGATATTTTTTCAATAAATCCTTTGCAACATTTTTAACAGCATTGTATGTGCCGGAAATACTTGACGAAAGAGAAATGCTTAAAATATCCTTTCCGGATTTTAAAACCGGTTCAAAAATATCTATAATTTCACCCATTGGGGGAGTTGCTGTTTTGTACAGTACTTTTCTGCCCTTCATGGAATTATAATAATCTTCGGGAGAAGTTGTTTTCCAATCAATATCGGCAAGAATTTGTGTGCCGTCGGGCTTGTACACAACTCCGCGGATGATGTGATTTATCCCGAATTTTTTTCGTATGGATTCTGTCATATCACAGGATGAATCAGGTATGATTTCAAAGCTGTTCATAATTTTCTCCTCTTTGTTTGAATGATGCTTAAAGTATACCATAATATACAACAAAATTCAACAAAAAAAGACAAAAAAGTAGTGCATTATTAAAATACATATGGTATAATATTCGTAAATGTTTTAGTGAGGTGAAAAATATGCCTTTATGGTTAATTATTATGTTGGCAGTTGTATTGTTTATAATTGTATCGGGTTTGGTTGCAATGCTTTGTATTACCTGCCCTATTGCAAAAAAAGTATATGAAGAACAGCTTGTAAGGACTTCTCCGGAAAAGTGGGGTCATTCCTGCTCCGCACCCGATAATGAGGAACAGCTTGAAATGTGGAATGAAGGCAATAAATGGGCAGATGCAAACAAGGAATATAAAAAAGATGTGGAAGTTAAAAACAAAGACCTCAGGCTTTTTGGTGAATATTATGATTTCGGCAGTGACAAGTGTGTAATTATACTTCCCGGCAGATGCGAATCTTTAATGTATTCATATTATTTTGCAAAACCCTATCACGAATCGGGAATGAATGTGTTGGTTATAGACACAAGATGTCACGGCAAAAGCGACGGCAAATATCCTTCAATAGGGGTTTATGAGGCGGATGACCTGAAAGAATGGATGCGTTTTGTTACAGATAAATATGGCATAAAAGGCTTTTGGTTACACGGAATTTGCATAGGCAGTGGTGCGGCACTTTTTGCGGCAACATCCGAAGATTGCCAAAACATAGAGGGAATTGTACTTGAGGGTTGCTTCGTAAACTTCCGTGAATCCTTCAAACAGCATATGTTAGATATAAACAAACCCATATATCCCGTTTTGGATTTGGTAATGTTTAATATATGGCGTTATGCAGGAGTTAATGTAAATTGGAAAACTCCTATGAAGGCAGTAAGGAAAATTAAACAGCCCATACTTTTCCTTTTTGGTGAGCTTGACAAGTTTTCTGTTCCTGAAAAAAGCAAGCGACTTTTTGCGGCTTGCAGGTCTGAAAACAAAAAGCTTGTATGGTTTGATAAGGGCGGACATTCTCACCTTAGAATAAACAATACCGAAAAATACGACAGCGTAATCAAGGAATTTATTAATGAGTATGAAAAGAGCAACTGACAAATGTGCATTTTTTACCATAGATGTAGAACGCTTTGCAGATACGGAATGTGTGCATAATTTAAAGCAACCGGTAAGTCAGACTATGCTTGACGGGCTTGACCGATACATTGAAATATTGGATAAATATAACATAAAAGCCACGTTGTTTGTACTTAGTGACCTGGCAGGTGAAATTAAGGAAAAACTGAAAAAATATATCAGTAACGGCCACAAAATTGCCTTGCATGGTAAAAGGCATATTCCTCCGTCACTTATTTCAAACGAGCAGTTTGAGGAACAGATAACATATGCCAAAAACAAGCTTGAAGCAATGTTTGATGTTGCCGTAACGGGTTATAGAGCACCGTGTTTCAGTATAGACCGTGAAAAATTGGATATTTTGCAAAATCTCGGTTTTGATTATGATGCAAGCAGAATGGATTTCTCCGCGGCACGCCACAACATACCTATGGAAATGGAAGATTTTGAAAATATAGGAAGCGGAGTATATAAAAAGGGCAAATTTTACGAATTTGCAATATCTGTTCAAAAAATATTCGGAAAGAAGTTCCCTGTTTCCGGTGGGGGATATATAAGGATTTCAAATTGGCTGTTTGCACAAACTATGTTAAAACGGTATTTTAAAAACAATGACAATTATGTGTTTTATTCGCACCCCTTTGAGTTTTCAAAGGAAAAAAAGCCAAAGCTTAAAAGGCTTAAGCTTTACGATAAATTTTATCTTAAAGCGGGGAATTTATCTTATCCCTATAAAACGGAATATATTATCAAAAAACTAAAAAAATACGGATACAGATTTTCTACATTTGAAGATGTGTCCGGACGTGTGCAAAGCTAAAGGCAGTTGGGTTAGAGAACCTACTGCCTTATTTGTTTAATGTATGTCTTATTTTTTCGCGGATTTCATCTAAAAATGACTTTTTTTCACCAAAATAGCATTCATTTGCGAAGTGTTCACAATTGTTGTTAAGGATATTATACCCTTTTTCTCCAACTCTGGACAAAGCTGCTTTTACGGTTATTTCAGGAATGTTACGTCTCTTTTTTTCTGTACGGTCAGGGTCTGCCTTTTCAACAAATTCACCGTTTGAAAAAGTACTTATATCCGTAGTTATAACGGCTATGTCGTCAGGCGGTGTGTTGCTGTTATCAGGCATACCAAACTGAACAACGGTATTTTCATCAACAAATATTCCGTAATGATAGTAAAATTTTACTTTTACTCTGATCATATCTCCGAATTCGGGAGTGTTGTCTGACCACTTCATTTTGCCTGCACCTTGCTCTCAATAAGTTCAATTACATCCTCTACAACAAATATTTTTTCAAAATCACTGTTGTTAAATTGTATTGAGTATTTTTCTTCAAGCACCATTGCCATATAAAGAAGAGATATGGAGTTCATACCAATATCCTTTCTGAGGTCTGATTTTTCATTAAGCCCGGACACATCTATTGCGGTGCCGAATACAGTTTCAAAAATGTTTTTTAATTCTTCAACGGTAATCATATTTTTTCCTCCGCATATTTTTCATATATTGCTTTACATTCCTGCATTTTTTCAAGCACTGTGTCGGCACAAGTGTTAATATCTGCAAGACTTGGAATTGCTTCAGTACTGAATATATCGATGGGTTCACCTATTACTACACAGTTGCGGTCACCTTTTTTTGCCTTGCGGTGAACATATACCGGAATTATCGGGGATTTTGCCTGCATGGACATAAGTATAATTCCCGATTTTATGGCAGACAAGTCGTCCTCGCGGGTTATGCCGCCGGTTGGAAACAGTGAAAGTATGTGACCTTTTTTGAGTACAGCTACAGAATTGCGTATTGATTCTATATCACATATGTTGCGGTTTATTTTAATACAACCCACACCTTTTAAAAGAAAAGCCACAATTTTGTTTTTCATTACAACCTCTGCCGCAAGGAAGAACATACGTCTGTACCAAAAGCAGCATCCTAAAAGCAACGGGTCTTTAAAGCAGGTGTGGTTTGCGGAAATAATAGCAGAGTGCTTCAGCTTTTCCCTTGCTTTATCGGTTACATATATTTTTTTTATGCGAAAAAACAAAGGCATTGTAAAGCATACAAAACGTGCCAGATCCATTGGGAAAAGCTTCAGATTAAAAAGCTTCGGTTTTACCTTGTTTGGAATTTTATCCTTCATGCTTTATTCATCCTTTTTTCAAGTTCGTCCTTAAGGGCGTAGTTTTTTTCTTCAAGAATTTTTGTAAGACGTTTTAAATCCTCATCGGAAATATCGTCACTGCTTACATAGTCGCTGATGTAAATTTCCTCACCTATTATTACGTGTGCTCTTTTAAACAGCCCGTAATTACCATCGGTATAAACGGGAATTATGGGAGCGTTTGTTCTAAGGGCAATCAGTACAATGCCCGGCTTGTAGGGAAAGGGTTTTCCTCCTACAGGCAAACGTCCCTGAGGGAAAACGCCTACTATACCGTTGTTGTCAAGCACCCGTAAACTGTCTTCCACAAATGTAAAATCACAAGCATCGCGGTCTACAAATATACCGCCTATTTTATATAAAAACCATGAAAACAGTTTTCCCTTTTTAAACAGTACTTCTGCCATTAAAAAGTGTATGTTTCTGAAAAGGAATACCACAAGATACAGCACAAAATCCATAAGTGAAGTGTGGTTAGACATAAGTATTGCTTTTTTTGGCAGAAAACGCTTTGCGTTTTTTGTTGCTCTGTAAACCTTGGGCTTCATAAAAATATATGCAGGTATTATGCCCGTAAGCTTAACAAAGCCAAGTATAAGTGAATTCATTTTACTTACTTTACTCATAATTAAATATGCCTTTCAATATATTGACAAAATTCGTGTACGGTGTAGCATAAAACGCCTTTTTCCGGATTTGAAACCGAAAATTCGTTGGACAGAGCAGTAAGAATTGAAAAATATTGCATACTGTCTGCACCCAGGTCAAGCATAACGTGCGCATTGTCATCTATTTCCTCTGCAGGTATGTCAAGCACCTTTGCCACAATATTTTTTACCGTGTCCAGCATTTGTTTTGTGTATGTAACTTCATCGGCAGATACAGATGAATCCTTTTTGAAATCCGAAAGTGTTATGTCGCCGTTGGATATTCCCCTCAGCACATAGCTTCTGCTTACCTTTACGGCATTTGCAGAGCAAATGGGATCTGTTGTGAAATAAATTTTCTGTATTCTTGATGTTATGGGCAAAGATTCATTTGCGTAAAGAATTTTATCCAGCAAGCTGTTTCTTTTGGCAGTAGACATATATTTGCTTAGCTGTACAACCATTGATACAGTTTTCTTGCCCTCTGTATCAAGACCAAGTATGCAGAAATTATCTGCTTCAGGCAGATAAAAATTCTGCTCAATAATATCGGGGTTTATATTTTCACCGTTTTCGCCTATAATCATATCCCCAACTCTGCCCTTTATGTAGTAATATCCATCTTCGCAAACCATATTGTCACCGGTGTTGAACCAATTGTCCATAGGCTGTTCCACACCGTCAATCCACAGCTTACTGCAAATAGATGTTCCCTTTACGGTAAGAATTCCGTCTTCGTTTATTTTATATTCAACAGATGAAAAGGGCTTACCTACAGAGTTTAAGTTTCTGTGTTTCGGGCGTGTGCGTAAGTCTACGGAGGTTATGCCAATTTCACTCATACCGTAGCCGTTGTGAAGATTGTAGCCTATACCGTTAATAAGCTCTAAGGCAGACTGTCTTATGTAACTGCCGCCGCTTATACAAAAGCGTATACTTTTGCCGAAAAGCTCGGATGTAACTTCCTTCATGATTTTTTGCGCAAGATGCATTCCCATATGAGGGAAGATGTTTTGTATAAAGGTGCATATTTTCAAACCCTTGTATAATTTTCTTACTTTCCTTTCCCCCGACTGCGATGCCTTCTTCAACACGGCATTTTCAATTGTATGCCAAAGTAACGGTACTGCGAAAACGTGTGTAACCTCGTGCTTTTTGCAGGTTTTCAAAATTGTATCTGAAGAATAGTTTTTCATAAAAACTACAGTCTGTCCGAAAAAAGTAAACCAAAAATATACGGCTATAAGCCCGAATATGTGGTAGAAGGGTAAAAACGCAAGATTTTTTATTCTTCCGTTATATTGCTTTGCAATTTCGGGATATTTGTATATAAAGGATTTCATATTAAGAATCTGTGAAGAAAGCTGAGCACCTGTGTAAAAGCATATTACTTCTTTAAGAGATGTTGCCGAGGTTGAAAGTGCGATTTCATTTTCAAATTCGCCGTCAAATCGGTCAGCTGTTTTTAAATTTGTAATATCTATAAATTCACCGTCAAGCTTACTTTCACCTTTGCCGATTATATATTTTATGTCTAAAGTTTTAAGTGCAGAATTTGCCAGAGAGTGGGGATGTCTGCAGTTAACAAGATATGGTTTGTTTCCGCTTCTTAAAACAGACCAGAAGGTAACAATCCAGTCTACGGAATTTTCCATTTCCAAAGCTACATAGCTGTGGGTAGCGCCTATTTTTTTGAAAAGTGCACTTGACATTTCCTCAATTCTGCTGCAAATTTCGGCGTAGGTATATGTGTGTATGCGAAATCCGTCGTTATCTTCTGCCATAATGCCTTCATTGTTGAAGGTGATTTTGTACAGTGCTTCAAAATCCATAGAAGAATTTTCAAGTGCTGTATTGTTTACGGATATAATTTTTTTAAGTTTTTTATTCATATACTTAACCTCATTTTGTTTCGGGTTTATTTAAACGACATAATCTATATAAATATAACATATTTCCCCTAGAAAATCAATATTTTGACACAAATTAAAAAGACGGTTTTTGCAGTACTGCAAAAGCCGTCTTAATATATTAAAGTGCCGAAAGTGCCATTAAAAGCAGTAAAACTGCAACAGCACTGATTATGGTTGTTAAAATTCCCAATACTTTTCCTGCAGATGTCATTCGGGAAACATATCCCGAATTTCTTGCAGATTTGCTGAGAATAAAAGATATTATTCCAACGGGAATCTGGCATATAAGTGCAACCATATAAATAAGTAACACCATTTCCAAATCGGTACCGTATTCATAAAGTCCGTATATGTCACTGCTGTAGCCAATCATCATAGCTGCAAATAAAACAGAATAAAATCCGTATATAACAGAGCATACAATACCCTCAAGTGACATAACAAACCCGACAATTCCCTTTGCTCTTGCACCGCCCGGGATACGTGGAGTATCACTTGGCTGTGGAGTAACCGTTACGGTAACGGGAGGTACAACAGGTTCTTCAACTACCTGTTTAATGACATCACACCCGCATATTGCACAGGTCGGTACCGGGGCAGCATAAACCTGACCGCATTTTTCACAAATATACATAGCTTCGCTCCTTCAAGTAAGGGTTTTTACATATTGCCCAGACAGACAATCAAGGACAAAAACCATATTCCCAATGAAATAAAGCTTGTTATTTTACCTGTAATGGACATACCCCTTAGCGTATTGCCGCCTTTAAATGACATAATTAAACCAACAATTGAAAACGGCAGAACAAAAACAGAAAATACAAAAAATGGTACAAAAGCATCGTCGCCGAATTCTGAAGCAATAACACCTGTAAAAATAAGCTGATAAAAAGCAAAGAATATTGCTGTAATACCAAATATCATACCGATAATGGAAGGCACTTTGCTTCCGCCTGCAGGTGCAGCGTAATTATATGAAGGTGCAGGATTAGCGTAAGCATCAGCTTGTACATCGAAAGCTTCACTACCGCATTTTCCGCAAAAATTTACTTTTTCGGAATATACCTGACCGCAGTTTTTACATACGTACATTTAAAATTCCTCCAAATCTGATTCAGAAACTCAAATTAAATAGAAGCTACCATAAGGAATGACAAAATCCACATTCCAAGACCGATAAAGCTTGTAATTCTACCTGTAATTGCAACACCCTTTAGGCTTGATTTTCTTAAAGATGTTACAAGACCTACAATAATAAAAGGTAAAACAAAAATGGAGAATACACCCAATATAGCAAAAGCTTCTTCACGAAGGCTATCCAAGCCGTGATAATAGTAGTAGTAAGAATCTGCCTCATCTAAAGCCATTGAAGCAATACCTATGGAAATGAATGAGAATATCATTGCCAGAATACCGAATATCAAACCTACAATAGCAGGGCCCTTGCTTCCTGTTGGTGCAGGAGTAGGATTAGCATAAGTATACGGTGCAGAATTAACAGGTGCTGTGTATTCAGGCTGAACAGCTTCCTGAGCTTCAGTTACCTGACCGCCGCAGCTACCGCAGAAGTTAACCGGACTTTGGTATGTCTGACCACAATTTTTACAAATATACATTTTAAAATTCCTCCTTGTGAGCTTTCTTTTGAAAACTCTCTTATTTTATACAAAGTATAGCATAATTCGAGCTTTATATCAAGAGCTTTTTTACAAAAAAAGTAAAAATTCTCCAAATATGGTCAGACAGAAAAATGCGGAAATTTTTTGTAGTTATAAAAAACAAATAAATTCATAAAATTTTTTAAAAAGGTGTTGACAAATCCAAAAAATGTGGTATAATAAAATCAGTAATAATTACTGTTATTGATTTAAAATAAATGGAGGTATATATTATGAAGGAAAATTATATGGTTTGTAATTGCAAACAGGTAAGCTACAGTAACATTGCAGATGCACTGCACAATATGAAAAAATTTGAAGATGTACTTTCTGCTTTTGAAGATGTTCAGAAGGTAACACATTGCTCTACAGGTTGTGGAGGATGTCATCAAAAGGTGTTGGATGTAATATCTGAAATTATGGGCGGAGCAATTGCTTAAATATTAAAAATACGGAGGTGGACATATGTTAGATTCAAAAGTTGCAAAATTACTTAACGAGCAAATAAACAAGGAACTTTATTCAGCGTACTTATATCTTGATTTTTCAATTTTCTATGACGAAAAAGGGCTTGACGGATTTGCAAACTGGTATATGATACAAGCGCAGGAAGAAAGAGACCATGCAATGCTTATGCTTCAGTATTTGCAGAACAACGGCGAAAAGGTTACACTTGAAGCTGTGGCAAAACCGGATAAGGAATTCAAAGAGCTTATAGATCCACTAAAGGCAGGTTATGAACACGAAGTATATGTTACTTCGCTTATAAACGAAATTTATGGCGCGGCTTACAATGTCAGAGATTTCAGAACAATGCAGTTTTTAGACTGGTTTGTTAAAGAACAGTGCGAAGAGGAAAAAACAGCAGATGATATGATTAAGAAAATGGAACTTTTCGGTAACGATTCAAAGGGACTTTATTCTTTGGATGCAGAATTTGCATCACGTATTTACACAGCACCGTCTTTAGTGTTATAATAAAGATAAATAATTTAAATGGAGGTTTTTAAAATGAAAAAATTTGTTTGTCCTTGCGGTTATGTATATGACCCTGAAATTGGTGATCCGGATAACGGTGTGGCACCTGGCACAGCTTGGGAAGATGTTCCTGAAGATTGGGTATGCCCTATCTGTTCACTTGACAAAAGTGTATTTGAGGAAGAATAGTATAAACCGTTGGGGATGTGATTTCACATCCCCTTGTATTTTTTTATGAGATATGCTATCATAAATTTAAAAGGAGGAGATTCTGTTATGAAAAAAATTATATCTATTGTTTTAATGTTGGCTATTATTTTATCTTTTGCAGCCTGTGATGATGACATTAAAGAAAAGACTATAGGTGATCCTGAAAAGGCTATGGGCGTCCCTGATGATTTTAAGGATTCAAGAACAACAGATATTTCCGCGGGAATAGATATTGAAGGCGATGAATATGAATACAGTGCCGATTTTGACTTTGACGGAAGACCGGAGGAAATAGAGATAGATTTTGACGAATTAAATAAATCTTACTGGGCACTTGAAATGGAAATATCTGTTGGTAATTACAAAATTACCAGAGAAGTTGCAGGTAGTCAGATAGAGGCGGTATACGTTTGTGATATAGATGAAAACGATGGTGTACGTGACCTGGTTGTTATTACAAATGAAATGAGTGACGACCCTGTTGTTCGTATTTTCAACTATAAATCCGGACTTCCGGCTTATACTTTTATTACAAATTACAGTACAGAGCCTGTTGATGAAAAATGGCTTGGATATGCTGTGGAAAAATACTTTAATGTTAACGATGACGGCTCAATTACAATGGAGGAACAGACGTCAAGTGTAGGTATGTGGAGTGTTTATAAAACCTACTACAGAAACGAAGACGGACATTTTGTTGAAAATGTACCGCAGTATTATGAAGTTTTACCCGACTTTATGGAAAACCGGGAAATATTCCGTGAAGATATGACTGCTGAGGAAAAGGCAAAATGGGATGAAGGTTACATTATGGCACATACAGATTTCACGGCAGAAGACGGATACAAATTCCATAAGGGAGAATACTTCAAGGTTATTTATGACGATGGGCAAAATAATTTGTGCATAGAAAAAGAAGACGGAGAAACTGTGTGGGTAAATATGGGCTACAGTATGGAAAGGGAAAAACTAAATTGGAATTTCTTTTTCTTGGCAGGATAATTGACGGGGAATAATATGGAAAAGTCAGCAAGATATAATGTACTTGATTTTATAAGAGGTGTTGCGCTTGTTGGTATGATAATTGTGCATACTCTTATGAATATGGTGCATCAGTTTGAATATAATATAGATTGGTATTTAAGCATAGAGGATGTTTTTTACAAATACGGCGGATGTATATTTGTTTTGCTTTCAGGCTTTTGCTGGAAACTAAGCAGGAACAATTTCAAAAGAGGAATTATGATGCTTGTCTTTTCGGCGATAATTAGTGCAGTTACAATTTTTCTTATGCCTGAAAATGCAATTCTTTTCGGAGTAATATGCCTTATGGGTACTGCAAGTATTGTTATGATACCTCTTGATAAAATTTTAAGATATGTAAATTCCTATGCGGGTTTTTTTATAAGTGTTGTAACCTTTGTGCTTACCAAATGGACAGATTTCGGATATATAGGCATAGGAAAAATGCGTATTCTGGAATATCCCAAAAGCTGGTATGCAAATAATTTTACAGCATTTCTGGGCTTTCCGAAGTTTGATTTTGCATCTGCAGATTATTTCCCTGTAATACCCTGGCTGTTTCTTTTTATTGCAGGATATTTTCTTTACGGGATTTTTAAAAGAAATAATTGGTTTGATATTTTAAAACCACATATTTTAAAACCCGTTGAATGGGTGGGAAGACATTCTTTGATTATTTATCTTGCACATCAGCCGATTATATATGGTGTGCTTATATTGATAGATATGTTTTAAATATAAAATATAAAAAATCCGAGGATTACCCTCGGATTTTATATTTTTTAAAATCAGTAATAATAACTGTTATTTAATTTCTTCAAATGCTTTTATCCATTCACGTGCTATAAGCTCATGTCCCGGATTTGCAGGGTGAACTCCGTCACCTGTCCAATATGGTTCGGGAACAATTTTGCCCATTGCATCAAATTTGTCTTGAAGAGGAATAAATTTAAGACTGTATTTTTCGGCAATTCTCTTAGCTGCCGCCGCTTTTTCGGCAACCTCTGCAGAGAATCTTTCCCAAGCTTCTTCGGTTGCAGTACCTTTTACTACGTACGGTTCAAGAATCATTATTTTAATATTCGGCAATGCTTCCAAAACCTCAGAAATAAGCATATCGTATATTTTTTCATACTTTTCGGTGCTTACCCCATTTTCACTGCCTATTTCATGCCATACGTCGTTTACACCTATTAAAATACTCATATAGTCCGGCTTTAAATTAATAAGGTCACGTTTTATTCGTGCATAAAGGTCAACTATTCTGTTGCCTGATATACCTTTGTTTACAAATTCGTACTCACCGGGATAATCATATCCAAGGCTTTGTGCTACATTTGTGGCATAGCCTCTTCCCATAAAGCGGTCGTTTTCTCTGTCACGTCCGCAATCTGTAATTGAATCACCCTGAAACAAAATCTTTTTCATTGTATTTATCTCCTTCTATATTTTAATAATAATTATTGTTATTGGTTGGTTTTAGTATATTTATTCCTTCGGGAACAAGTTGAAACTCTGTTTTTTCTGCATCAAAAATTTCACCGTCTACACAAAGTCGCATTTTGCTGTTGGGAGTAACGGTTATATTTTTGCATTGCACAGTAGATGCAATGTGAGAGTATTTGCCTTTTTCAAAAATAGTCCCCTTCATATACTTGGGAAGGCAGGGAATAAACATATATCTTGGAATATCTTTTATGATGTTTACATCCATAAGCCCGTCATCTGTTTTGGCATATGGGTTGCTTTTTATTCCGCCACCGCAAAAACAACCGTTTGCAATGGAAGTTAAAAGCACCTTCCCGTTATGTTTTTTTACTCCGTCAATTTCAATTCTTATATCTGCACCTTTTTTCTTTATAATCATCAAAAGGATACTTAAAAAATAAGCAAGCGAGCCTTTTATGAGGGGATATTTTTTTAGTGTTGCGGTGGTATCGGCAACATTGCAGTCAAAACCTATGTTAAACATATTGGCACAATACTTTTCGACATCTTCACCGTTTACCTTACCTTTGTAACGTATAATATCGCACGGGTGAGGTACGCCGTTAAACTGAGCCTCAATATCTGTAAAGTCACAACCCTCAAAGTTTTTGCAAAAGTCGTTGCCTGTTCCCATTGGTATTACGCCAACACAGGCGTTTTCAAAACCGAAAGCACCGTTTAAAACCTCGTTAAAGGTGCCGTCTCCTCCGCAGGCTATATACGAAACAGCATCATTTGACTTTTCGCAACGGCTTTTGACGTAAGCTTCTGCATCTCCTGCAGATTTTGTAATATAAATTTCAAAATCTTTTTTCAGCTTCCTGCCGAAATGGGTAATGGTATTTTTGAGTTTTTCAATACCCTTTCCCTGTCCCGACATAGGATTTATTACAAATACATATTTCATATATTGTTCTCCGGAATATTATTTTCTGTTTCTTGTTGAGCAGGATATAATAAAGTGTACAATATATAAAATTGCAACAGCCCAAAATGCAATGGTAAACATAGCATAATCAGCATCAAAAAGCATACGTACTATAATATCTGAGTCGCTGACATATTTGCTTACATACATTATACGTATAATCGGAACGGTTATAAGTGTCACAAAACCGATTATTGATGAAATTATACAAAGTACTTTCTTTTTAAGGCAAGAGCCCAAAAGCAGTACAGAACTTAAAACTGTTGATGCTAAAAGCATAAGTATCATAACCGCAGTTTCATCAGACGTATTGTCAAGATTTTCAAAAATCTCTGCCAGCGAAATGGCATTTTTATCAGGGATAAGTCCGCCATTGGTAATCATTGGTACAAACAGCATAAGAATCAGAATAATTGCTGAAATTATGATGTGTGCAATATATTTTGGCTTTGCCGGAGCCGGTGTATATGGCACACTTGGCTGTGGGGTATAAGTGTTTTGTGGTGGTGCCGCATTGTAAGTGATGTTTTCTGCCGAAGTGACAGGTGGCTCAACAACAGGTGTTGCTACAGGTTCTGAGGGTATATTTTCAACCGGTAATTCTTCTTCTGCGTTATTTGCCGCAATTTCTTCATACTGAGGCTTTTGGGCAGGAGGTGTATAAACCGGGGCTGAAATATCCATAGAATCGTCTAAAGAGCCGGCAGGCTTAAAAAAACTGTTGCCTTCGGAGCAGTTGGGACAAGTTCCGTTATCCGGATACGTTGTTCCGCATTTGTTACAAACCATAAATAAAACTCCTTTGCATTATATTTACTTTATTATAATTGAATTTAGGGGCGATGTCAATTTATCTTTGGATTTGCATAAAAATAAAAGTCAAAATCTAAAATGTAGTATTGTATTTTCCAAATTTTTGTGATACAATCATTCTATGTGGATAAAATATAAATATTTGACAATAAATTGGAGGCTATTATGGAACGAACTTACATTAAAGACGTTAAAAACAATCTTGGACAAACTGTTACAATAAAGGGCTTTGTGGACAGTATCCGTGATACAAAATACGTTGTATTTATGACAATTAAGGATATTACCGGCACAGTTCAGGCTACTGTTGAAAAGGAAACTAATGCAGAGCTTGCTGCAAGCTTAGAGGGACTTACAAACGATTCTGTTGTTACAATTACAGGTAAGGCTGTTGAAAATGAATATGTAAAGTTGCACGGTTATGAAATTATTCCTGATGAAGTTGTTATCGAAAGTATTGCAGATGCTCTTCCCATTAACAGAAAGGAAATACCTGCAACTAAAAAGAAAAAGGCAGTTGAACGCTCAAGCATCGACCAGAGAATTGATTACAGATGGATTGACCTTAGAACTGATGAAAACCAGACAATGTTCAAGGTACAGACTGTTATGGTTAATGCTATGCGTAAATTCCTTTTGGAAAAGAATTTTATTGAAATTCATACTCCAAAGCTTATCGGTACAGCCAGCGAAAGCGGATCAGACGTTTTTGAAGTAAAATACTTTGACCGTAATGCATACCTTGCACAGAGTCCTCAGTTCTACAAGCAGATGGCTATGGCAAGCGGATTTGAAAGAATTTTTGAAGTTGGTCCTGTATTCCGTGCTGAAAAATCTTTCACAAGCAAGCATACAACAGAATTTACAGGCTTTGACCTTGAATTTTCATACATTGATTCATTCTACGATGTAATGAAAATGGAAGAAGAGCTTATGACATATATGCTTAAGGAAGTTAAGGAAAAGTATGGCGAAGAAATCAAAGAACTTTTCGGGCTTGATGTTATTGTTCCTGAAACACCATTCCCTATTATGAAGCTTGCAGATTTGTATGACGAGCTTGAAAAGGAATTCGGCTACACGGTAGATGACTCTGAAAAGGGTGACCTTACAACAGAAGCTGAAAGACTAAGCTACGACCTTGTTAAGAAAAAATATAACCACGAATTTTTGTTTGTTACTGATTTTGATGCTGAAAAACGTGCATTCTATCATATGCGTGATGAAAAGGGTATCCCTCAGGGTTATGACCTTATATGGAGAGGCGTTGAAATCACAACAGGTGCTCAGCGTGAACACAGATATGACATACTTGCAAAACAGGCTGCTGAAAAGGGTCTTGAAAAGGACGTTGAATTCTATCTTGAATTCTTTAAATACGGTTGTCCTCCACACGGCGGTTTCGGTATCGGCATAGACAGACTTACAATGCTTATGCTTGGTATGCATATTAAGGATTCTATGTTTATCTTCCGTGGTCCTAACAGATTAAATCCGTAAAACATTAATAAAGGTGTGACTTTTGTGATAAGTCACACCTTTTTGATTGGTACAGTTATCAAATATTTATTATTTTTTCTAATCCTTTTCTATACATATTGGTTAATCCCATTGCTTGTCCTCCAAGTATTTGTTCAATAGGATAATATTCATCGTTCAAATTTGCTTTCAAAATTGCTATAGCTTTATTTGGATGATTATAATGTTTTAGAACTCTTAAACCGAATTCTCTGCCAATTTCTTCATTGCTATCTTCAAGCAGATATACAAAATCTTTATCTCTGTCGGTAATGGCAACATCTCCAAAATCAATAATACCAACAACTTTATTATTTTGAATTAAAATATGATTACAACTTAAATCATTATGACACAGAGTTTTAACATATTGAGTAATTCGTTCATCATTAAGTATTCTTTTATATAAATTATCTATATATTTTTTTGAACTGTCAGGTATGTTATTATAAATCGTTTCCTTTAAAGTGTAGTAATCACTTTTATAATCATCAATGACATTTAATTCTAATTCGTCAATATCAGGTAACGGCATAGAATGAATTTCTTGTAGAAATAATGCAATATCTTGTGCCAAGTTATCTTTTTCATTATCATTCATCTTTTGGTACATATCAGGAGTAAGTTTTTCGCCTTTGACCTTTTTGTAACCACAAACACCATATTCTTCACTGTAATATTCTATATCGGGTATTTGCAATGTTATTTTACCTTTCAAATATTTTAATACTTGTATCTCTTTTTTTAAATTGTTTCTTGCATCATTATGTTTTGACTGCTTAAATATATATTCATGATTTACAAGATATGCAATACTGTCAAGCCCCTGTCCCAAAACAAGAATATCATTAACTGTTAATTTGAATTTGCTTTCAATGATTTCTTTAATATCCATAGTTTTTCTCCTTGGTAAATATGTGGGTACTGATAAATCCATTATATTTTTGGGATTTTTCTGTGTTTATTATATCATATACAATAGAAAAAATCTACACTAAGAGTGGGCACTTGAGAACACTATTTATAATTTTAAATTTGTTTGTATGTCTCCGACGGGGTACTTTTGGAGCAAAAGTACCCAAAACGCGAGGGTTTCGATTCCCTCGCACTCCCAAACGACAAGGGCTCTGCCCTTGACCCGTTTTAAGGGAGTTCTTCATTTTACAGATTAATAGTTTGTGCTATCTATCAAATCCAAAAACTACATGTCGGGGCTATACGCAAACTCTTTGCGTGAGCCCCTAAAATCATTGTTCAGCAGCAGTAATTGATAACAATGATTTTACATTTGTTTTTGGATTTTCTGTTTGTGCTTATTCTGTGGCACAAAGTTTCACACCAATCAATACGCCGTAGAGAGAGGGATTGCAAATCGTTTCGAAGTTTTGAAAAAATTGGCGTAAAATTGCGCATATCATTTTCCGCTGCTGATGCGTAATTTTAGGAGTCAGCGCAATGAGTTTGCGTATGACGACGGCGACAATTTTAAGAAACTGACGA
>JAZQIO010000061.1:0-19763 GCA_045541135.1 Clostridia bacterium
TGGGGCACACCGCCTGCAACAAATATAAAGTCTCCTTTTTTAACCTTAAAATGATGCAGTGCATTAAGCATACCCTCAACATCCTGTTTTTCAAAAAGTTCTTTCCAATATTCCTTTGTAATACCGGGTTTAAAGCCAAGATAAACATGTCCACCGTCATTTAGCATATACCAGCATTCTGTTTTTCCGTACTCACTGTTAAAATGTTCTTTTGCAAACTCAACAGTGGGGTGAACCTGTATAACCAGTCTTTCAGCTGAGTCAAGAAGCTTAAAAAGAAGTGACATATTTTCCCTTTTACCAATCATATCCTCTTTATTTGCTTCTATAATATCTTTTAAGTATGTACCGTCACAGGTTTTGGAAAGTCCCTCGTTTTCAACATCCCTGCCGGGATTAAATGCTGTGGTTACGGAGCCTATCCAATCCTCGGGAAATCTTGAAATCTGCGGATTTTCCTTACCTTCAATAATGTCAAGATTTTTTCCGCCATAATATGCCCTGTAAACTCTGGTAGATAATAACTTATAAATCATGTTATCGTTTCCTTTCCAGTTTCAATATGATGCAATCATTTTCACGAATAACTGTCTTATTGCCTTCAAATCCGCTACCGTATACAACATCTGCTTCAAAATCGGAATCTATGATGATACTTGCTTTTTCCTCTTTGTTATTATAATTTATTGCAACAGCATAAGCTGTATTTTCATCAATAATATGTTCCGTAAGTCTTACAAACTTATTGTCAGAATCACAAATTCTTTTTATTCCGGCGGTATGTGCAAGCTCTCTGTACACAACACTGTAATCAGGTTGTTCTTCCTTGAAAAATGCCCCTTCTTTACCTGAAAGATAACTTTCAAGAGGTAATGTCATAAAATACACATATCCTTTTCCGTATTTATATTTAAAAAATACTGCCTCACCGTTTTCGTCGGTTGCTTTTACCTCAGCACATGCTGATTCAGGCTTATAAAAATAGCTTGTATATACAGGCATTTGTTTTCCGTTAAAGTTCAACATTTTTACCTTATTAACCTTTTCGCGATATGCAATTTCAACACCTGTAATTTCCGGTATTTGTCTTAGTAAACCTGTATCTGCACAGATGTACAAAACACTGCCCGACTTAACTTTTTCCAAAAGCTCATCCAGTCTTGGTTTTGGAAGTGCTTTGTTTTCCTTTATGCTTGGTAAAATATAAAGCTTTGAATCAACAATGGGGTCTAACATATAGTTAAAGTTAACGTCTATATTTGACTGTTTTGCAAGTATGTATGAAGTTCTCAAAAGATCTGTATCAACCGTTTCTTCTCTTGGAATAAGTATGGTAGCATCAATTCTGTGCTTTGGCAAGTCATCATTCGGAAGAAGAGAAAGAACTTTTTTAAACTCTTTATTTTCTTTAACAATAGGTTTTTCATTAAGTTCTTTGTCAAAAAAGCCGTAATCACTGCCAATGGTATTCCAGCGGTAGGGTGCATAGTTGTGATGACCCTGGTCGAAGGCACACCACCACATTGTGCCGTGACATCCGTGTGACAGACATGAAAACAATGATGCTCTGTAAAACTGCGCCTCTGTTTTCTTTGAACAATTCATATATCCTAATGAACTGAATTCCTGAACAAAAGTCGGAATCTTGGAAATATCTTCTGCCAGGCGGCACTTAAACGGCAAATCCAGAACAGGCTTCATTGTGTTTATTGGGTCTGCATTTGTGCAGAAGATATTATATGGATGAGTTGTATGAACATCACACATTTCTCCAATAGTTTTCAAATTGGAATAGTCATTTTCTATGGCTGAATTATCAAGACCTGATATAACAGGTCTTTTATTGTCGCAGGATTTAATTGCGTATGATATGGTACTGCACCACACATAAAATGTATCATAATGCTTTCCATTAAGTCCGGGCATATGTATTGGTTCATTGCCCAAATCCCAAGCAACTATTGATTCTTCCTCTTTAAAACGTTCCACAAAATATCTGACAAAACGCAGCTGCCACTTTATAACAGTTGGGTCACTCAGCAGTTCCCTACCGTCAAAGGCAGGCGGATTGTATGTACGAAAAGACATATGTCCGGTAATAAGTGCAACAATAAGCTTCATATCATATTTTTCTGCCAACTCGCAGAATTTTTCAAATTTTTGACAAGCCTCCTCGGATACACCTGCTCTTCCTGCCTTTGTATCCGGCAAAGGTTCTTCACCAAAGGTATATTCATACACATCGTTTGGTCCGTACAAAGCATTTAACGGCTGAAAAACCGACCATAGAGGGAAAATCCTAAGATGAGTTATGCCTGCATTTTTCATTAATTTCAAATCGTTTTCTATTGATTCCTCATCAAATTCACTCCACATATTAATAGCACTTTTTGAACCCCAGTAGTTAATCCCCGTAAAAAACTTGTTTAATAATTTTTCAGTATCCATATTCACCCTCCATAATTAAAGTATATAACATTTTTTTAGAATTTCAATGTAATAATTTTCAAATTATATTGCATTATTTTAGATTTCAACTTATAATAATTACAGGTGATAAAAATGAATGACATAATAAGGCTTTCCGTAAACGACATTATGGGAAAAAATATACATATAAAAACAGCAGAAGATTTTCCTGAAATTGGTCTGCATTGGCACAGCTACTACGAGCTTATATATTTTTTTGAAGGGGAAGTTGTAAGTATAATAAACGGAATTGAAATGCAGCTGAAAAAAGGCACACTCTATATGCTTACGCCGGTGGATTTGCACCATACATTCAGAAAGGATAAAAAAGCAAAGCTAAAATTTATAAATATTTCATTTACAGAAAACATTATAGATGAAAAACTTCGCAAGGATATGAACGGAGCATATTATATACCCTCGGTTGACAACAAAACACTCGGTATTATTGAGTTACTGTCACAACCTAAGGCAACAGATGCAGAAACACAGCACCTTGTAAACGCCCTGTTATATAATGTGATACGCAAGGAATTTAAGTTTAATAAAACAGGCAAAACAGTTCTGGACAAAAATATACATAAGGCAATAAGATATATTTCAGAAAACTTCAACAAGGATATAAATTTAAAAACATTATCGGACTATTTGCATATTACACCCTCTTATTTTTCCTACTTGTTTTCTAAAACCTGCGGTTGTACTTTTAAAGAATATCTTACAAATTACAGAATAGCCTACGCAAAAGAGCTTTTAAAATCAACAGACAAATCTGTTACCGATATATGCTATTCCTGTGGTTTTTCAAATTTACCTAATTTTTTACGGGTATTTAAAAAGTTGGTTGGGCAAACGCCGTCAGCTTACAAAAAAGGAAAATATACTAATTTGTAAAACTCTGTATTGATTAGAACCACCACTGTTCAATCAAATGCAGAGTTATTTATTTATTTATTATATATGTAAATTAACAAAAAACCAATATAGATTTAATTTTAACACATAATAAAATAGAATAACTGTAAAAGGAGAACTAATTATGTGCGGAATTGTAGGATATATTGGTAAAAAACAAGCAAAAAATCTACTGCTTAACTGTCTTGAAAAATTAGAGTACAGAGGTTACGACTCTGCAGGAATTGCTGTTTCAGACAATCAAAAACTAAAATTTTTAAAAACAAAGGGCAGGGTATGGGATTTAAAAACAATTTGTGATAATGAAGACTTAGAGGGATTCGCAGGTATAGCACACACACGTTGGGCAACACACGGAGAACCGTCAACGGTAAATTCTCACCCGCATTTCAATGCAAACAAAACTATAGCAGTAGTTCACAACGGAATTATAGAAAATTACGAAGTATTAAGAAAGGAGCTTATCGAAAAAGGCTATCAATTCAAAACCGATACAGATACGGAAGTGATTCCCCATCTTATAGATTACTACTACAAAGGCGATATTTTGGATGCTGTTTTTACCGTTTCCAAAAAGCTTGAAGGAAGCTATGCTATAGGTGTATTATGTGCAGATGAGCCACACAAAATTATAGCAACAAAAAAAGACAGTCCGCTTGTTGTAGGCGTGGGAACAGATGGAAATTTTATATCTTCCGACCCCACTGCTCTTCTTTCGGAAACAAAAGAAGTATATTACATGGATGACAATGAATTTGCGGTAACAGAACAAAACAAAACAACATTTTTTGACTGCGAAAAAAATATAATTAAAAAGCAATTAAACACTGTTAATTACACACCATGTGCCGCAGAAAAAGCAGGCTTTGAACACTTTATGCTTAAGGAAATTTTTGAGCAGCCAAATGCTATAAATGATACAATATGCGGACGAATATCCAAAAACAAGCCTGTGAGCTTAGACGGTATAAACCCGGAAAAATTCAAAAATATTCAAAAAATATACATTGTTGGTTGCGGCACTGCCTACCACTCGGCAGTTGTAGGAAAATATGTAACCGAAAAGCTTTCGGGAATACCGACCGAGGCAGATTATGCTTCGGAATTCCGTTACAGAAGTCCGATTATTGACAACAAAACTCTTGTTATTGTAATAACACAATCCGGAGAAACTGCAGATACTCTGGCGGCTTTAAAATCATCCAAAAAAGCAGGTGCAAAGGTATTGGCAATAACAAATGTTAAAGGCAGTACTGTCTCAAGGGAGGCAGACTACGTATTTTACACATATGCCGGACCGGAAATTGCAGTAGCATCTACAAAGGCTTATTTAACACAAATTGCATCAATATACATTTTTGCAATATTTATGGCAGAAATAACCAAACACACTTCATCCAAAACCCTTAACGAAATAAAAAACGAGCTTTTAAACATACCTTGCAAAATAAAGGAAACCTTGCTTCTTGACAGGCAAATAAAAGATACAGCAAGTCAAATTTTCAATTATAAAGACATCTATTATCTTGGCAGAGGCTTAGACTATGCAGTAGCTATGGAGGGCTCATTAAAATTAAAAGAAACCTCATACATTCATTCCGAAGCATATGCAGGCGGAGAATTAAAACACGGTCCCATAGCTTTAATAGACAAAGGTACTACGGTAATTGCCGTAAACACTAACAGAAATCTAAGCAAAAAAACTGACAGCAATATTAAAGAAGTAATATCAAGAGGTGCAAAGGTTATATGTATAACACCTTGCGAATTAAAGGAATGTGCAACATCATTTGATAAGGTGTTTTTAATTCCAGACACAGATGATATTTTATATCCCCTTATTTCTTCGATTCCGTTACAGCTTTTGGCATATCATATTTCAGTATACAAAAACTGCGATGTAGACAAACCCAGAAACCTTGCAAAATCCGTAACCGTAGAATGAACACCAATCATGTAAACACTTGACTTTAAAGCGTATTTTTGCTATAATTCTATCACAATAAAAACTAAGAAGGTTATAGAATGAAGATTATTATTGTCGGATGCGGAAAAGTTGGTAACAAGCTTATTGAACAACTTTCACATGAAAAAGAACACGATATTACGGTTATAGATCCCCGTGCAGATGTTGTAGAAAATGCCGTTAATGAATATGACGTTATGGGCGTTGTGGGAAGTGCAACAGATATAGATACTCTTTCGGAAGCAGATGTTGAAAAGGCAGATGTAATGATTGCTGTTGCAGGTTCTGACGAACTGAACCTTATAATATGCCTTATGGCTAAAAAGCTTGGTAACTGCCAGACGATAGCTCGTGTACGTAAGCCCGAATATTTTAAAACAATAAATCTTATAAAGGACGATTTGGGTCTTACAATGGTTGTAAATCCTGAACAGGCTGCCGCAAGTGAAATTGCACGAGTTCTCCGCTTCCCTACAGCCATAAAAATAGATACATTTGCAAAAGGTCGTGTTGAAATACTGAACTTTGAGGTTACGGAAGGCAGTGTTCTTGACGGTCTTAAGCTTATGGATTTTTCATCAAAAATAGGAATTCCCATACTTGTATGCGGCGTTGAACGCGGGAAAGAAGCATTTATACCATCAGGTAACTTTGTCATACACTCAAAAGATCTTATAAGCATTATTGCTCCCATTGGAGAAGCAGGAAAATTCTTTAAAAAAATAGGGGTACGTACAAACCGTGTTAAGGATGCATTAATTGTAGGTGGTGGCGAAACCTCATACTATCTTGCCAAACGTCTTTTAAAAACGGGTATTGACGTAAAAATCATAGAACAAAAGCAGGAAAGATGTGACGAACTGTTCCAGCTTTTACCTGAAGCTACCATTACACACGGAGACGGAACAGACAACAAGCTTTTAATTGAAGAAGGACTTGAAAAATACGATTCCTTCATTTCCCTTACCAATATAGATGAAGAAAATGTCTTACTTTCCCTGTATGCAAAAAGTATAACCAAAGGCAAGGTTGTTACAAAAATAAACAGAATTGAATATGGTAATGTTATTGACGACTTACAGCTTGGCACAACAATATATCCAAAAAATATTACTGCCGAATACATTTTGCGTTTTGTACGTGCAAAACAAAATTCATATGGCAGTGGCATTGAAACAATGCATTTCATATTGGACGGAAAAGCTGAAGCACTGGAATTTCGTGTAAAGGAAAATTCTCCTATTTCAAATAAAAAGCTTATGGATCTTCGTTTAAAAGACAATATACTGATTGCATGCATTACACGCGGAGGAAAGATTATCATACCTCATGGTCAGGATATGATTCTTCCCGGTGATACTGTTATTATTGTAACACTTAAAGAAGGATTTACAGACATCAGCGATATACTAAGGTAGATGATTAAAAATGAATTACAGAATGATATTATATATACTGGGTTGGGTTTTGAAAATTGAGTCAATTTCAATGGTTATACCACTTATATGTGCTCTTTGCTATTCAGAACACAACGAAACATATGTGTGGCTTATATGCATTGCACTTTGTCTGCTTACCGGCACACTACTTTCCGTAAAGCAACCCCCAAACAAAACCATGTACGCAAGAGAGGGCTTTGTGGCTGTTGCATTCAGTTGGATTTTAATGAGTTTATTCGGTTCATTACCTTTTATAATTTCAGGATACGTTCCGAATTTTGCCAATGCTTTATTTGAAACCGTTTCAGGTTTTACTACAACAGGTGCTTCAATATTAACCAACGTGGAAGTCATTCCAAAGTCACTTTTAATGTGGAGAAGCTTATCCCACTGGATAGGCGGCATGGGTGTTCTTGTCTTTCTTATGGCAATTGTACCCCTTTCGGGCGGAGGAAATGTGCATCTTTTAAAGGCAGAAAGCCCGGGCCCTTCCGTATCCAAACTTGTACCAAAGGTTAAATCAACTACCATAATTTTGTATGCTATATATATTGCTCTTACGTTTATACAAATTATAATGTTATTATGCGGAGGATTAGATTTATTCTCATCACTTACACTTTCCTTCGGCACAGCAGGTACAGGTGGTTTTTCTATTTTAAACTCAGGTATTGCGTCCTACAGCCCTTATGTACAATATGTAATTACGGTATTTATGATACTTTTCGGCATAGACTTTTCACTTTATCACGCACTTTTATTCAGAGAAGCTAAAAGTATCTTAAAATCAAGTGAATTGAAAGCATATTTAGGCATCATTGCAATTTCTGTACTTTTAATTTTTATGAATACAAAATGGATGTTTAATACAGCCGAGGAAGCATTCCGACATATATCATTTACAGTAGGTTCAATTATCACCACTACAGGATATTCAACCACAGATTTTAACCTATGGCCTGAATTTTCGAGGGTAATACTTGTTATACTTATGTTTGTAGGTGCATGTGCGGGAAGTACCGGTGGGGGTATTAAGGTTTCGAGAATACTTATTCTGTTAAAAAGCATAGGTAAGGAAATACGCACAAGTGTACATCCAAGAACAACTTTAAAATTAAAGCTAAACGGTAAGGTTATACCGCATGAAACAGTACGCGGAGTAAACGTATTTATGTCGGCATATGTCATGATATTTTTCGCTTCATTTTTACTTATAAGTCTTGATAATTTTGGTTTTACAACTAATTTTACTGCAATAGCAGCCACACTTAACAACATAGGTCCGGGTCTTGATATGGTAGGACCTACGGGCAATTTTTCAGATTTTTCCAACCTTTCAAAGGTGGTTATGAGTATATGTATGCTTATAGGAAGACTTGAAATATTCCCTATGTTGCTGTTGTTCAGTCCTCACACGTGGGCAAAAAAATAAGTTTACAAAAAATGTCTGTAACAACTTGTTACAGACATTTTTTATCTTAGGGAAATTTTATTCTTTTAGTTGTAATTTCAAAAAGAAGGCAACCATACGGTTGCCTTCGAAAAATTCATACTATTTATTTTTCATTAAAATTTTATCTGCTTTCGCAACTTCCTCCGGTGACGGTGAACGCACACCTTCAAGAGGATATTTAATCTTCAGATTTTCCCATTTAAAAAGCCCAAGGGTGTGATATGGCAGATTTTCTATCTTTTCAACGGTTTTCAGCGTAGAAATAAACTGTGCCATTTCCTCTAAACCTGCCTCATCATCGGTTAAACCCGGAACAAGAACATGTCTTATCCACATTGCCTTTCCGTTGTCAGAAAGATACTGTGCCATTTCCAGAATATTCTTGTTTGTATATCCTGTAAGCTTCTTATGCTTTTCATCATCAATTTCTTTCAAATCAAGCATAAACAAATCAGTATATTTCATAAGCTCATCAAACTTTTCAAGCCATTCTTTTTCCATAGTGAAAGGCTGCCCCGATGTATCTAATGTTGTATGAACACCATTAGCTTTCAGGATTTTAAAGAACTTAATAACAAAATCTATTTGCAAAAGGGGTTCGCCACCACTTACGGTGACGCCGCCCTTTTCCATATTTTTACCCCAGTATGTTCGATATCTGAAGACACGTTCGAACAAATCTTCAGCAGACCATTCCTCGCCTCCGCTACAGCTCCACGTTTCCGGGTTGTGGCAGTATTTGCAACGCATATTACAACCCTGCAAAAATACTACAAATCTGACACCCGGTCCGTCTACTGAACCGAAGGATTCCAAAGAATGTATTATACCCTTACAGCTGTCCATGGCAAGTACGTGAAATTACGTCCATCTGCTGTTCCTTTGTAAGGTCGATGAACTTAACAGCATAACCTGATACACGGATTGTGAAGTTAGCATATTCTTCTTTTTCAGGATGTTCCATAGCATCGATAAGCTTTTCAACACCGAATACGTTAACGTTAAGGTGATGAGCACCCTGGTCAAAGTAACCGTCCATAACCTGAACAAGGTTGTTTGACTGTTCCTCTTCGTTGTGGCCAAGAGCACTTGGGTTGATTGTCTGAGTATTTGAAATACCGTCCAAAGCCCAGTGATATGGCAACTTAGCAAGAGAGTTAAGAGAAGCAATAAGACCATTCTGTTCTGCACCGTAACTTGGGTTAGCACCAGGTGAGAACGGTTCGCCTGCTTTTCTGCCGTTAGGCATTGTGCCTGTAGCCTTACCGTAAACTACGTTTGATGTAATTGTAAGAATAGATGTTGTAGGTTCAGCATCTCTGTAAGTGTGGTGTGTCTTAAGCTTATCAAGGAAAGTCTTAAGCAACCAAACAGCGATGTCATCAGCTCTGTCATCATCGTTACCGTATTTAGGGAAGTCGCCTGTGATTTCGAAATCAACAGCCATACCTTCTTCATCACGGATAGGTTTAACCTTAGCGTATTTAATAGCACTTAGTGAGTCTACAACGTGTGAGAAACCTGCAATACCTGTAGCAAATGTACGACGTACATCTGTGTCGATAAGAGCAAGCTCTGCAGCTTCGTAGAAATACTTATCGTGCATATAGTGAATTACGTTTAGTGTATCAACATAAAGTTCAACCAACCAATCAAGCATTGCATTGTACTTTTCGATAACTTCATCATAATCAAGATATTCGCTTGTGATAGGTCTGTAAGCAGGACCAACCTGTTCGCGAGTCTTAACGTCAATACCACCGTTTATAGCGTAAAGCAAAGCTTTTGCAAGGTTAGCTCTTGCACCGAAGAACTGCATTTCCTTACCTGTCTGTGTTGCAGATACGCAGCAGCAGATAGAGTAGTCATCACACCATACAGCTCTCATAGCATCATCGTTTTCATACTGAATTGAGCTTGTGCGGATAGAAATTTCTGCAGCATACTTCTTGAAGTTTTCAGGCAAGTTGCTTGAGTAAAGAACTGTCATGTTAGGTTCAGGTGAAGGACCCATGTTTTCAAGTGTATGCAAGAAACGGTAGTCAGTCTTTGTAACCATTGAACGACCGTCAACACCCATACCACCAACTGCAACAGTAGCCCAAACCGGGTCACCTGTGAATAACTGATTGTATGAAGGAATACGAGCGAACTTAACCATACGGAACTTCATAACCATATGGTCAATGATTTCCTGAGCCTGTTCTTCTGTAATAATACCCTTATCAAGGTCACGCTTAATATAAATATCAAGGAATGTAGATACACGACCTACTGACATAGCAGCACCATTCTGAGTCTTGATAGCTGCAAGATAACCGAAGTACAACCACTGAGCAGCTTCATAAGCATTTGAAGCAGGCTTAGAAATATCGTAACCGTAAATTTCAGCCATCTTCTTCATATCTTTAAGAGCATTGATCTGAAGTGTGATTTCTTCACGAAGACGAATCTTATAATCTGTCATTGTACCTTCAAGACCAGCCATATCCTTAAGCTTTTCAGCGATAAGATGATCTATACCGTATAGAGCTACACGACGGTAGTCACCAACGATTCTACCACGACCGTATGCATCAGGAAGACCTGTGATGATTTTATTGTGACGAGCCTTCTTCATTGCAGGTGTGTATGCATCAAATACACCCTGGTTGTGTGTACGTGAATATTCATTAAAAATTTTTGCAAATTCCGGGTTAGCTGTGTAACCGTTTGTTTCACAAGCCTGCATAGCCATTTTAATACCACCGAATGGCATAAATGCTCTCTTTAGAGGCTTATCTGTCTGAAGACCAACAACCTTTTCAAGGTCTTTAAGTTCTTCATCAATGTAACCGGGGCCGTAAGCTGTCAATGAAGAAACAACTTCTGTTTCCATATCAAGTACGCCACCCTGTGCTCTTTCCTGTTTCTGTAGTTCCTGCAATTTGCCCCAAAGTTTGTTTGTAGCATCTGTAGGACCTGCAAGGAAAGATGAATCTCCGTCATAAGGAGTGTAGTTGTTCTGGATGAAATCTCTTGTATTGATTTCTGCTTTCCAGATACGGCCTTTAAAGCCTTCCCACTGTTCGAAATTTACCATTTTTCTCACCAATACCTTTCTGCTCGTATGCAAGTTCATTCTGCATGAGCACATAAAATTTTCCCAACGGGTACACTTCTTTTCTGAATTTGTTAATTTTATAACAAATTCTTGTGTACCTTCACAGATAATATATCATATATGGCGATATTTGTCAATATAATAAAAGTCACAGTATTTTAAAAATACTGCGACTTTTTTTGTTATCTTTCATCAAGTTTTTTGTACTCTTTTGCAGGAAGTACATTGATGTATGAAGGTCGGATAATTTTACCGTTGTTTTGTATTTCTTCTATTCTGTGAGCACACCAACCGGAAATTCTTGCAACCGCAAAAATAGGTGTATAAAGCTCCGGCGGCAAATCAAGCATCTGATAAATCATACCCGAATAAAAGTCTACATTAGGGCTTACACCTTTATACATCTTCCTCTTGTGCGCAATAATATCAGGTGCAAGTCGGGAAACAGTTTTATAAAGCTGATAATCATCTTCCCTTCCCTTTTCAACAGCAAGTTTTTTTGCATATTTTTTCAAGATATCTGCACGAGGGTCGGACTTTGAATATATGGCATGTCCCATACCGTAAATAAGACCTGCTTTGTCAAAGGCATCTTTATCAAGCAGCCTTGTAAGATACCGGGCAATCTGTCCTTCATCCTTTGTATCAATTGATTTTTTCATATCCTCAAACATCTGTGTAACCTTGATATTTGCACCACCGTGACGTGGACCTTTAAGGGACCCCAATGCCGCTGCAATTGCCGAATAAGTATCAGTTCCCGATGAGGTTACAACATGGGTTGTAAAGGACGAATTGTTACCGCCGCCGTGTTCCGCATGAAGCACCAATGCAAGGTCAAGAATTTTAGCCTCTATATCCGTGTAATTACCCTCACCACGTAAAAGATGCAGAATGTTTTCTGCTGTGGAAAGTTCAGGCATAGGATGATGAATATTTAGGCTTTGTCCGTTGTGATAACGCTGAAATGACTGGTAAGCATAAACAGCAAGCATTGGAAAAACAGAAATAAGGAATAAGCTTTGTCGCATAACATTTTCTATGGAAATATCATCAGGATTTTCATCATATGCGTAAAGCACCAAAACACATCGTGCCAGAATATTCATCATGTTATTTCCCGGTGCTTTTAAAATCATATCACGCACAAAATAGTCGGGTAATTCTCTGTAATCAGACAACACTTTTTTGAATTCGTCCAATTCTTTTTTATCAGGAAGATTTGAACTTAACAAAAGATATGTTATTTCTTCAAATCCGAAACGGTTATCTTTTGTAAAGCCGTCAACAAGTTCACGCACATCTATACCACGGTATGAAAGCACACCGTCACAAGGCACACTTTCACCGGCTTCATTTTTTTCTTTGGCTTTAATATTTGAAATTTCTGTTAATCCCGTAACAACTCCGTTACCGTTTAAATCACGAAGCCCTCTGAACACGTTGTGTTTCACATACATATCAGGCTGTATATTGTTGTTAGTATTTGAGATTTCGGTCAACCTCTTTACATAAGGTGTAATTGCTGAATGTGTTTTTTTCACAGGCATTCCTCCTTGAATTATAATGTCTGATATTATTGTAACACAAAAACCATAATTTAACAATAAACAATTTGTTAATATTGACTTAAAGCTAAAAAAATAATATAATGTTATATGAAATTATCGGTAAAGGCGTGATAAAATGAAATATACAGAAAAGGTTATGGAGCATTTTTTAAATCCTCAGAATGCCCACACTATGGATGACTGTGACGGAAAGGGTTACTACGGCTCTGTAGAATGCGGTGATTATATAGAAGTTTTCATAAAAGTAAGGGATAACATACTTGAAGATGTAAGCTATATGGTTTACGGATGTACAGCTTCTGTTGCCACATCAAGTATGATGTCTACTCTTGCAAAAGGAAAAACAATCGAGCAGGCACTTAAAATTACCGAAGACGATGTGGAAAAAGCACTTGACGGATTACCGGAAGAAAAGAGACATTGTTCAAATCTAGGGGTTGGTGCACTGAAAAACGCAATAAAAAACTATCAGGGTATTGAAATAAGCTACGAAGAAAGTATATTTTAACATAAAAAAAGACAGGAAAACCTGTCTTTTTTTATGTATATGATTAGTTCATTCTGTTACCGCATGATGTACAGAAAGGAGCACCTTCTGCAACCTGTGCACCACAGTTAGGGCAGAATTTTTTCGCAACATTGTTATAGTTGTTATTGTTGCTGTAGTTTCCGCCATTGTTATTTGCACCAAAGGAAATCTTTCCTGCCATAATATCTTCAACCAACGGACCTGCAGGCATACCAAGACCACCCAAAAGCAATAGAAGCAAACCGTAAGCCATATCTGCGCCATCAGCAGCAGCCAAAGCAATGATGAATACCAAAAGTGATGTGCCACCTACGCCGAAAGATACATATTTAGCAAGTTTTTTCTGACCAAAAAGATCGAAGAATACAACTGCTTCAGCAGCAAGGATAATAAGCATAGCAAAGAATCCAAGGAAACCTGCATCAAATTCAAAATCCCACGCACCGAAAATTGTAACACCGTCACCGATGAAATCTCCGTACCAGTCACCAAAAACACCAAGAAGCAACAAAAAGCTTGATACCCATGTTATAATCTTGCCTACAGTGATATTAATTTTTCCCATAACTAACTCTCCTTTTTAATTTGTTTTGGATTTGTAATAATTTATTTAAACTAAGTTATTACCGCATTTAGAACAGAATTTTGCACCGGGAATATTAGTGTGCCCACAGCTGCATGTAACACTTTCAATAGGTGCCAGACTATTTTGTGAATGCCCACTTATTACTGCGCCGCATTTTGCACAAAATTTAGCACCGGCAGAGTTCATATGTCCGCAGGAACAACGTGCACCGCTTACAATGCTGACAACTGCATTTCCACACTTTTCACAAAATCTTACGCCTAAAACGTTCACATATCCGCAGGAGCACTGAACACCACCCTGTGCACGTCTTATTTCATTTTCAAGCTCAGCTATTTTATCCTGCTGTATTTTTATGTATTGGTCACGCAAATTCATTTCATTAAAAATGCTTTGAATTATCGAAAACGGAACATCCGTACCGGGATTTGATACACAGTATTCATACACCTTATTACCTATAATCAAGCCAAGTTGTTCCTTTTCCTTTTCCAAAGCCCTGATATTTTTTTCAAAGGTTGCTCTGGAGCCAAAAGCCTGACCACCAACACCTGTGCCGTTAATAAAATCTGCCATCTTTACCTCCACACAAAAAAGTGTAAAAATCACATCATTTAGGATTACGCAATACGTAATCCACAATATACATATATTATATACTTATATACATATTTTGTCAATAACATTATTATTTTGTTATATAAAAGAAAAAAGGGGTGTGATAAAATTGCTGAATTATCCACACCCCAATAAAATTAAATATTAATTATTTTTCCGCCGTCTTTTGCACTTTCATACATTGCAAACATTGTGTACATAGTATTTTCCGCATCTTTAATATCAAAGAAAGTATCCTTATCATAGAAGTTTTTAATAGCCTTTGTATGACTTGTACCCCAATATCCCTTTTCACCTGTTGCAACGGTATCGGTTTCAACAACCTCGTCATTAATAGTAAGCTTGTTGTTGCAGTAACGTGCTGTTCCGTTTTCAAATACAATCTCAATATCCATAGGGCTGTTTACGGAATAGGAATTTGTTGCAACAAAAAATCCTGTTGCACCGTTTTTATAACCAAGACGGCCTATAAAAGTATCCTCTACCTCTATAACATCCTCAAGGGAATAATTCATCATATTTGCACGAACACTTTCAAACTCACCTACAAGATAACGAAGCAGATCAAGTGAATGTACAGCCTGGTTAATAAGCGCACCTCCGCCTTCGGTTGCCCACTTACCTCTCCAGTCGGCACTAAGGTAATAATCAGCTTTTCTGCACCATGTAAGAATGGACTTTGCCCCGATAATTTTGCCCATTTCCCCGCTTTCAATAATTTCCTTAAGCTTTACAACACAGTTGTTAAGTCTGTTTTGAAAAATAAGGCAAACCTTATCTGCATCAGGGAATCTTTTAAGCTCCTCAAACTGTTCTTTAGTCATTGTAACAGGCTTTTCGGAAACAACACTTTTGCCTGCTTTCAAAGCCTTTGTAATCATTTCAAAATGAAGATAATGAGGTGTGCAGATGTGTACGGAATGAATATTTTCGTCCTTTAACATTTCATCAAAGTCGGTATAGCCTATAACATCAAAGCTTTCCTGACACTTTTTAATTTTTTCCTCATTAATGTCACAAACAGCATAAAGCTTTGCATTTTCAACAGCACAAAAAGCATTTGCATGGTTAGGACCAATGTTACCGTAACCTACAATACATACGTTTTTCAAATTGAACACCTCTTATATAAAGCCTTTATTTGTAAGATAGTCGTAACTCATCTTAAGTGAATCAAATGGGTCACCGTGACATACGTCCTGTTCAACAACAGCAAATTCCACATTTGTATCTTCACATGCTTTAATAATAGTGTCCCAATCAAGACATCCGTTGCCAATTTCTGAAAAATCCGGTCTTCCCGTTTCCTCTACAATACCATTATAATCTTTAAAATGGATTACCTTAATACGATTTTTCAGCTTGTTGATATATTCAATAACATCTGCACCGCCGAAATCAACCCAACAGGTGTCAAGAATAAATGTAGCTCTTTCTGCATCTGTGTTTTCAATAATATGATCCAAAAGAGGCTTGCCGTCAATCAATTCAAATTCATGGGCGTGATTGTGGTAACCGAAATAAAGACCTTCCTCCTTAAATCTTTCACAAACAACCTTTATTGTAGCTAAAAATTCCTCAAGCGTTTCTTTGCTTGTATTGCCATTCCAAAAATATCCGCCAATACCGCAAACTTCACATCCCAAAGTTTTATTGTAATCAATAATGTAATCAAGTTCATCTCTGAACTGTTCGTAGGGCTTGTGAGTAACAACACACTTTAGTCCATATTTGTCAAGTACTTCCTTCATAGGCTTTGCTTCAAGGGGTGTGCCTGAAATCTGTACTACCCTATAACCCATTTCGCTGATTTTTTTGCATGATGCATCAAAATCCTCAATTGTTTTCATAAATTCACGTATGGTGAATAACTGTGCACCAATTCTTTTATCCATTATAAAACCCTCCTGTTAGTGGGTACCGGAAATATCTACATTTCCTGCATCTCTTACTGTTTTAACATGTGTGGAATTTTTGATTTTATCCTGAAGCATATCATAGAATTTGTCATCAGGGAAGTTTTTAACATCAATCATTTCGCCTGTCCATGCACTTAAGTGAATAGCATTTGATATTGTAAGACCGTTAATACCCTCTTCACCGGGAGCAAGAAGCTTTGTGCCGTTTAAAACTGCATTTGCAAAGTCCTTGAAAATACCCACGTGCTGTTCACCGGGAGCACCTTCAACAGGAATTTCGCACTTCCAGCATTCGGGCTTTTGGAAACCATTTGTAGCATTCTTATTAAATTCAGGTTCCAAAACAACATTGCGGTCAAAAATCATTTTTTCCTCTTCGCCGCTTCTTTCAATAATAACACGGCCTCTGTCGCAGGCAATTTCAAGTCTGTTTGTTCCGGGAGCCTCGCCTGTTGAGGTTATATACTGTCCTGTAATGCCGTTGTCGTATTCAAAATGTGCCATTACGTCATCTTCAACTTCAATATCACGGTACTTACCGAAAGCTGCTCTTGCATAAATTCTGTCAGGCATACCGAACATCCACTGCCAAAGGTCAAGCTGATGTGGATTCTGATTAATTAATGCACCGCCGCCCTCAAGCTTCCAGTTTGAACGCCACGCACTGCTGTCGTGATAAGCCTGTGTTCTGTACCAATCAGTAATTATCCATGTAATACGCTTAATTCCGCCAAGCTCACCGTCTTCAATAAGCTTTTTAAGCTTCTGATAAAGCGGATTTGTTCTCTGGTTGTACATAATACCAAAAACCTTGTCGGATTTTGCAGCAGCCTCATTCATTTCCTTAACCTGCTTTGTATATACACCTGCAGGCTTTTCTGTAAGTACATTAAGACCGTAATCAAAACCCATAATAGCATATTTTGCATGGTCATAATGAGGAATTGCAATAGTAACGGAATCTATAAGACCGCTTTTATACATTTCCTCTGCATCTGCAAACACGGGAACATCAGGATAAAGTTCCTTTATTAATTCACGTTTTTTCTCATCACTATCACAAAGTGCGCCGATTTCCATATTTGGAACCATGCCTGACATAATTTTATTTGTATGTGATTTACCCATATTACCGAAGCCGATAATACCCATTTTTACTTTATTCATAAAAACAACCTCCGAAATTTATAATATATTTTTCAAAATTTTTGTAAGCGCATTATATGCAACTGTATATGTCCCTTCTCCGCCTTTTGGAAGCTTTTCCATTTCATCGTCAAGTTCTAAAGCCGCAAGACCTTCAAAGCTTCCCAGATGTGGTTCAAGGCTTAAATAACCCTTGTATCCGTTGCCAAATAAGTTTTTAAGAACGTATTCAACGTTACCGTCACCCATACCTGACGGAACTACCTTACCGTCCTCCTTACGGGCATCCTTAATGTGCATATATTCTATATATTTATTAAGCTTTTCGTAAGCGTACTTTGTATCCTCACCGCTCTGCACAAAATTTGCAGGGTCAAACACGCCCTTGAAGTTATCGCAGTACAATTCTTCCATAAGGTCTGCATATCTGTCTGCAATATCTCCGTAAATATCCTTTTCATTTTCATGCAAAAGTACTACGTCATTTTCCTTTGCATAATCTATCATCATTTTAAGACGTCTTATAACCTCTGCACGCTTTTCCTCCGTCCAGTCCCCTTCCTTTTTGTAGAAACTGAACATTCTTATGTACCTTGATTCCAATTCCTTTGCAATGTAAACAACATTTTTGAACATTTCAAAATGTTCTGTAAAGTCATCTTCAACATTCATTTTACCGACAGGTGAACCAATTGATGAAACCTTAATGCCGTATTTATCCATCTTTGCTTTAAGCTCCTTAACTTCATCGGCATTAAGAACAGAGATGTTTTTACCGTCAATACCTCTTGGTTCAAAATATTTTATACCAAGTCTGTTAAGTGCTTCAAACTGCGTAACAACACAAGAATCAATTTCATCGGAAAAACCGCTTATTTTATCGTATATCATAACAAAACCTCCCTATTTTGGCAATATAATAACATAAATATTCACAAAAAACTATATATAATATTGACCAAATTATTGCGTTTATTGATAATTTGTGTTAAAATCAAATTGGTGATAGCTATGGATGAAAAAATATATAATATTTCAAAATCAAAAACCGACAATACTACAAACAAAAATTTTTACCTTCACAATCACGATTTCTACGAAATCCTGCTGTTTTTACAAGGTGATTCAAGTTATATTATTGAGGGTAATACATATAAACTTAGTCCATATGACCTTATAATACAGCGAAAAAATGAAATGCACCGTGTCTACCACAACAGTGTAACAACCTACGAAAGAATAATACTGTGGATACGTCCGGAATTTTTTGAAGAGTTCAAATGCAAAGAATTAGAAGCAGAATTTTTAAAACAAACATACGGCAGTATGAATAAAATCGATGCTGAGCTTTGTGTTTCAAGCGGTCTTTACGATGCTTTTATGCGTATTCAAAAATATTCGCATAATTACAAGGAAACATACACACCTGTTGTAACTGCAGCAATCATAGAAATACTGTACCTTATAAATAATGCAAAGCTGTTTTCAAATGACGGCAATCCCGACAATACGTTAAAATCCGTAATTTCATACATTAACAGCCATTATACCGAAAATATTTCCCTTGATGAGCTTGCGGAACAGTTTTACATAACCAAGCATCACCTCTGTAGAATCTTTAAACAAGGTACGGGAATTACCGTACACAATTTTATAACAAACAAACGGCTTATGAAGGTAAGGGAATTAAAATCAGAAGGTATGAACAATTCACAGGCAGCATCACTTGCAGGCTTTGGAAATTACTCATCCTTTTACCGTGCTTACCAGAAAACATACGGTTATTCACCAAGCGATAATAAAATGAAAGTGGAAGATTAAATAAGAAATTTTTCAAATGTCTCCGACGGGGTACTTTTGACGCAAAAGTACCCAAAACACGGGGGTTTCGATTCCCCCGTACCCCCGAAACGACAAGGGCTCTGCCCTTGACCCGTTCTGAGGGTTACTTTATTTTATATATTAAAGTTTTGTGCTTTCTATCAAATCCAAAATCTTCGTGCCGTCGCCATATGCGAACTTATCGCACTGGCTCCTAAAATCATTGTT
>JAZQIO010000062.1:0-7936 GCA_045541135.1 Clostridia bacterium
TTCATATTGACCTCCTATGTCTTTAATGCTTGTGGTTGGCAGACCTCTTGCATTATACCATAGGAGCTTATTTTTTTACTCATCGGCAAAAGCCTCTTTGGAACCACACGCTTAGCGTGTGGTTTTCATTATACAAAAAAAGAAGGAACGCAATGCGTTCCCTCCTTAATTCTGCATTCTTCATTCTTCACTCTTCACTCAAAAAATCCCATACTTAACCTTAATTCTTTCCAGCTTTTCCAAAGCAGGCTCGGTAATAAACCACAAAAACAAAGCTGTTGAAGCGGCGTGAACAAGGTCAAAGGGCAAGCCGTACACAACATAGGTGGTGTATACAAGCTCCCACGTAATTTGCGGATAATATAAAAGTGACGAAAGGTTTGCGGCACCGCCGTATAATACAACAGTTGCAACAGCACCGAAAATGCTTATTGCAAGGCGGTTTTTAGGCAAAAGTCCCTTTGAAAATATCAAGCCTGCCATAAGTCCCAAAAGCCCGAGGCCCAGCATCTGAAAAGCAGTCCAGCTTCCGTGGGCGAAAAACATATTTGAAGCAAGAGCCGATACCGCACCTATAATAAAGCCCTTTTCACCACCAAGACAAATGGCGGAAACTATAACAATTGCACCAATGGGCTTAAACTGAGGTATTGCGTTAAAAGCTACTCTGCCTGCAACAGCAAGGGCACACAAAACCGCAACTATAACAAGCTCACGTATTGTGGGCTTTTTACTTTCAAAGCTTAAAAAGAAGGGTATTAAAAGCTCTGCAATTATAAGCAGGCAAATAAAGTTGAATTTTTCCCCATTAAAAAAATATTCTCCTGCAAGCACCGTAGCAACAACCAGTATGACAGATATTAAAATTGCCGTAACCGATAGCAGGCTGTACTTTTTAACCTCTTTTTTAAAAGTCACCTTATTTATTCTTTTAGGTAACAGATTTAAAAGTACAATAAAAGCCTCACCAATTGAAGCAAGCTGTACCAAAACCAGCGCATTGCCCTGACATTTCGGTAAAAAATAAGTAAGTGTAATTACAAAAAGCACAACAAAAATTATGCCGATAACAATATTTAAAGCACTTGGTTTTTTATAAGATTGCATTTAAAATATCCTCCTCAAGTACGGCGGCAGGTATTTTATCCCTTGCCATACGGTTTGCGGCTGTGGTGTAAAAGCTTTTGCCTGCAAAAAACCTTTTTGCACCGCCCTCGCTTGTTATAATACCGTCAAAAAACATAGCACAGCGGTCGGCATATTTTGCACAAAATTCTATGTCGTGGGAAACGGCAACTATTGTTTTGCCCTCATTTTTCAAAGCCTTTAAAATATCCGCAAGCTGAGCTTTAAAGTGATTGTCCAGCCCCTTTGTAGGCTCGTCAAGTAAAAGCACGTCCGGATTTAAAAGCAGTATTTTTGCAAGTGCAAGCCTTTGCTGTTCACCGCCTGAAAGGTCGTAGGGATGCTTTTTTAATATGTGGCAGATGTTGCATTTTTCCGAAATCTCCTCCACTCTTTTGGCATCCTCTGTCATTTCCGAAAGCTCAGCCTCCGCAGTGGTCCTTGAAAATAAGGTACGCGGGTCCTGTGGAAGCATTGCAAGCTTTCTGTTGTAATCGGCAATTTTGCCTATTTTCTTGCCCTTATACAAAACCTTTCCCCTGTAAGGCTTTAAAAGTCCGCCAATTACGGATAGGGCTGTAGTTTTTCCCGTACCGTTGCCGCCAAGTATTGCGTAAAATTCACCCTCGGTAATTTTTGCATCAAGCCCCTTTAAAATGTCGCTTCCGTCCCTTTCGTACCGAAACCAAAGGTCTTTAAGCTCTATACACACTTTACCGTTTGGCTTTTCATCGGGCAAGGTAATTTCATTTTTTACCTCAACATCTTCAAGCCAGCATCTGCCCTCACGTATTGTTACGGGACAGCTTCCTCCTCCGCCTGCACCGTAAAACACACGAACAGGTGTAGGCAATGCATCAAACATAGGATTGCCAACCAAAGCCTTGCCTATGCTATCAGGCTTACCGTCGGCAATAATTTTGCCGTTTTCCATAACAATTACACGGTCGGACATAGGAAATACCTCCTCCAGCCTGTGCTCTGTAAGAATTACCGTAGTGCCAAGCTCACGGTTAATTTTTGCAACTGTTTCCAAAAAGTTTACGGCAGTTATTGGGTCAAGCTGTGCTGTGGGCTCGTCAAGAATAATAACCTTAGGCTGCATAACCGTTACAGCCGCAAGATTCAAAAGCTGCTTTTGTCCCCCCGAAAGCTCATTTACATCCCTGTAAAACCAATTTTGTATACCGAAAAATGATGCCGTTTCCGAAACTCTTGCACGCATTTCATCTGTTTTAACCCCAAGGTTTTCAAGACCAAATGCAAGCTCGTGCCAGACCTTGTCTGTTACAATCTGATTTTCGGGCACCTGCTGTACAAATCCGATTTCACTGCACTGTGTCCTCAAATCCACATCTTTAATGTCTGTGCCGCAATATTTTACCTCACCCGTCAATTCACCGTGTGGTGCAATGGGTGGCTTTAACTGTCTTAAAAGCGTGGTCTTTCCACAGCCGGACTTTCCGCAAAGGGTTATGAATTCACCTTTTTTTACCGAAAGGTTAATTCCCTTTAAAACATAATCCTCTGCATTGGGATATTTAAATGTCAGATTTTCGATTTTAAGTATTTCCATTTTACCCTCTCCTGTATCTCTGAAATTATGGGTATGACACAAAGCAAAAAGAATGCAAAAAATGTAGCCGGCACATCTGCCTGCATAGAAAATACGGGATAGTATGTGTAGCCTGCACCCTTTAAAATAATATATGCCAAAAGTAATACAAACAAAACAAGCATTGCAAAATCACGGAATTTAAAGCTGTACAAATTAAAGCTTGTTTTGCCCTTAAGCCCAAAGCCTCTGCCCTTCATACTGTCGGCAGTATCTATTGAGCCTTCCAGAACCCTTCCCATCATAACAGACATTATTAAAGAAAGGTTTTTAAACCTGCCTGAAACAGAGCCGCCGTCAATATCACGGCCAATACAACGCTGTGCATTTACGGTCTGCTTAAACTGTGCACCAAACTGAGGCACAAACCGAATAATCATAGAAAGAATAACCGAAAGTGAAGGCATTATTCTGCCGAAAACATAAATAAGCTTATCGTTGGTAAAAACTGCGTTAAAGCAGGTAAACCAAAGCACAGCGGATGCTATAACACCTGCAGTACATGCACCTGCAATCAAGGCTTCCTTGCTGACTTCCACACCAAAGGGCAAAGTGCAAAGTAACGTTGCACCGTTCCGATTGGTTAAAATGTTAATTAAAACCGACAAAACCACCATTGGCAAAATGATACGAAGGCTTAATTTAACCGTTGCAAAGCCCTTTAGCATAACGGAGTATATAAATGCCGCAACAGCTGATATTGCAACAAAAACAGGATGCATAACAACCATTGAAATTATAATTACAACCGCAAAATATATTAAGTTTACAATGGGATGAAATGAAGCAAACTTTAACATATAAACCTCTTTTTAATGCAGAATTAAGAATGCAGAATGCAGAGTTTCTGTTAAAATGCTTTGCATTTTTTGAATCAAAAAGCAAGCGGAGCTTGCTGTCCATAATTCTTCACTCTTCACTCTTCATTCTTCATTAAAAAAGCCATGGCTTAAAAAAGCCACAGCTGTTTTTCTGTGAAAATTCAAAACAATGCAGGTCTTCTGACTTACACCCTCTCAGAAATTGCCTTCCCAATTGCTCAGTGACTGACTTTCGTCAAAAATTTCTGAAAATAGCAGGTGCACACAGCGGCAGTTACCGTTCGGGATTTTAACCCGATTCTCTTTTCACCCTATATGTCCAAACAACATATAAGACACATCGTCAATATTTATTTTTACCAACTTATTATACAATCTTACATCGGTTTTGTCAATCAAAGAACTTTTAATAATTAATAATTAATAATGAATAATGAATAATTAATAATTGTGGTAGAAACTCTGCGAGTTTCTCTGAATTGTAGGGGCTGATGCCCACATCAGCCCGCATATTGTACGGTACGATGTAAACAACTGCCCCTACATATCCTTATTATCAATTCTCAATTAAAAAATCCAATGTTTTTTCCACATTTTCTTCGGAATACTCTATTTCCGAGGAATACATTCTTGCAACATCAAGCGCCTTTTCAAAATCATTATCCCGACACATTGCACCTGTAACATAACATCCCGAAAGTGCAAATTTAATTTCTTTTACATCACCCTTAAAATGACGGAATATAAAATAACAGGCAAGCTGTTCAAAATATATTTGCAATTTTTCATCTTCAAATACGGCATCATTAAAGCACTTTAATTTTTCAAGCTCTGTTGTCCATTTTTCGTCAAGTCTTTCAAGTGATATGTATATTTCATAAAGCTTGTCTGCAGGAATTTTAAAGCCGTATTTTTTTGAAAGCTCCAAAAATCTTTCCCTTATGCTTTTGTCCCTGTTTTGCAAAATATCAAAAATTTTCTGCCTCTTTGTAAAAAAATCCCTTTCCTCTTCTGTTGCGTCATCGGATACGGGAATAAAAAACTTTTCCTTTTCCGTAAGTATAATCCTTGCGGCTTCCTCACAGCAAAGTCCCAAGCCGACCTCTTCAAAATTTTCATAAAAATTACGAAATCTGGGATGCAAATAGCAAATGTCGCAAATTGCACCGTCGCCGTACTCTGTTATAATGTCACAAAGTCCGCTTTTGTTAAGAAAGGGACATCTTTCGTTTTCAGTGGGAATAAAGTGAGGAACATCGCCTTTTATATTCGCCCTTATTTTATCTGCAAGCTCGCCCTCAAGTGAGCTGTAAAGCTCCATTGTATCATCATCTATATCAATTTCCCAACCTATACAACAGCTGTGCTTGCACCTGTTGGCTATACATTCGAATTTGTTATAATAATTGGGATATACGTCCATTTTTAAGCCCCCTGAATATTAAGCAGCCTCTTTGCATCAATTGTAAAAAACTTTATATTCTTTAATATTTCCGTAAATTATTTGTTCAAAAAAGGTAAAACGCCGATAAATTTATCGCTTTACTCTTTCATCCGATGCCTTTATTTTTTCAATATCCACACCATTATGGTTATCAAGGACAAACTGTATCATAGTTTTGCAACCGTACTGTAAAGATTCTTCGTCCATTAAAAAATCGCTGTGATGAAGCTCTTTATTACTTCCGAGTTCATCATTTTTTGTACCCAATTTGAAAATCAGTCCGGGTTTTTCCGACACCATAAGTGAAAAATCCTCCGAGCCGTATGCCTCTTTTTGATAATAACACAATTGAGTAAAAAATACAACACAAAAAGTATCTTAAACCGTTGTTGCAATATTTTAATGAATAATCAATAATTGTTGTAGAAACACGTTGTGTTTCTTTTTTTAAAAAAAGAAATACCGCATCAGCGGTATTTCCTCATTAATTATTAATTATCAACTAAATACGTGCTACGCCTGTATCCTTAGCCGCCTTAGCAACTGCATCCGCAACAGCCTTTGAAACTTCAGGATGGAATGAATCCGGAATAATATATTCAGGGCAAAGCTCGTCATCCTTAACCATTGAAGCAATAGCCTTTGCAGCGGCAATCTTCATTTCGTCATTAATGTCACTTGCACGAACATCCAATGCACCGCGGAAGATACCGGGGAATGCAAGCACGTTGTTAATCTGGTTAGGGAAGTCAGAACGACCTGTACCCATTACAGCAACGCCTGCAGCCTTTGCTTCGTCAGGCAAAATTTCAGGTATAGGGTTAGCCATAGCAAAAACAATTGGGTCTTTTGCCATAGTCTTAACCATTTCAGGTGTAAGCATCTTAGGAGCAGAAACGCCGATAAATACATCTGCACCAACAACAACTTCAGCAAGAGAACCTGCCTTTTTATCCTTGTTTGTAATTTCAGCCATTTCCTGCTTGGAAGCATTAAGGTTGCCTCTTCCTTCGTAGATTGCGCCCTTAGTATCGCAGATAATTACATTTTTAAGACCAACGCTGATTAAAAGCTTTGTAATAGCAACACCTGCGGCACCGCAACCGTTAACAACTGCAGTAATTTCGGAAATATCCTTTTTAACAATTTTAAGAGCATTCATAAGTGCAGACAGGCAAACAACAGCAGTACCGTGCTGGTCGTCATGGAAGATTGGAATGTCACATTCTTCCTTAAGTCTTTTTTCAATTTCAAAACATCTGGGAGCAGAGATATCTTCAAGATTAACGCCGCCGAATGAACCAGCAAGCAATTTAACAGTGTTTACGATATCGTCAACTTCCTTAGAACGAACGCAAAGGGGAATAGCATCCACATCGCCAAATCTCTTAAACAAAGCACACTTACCCTCCATAACAGGCATACCTGCTTCAGGGCCAATGTCACCAAGACCCAAAACTGCTGTACCGTCTGTAACAACAGCTACAACGTTACCGCGTCTTGTGTACTTATAGCTAAGCTCTGTGTCTTCAGAGATTTTAAGGCAAGGCTCTGCAACACCCGGTGTGTAAGCAACAGCAAGGTCTTCCTTAGTGTTTACCTCACATCTAAGGGCAACCTCAAACTTACCGTTCCATTCCTCATGTTTTTTTAGTGCAAATTCTTTTTTATCCATTTATATTTCCTCCAAATAATTTTTCCCGACCATCATTATACATAATAGTCGGGAAAAAATCAAGAATTGTTAAATAATTATCACAATTTTATATTACCACAAAACTTTAAATGGTGTGTTGTTGTGTGCTTCAATCATTTCGTCACACATACTTACAATGTCATCAATTGAAAGCTCTGCAGCAGTGTGAGGATCCATCATTGCCGCATAGTAAACATCCTCTCTTTTCTTTGTAACTGCCGCATTAATTGTTAAAAGCTGAGGATTAATATTTGTCATATTCATAGCCGCAAGGTGCATTGGAAGCTCACCCACATACATAGGTGTAATACCGTTTCCGTCTGCAATACAGGGAACTTCAACACAGGCATTTGACAGAAGGTTTGTAATAAGACCGGTATTCAAAACATTGCCGCCAAACTTAAAGGGCTTGTCCATAACCACACCTTCGATAATATGTGAAGCATATTCACGGCTTCGTTCGTGTGTAATTTTACCGCCGTTGAAAAGCTCTTCCTTTTGCTTTTTCCATTCCGCAATCTGCTTTATGCATCTTCTTGGATATTCATCAAGAGGAATGTTGTATCTTTCAATAAGTTCAGGGTATCTGTGCTTTATGTAGAATGGATTATATTCCGCATTGTGCTCACTGCTTTCGGTCACATAATAACCAAGCTTGTTAAGATAATCAAGCCTTACAAGGTTTTTACATTCAGGGTCATTGAAATTCTTAGCCTTTTCACGAAGCATCGGGTAAAGGTCATTTCCGTCCTTGTCCTTAATTTCCAAAAGCCATGCCATATGATTTATGCCTGCAATTTTTTCAATATGCTTTTCTGGCATTTCCAAACCCAAAGCATCATAAAGTGATTTTACACAAACCTGCACACTGTGGCAAAGACCGATTGTTTTAACCTTTGTGTATCTTTGCATATATCCCGAAAGCATAGCCATAGGGTTTGTGTAGTTCAAAAGAATTGCCTTAGGGCACACTTCCTCCATATCCTCCGCAAATTCACGCATTACGGGAATTGTACGTAGTGCACGGAATATTCCGCCAATGCCTAAAGTATCGGCAATAGTCTGCTTTAAGCCGTATTTTTTTGGAATTTCAAAATCTATAATTGTGCTTGGGTCGTAGCCGCCAACCTGAATGGCATTAACAACAAAGCTTGCACCCCGAAGTGCTTCCTTTCTGTTTTCTGCACCCAGATATTTTTTAACAGTTGCCCTTCCCTCATTAACATTTTTGTTAA
>JAZQIO010000063.1:0-4236 GCA_045541135.1 Clostridia bacterium
CGGCGATTTTCGACGAACCATTTTGTATATTAGCGGTATGTCGCAAGCGCCATACCCTACCAAAAACTTCGAAACGATTTGCAATCCCTCACTATACGGCGTATTTGGTTCGTGGGAAACTATGTGCCACAGAATGAGCACAAACAGAAAATCCAAAAACAAAGGATAAATCATTGTTTTTGTCATTTTCAATAAAAAAACGGTAGAAAAATCTACCGCTTTTAATGTTATATTTCCTGTCTTATGTATATGTCTTCTGTTTCAAGTTGAATACTTTTTATCCTCTCCTTTAATTTTTCAAGTTCGTTTGTAATATCGTTAGAGGAATGCAGAATGCAGAATTACGGACAGCAAGCTTTGCTTGCTTTTGAATCTATAAATGCGTAGCATTTACACCTTAACTCTTCATTCTTCACTCTTCATTCTTCACTATCCACTAAAAAAAGGCTGTTGCGTTTGCAACAGCCTTTTAAACTTATCGTTTCAAAAGATTTCCAATCAAAACACCAACAACGCCAACAACTGCACCAACAATTGCAATAACAACATAAGTAAGTGTCCAGAAAATCACGCCTGAATTTATCAGACCTTCTGCACCGAAATATGAATCATATGCGCCGCCGATACCGACAAAAATCATAGCAAATGATATTATTACAGCCAAAAACTGAATTAAAGCACCTATTTTTTCTCTCATATGTATTAACCTCCAAAAAAAGTCTATAAGTATATTATATATAAAACCCTTTAATTTGTCAACACAAACTTAAGCCTGTTTTGCAAAATAATATCCTACGCCACGTCTTGTAACAACAAATTTCGGATTTGAAGGGTCATCTTCAATTTTTTCACGAAGACGTCTTACAGTAACGTCAACTGTACGAACATCGCCGTAATATTCATAACCCCATACTTTTTCAAGCAGTGCTTCTCTTGAATATATCTTTTCGGGCTGAAGTGACAAAAACTTCAGAAGCTCGAATTCACGAAGTGTAAGGTCGATAATTTTATCGTTCTTTCTTACCTCGTACTTATCGATATTTATTGTTAAAGCACCGTGCTTCATACTTGTGTTATCCGCATCCACATTAATGTAGTTAAAGTCCTTACTGCCGCGGCGAAGATTTGCCTGCACCCTTGCCATAAGCTCTCTTATGGAAAATGGCTTTGTTATGTAGTCATCAGCACCGAGAGCAAGACCTAAAACCTTGTCTACCTCTTCCTCTCGAGCCGTGATCATTAAAATTGGTGTTGATATACGTTCACGAAGCTTACGGCAAACAGTAAAGCCGTCCATTTTCGGAAGCATTACATCTAAAAGAATAAGGTCGGGATTTTTTTCCAGAGCAATATTCAATGCCGCTTCGCCGTCATAGGCTTCCAAAACATTATATCCTTCTTTTTTAAGATTAAATCTGAGTATGTCAACTATTGGTTCTTCATCATCAACAATTAAAATTGTCTTTTCCATAACAATACTCTAACTCCTTTTATCTAAGATAATTTTCCGGATTTTTTGTTACACCGTTGTATCTTACTTCAAAATGACAGTGTGCACCTGTACTGTTACCTGTACTGCCTACGCGTGCAATAAGGTCACCCTTGCTTACGGTTTCACCTACGCTTACCAAAAGCTTACTGCAATGTGCATAGTATGTTTCGTAACCGTTGCCGTGGTTTATTATAACAGTATATCCGTAGCTGCCCTTCCAGCCTGCAAATGATACCCTACCTGAATCGGAAGCTACAATGGACGTACCTGTAGGTGCCGCAATGTCAAGACCCGTATGTCTGCCCGATGACCATCTTGAACCACCGGAGCCGTAACGTGCCGTAATTGTACCGTAGGTAGGTCTGGTGAAATTACCCGTTCCCACACCGGACACAATCTTTGTACCTATTTTTACCTTGCCCTTTACAGCATCGTAAAGAATATCTTCATTTAATACGTTAACTTCCTTTTGCTTACCGTTTACCAAAACGACTTCACGGGTAACCATTTTACTGCCGTCAGCACCCTGAATAACAACCTCTTTAAGACCTTTTCTTATAGTGTCGTCGTAAACAACTTCTTCCTCGTAAGGAATAGGCATTTCAACAGTTTCGGTATAAGCTGCCCTGACCTGTAGCAAAGGCTCTGTTTCGTTAAGATTTAAAATATCGCCTTCTTTAATAAGGTCGGTCATATCCGGATTAAGCTCCATAATTTCATCAACGGACATACCGTTTTTCATTGCGATATCCCACATTGTGTCGTTAGGCTGAACAATGTATTCTATCTGCTCTGCCTCTGTTTTTGTAATAGCGGCATAAACGCCTTCCTCAGAGCACAGATATGAAACGGGGACATATTCATTTTTAATTTCAACATTCTGATAAAATCCCAAAGTTGCACCCGGATTTTCAACAGCAAATTCGTTTTTATAAGCTTCAAGAACAGAAGCAAGCTCTTCCTGTTCCTTAGTTGCACAAACCAATACGCCGTCAATGTAAAGTGCATATGCAGGTGATGTTTCGCTGTAGGTTGCCATCATATTCTGCATAATTTCTTCATCGGGAGTAATATCATTCTGGTGGCAAAGTCTTGTAATGTAAACAATATCCGCCTGTTCGGTAAAATCACCCTCTGAAAGAACTTCAAGCTCTTCTTCAAGTTCATCTACCTTTTTTTCAAATTCATCAACATCTGTAACTATGCCAACAGGTGTACCATTTGCAATAACCTGCTTGGCAAATGTAAGATTCATAGAAGCAACAGACCCATATACCAGTATGAGCATCATAAAAATAGCGGTAGCATGTACCATTGTCCTTTTAAATTTATTAAATAGCTCTCTTCCGGTAAGAAGTCTTATAATTGAACTTAGTTGTTTCTTTTTGTCAAAAGTAATAATGTGCCTGCTTAACTGCTTATTTAATGAATCAATTGTTTTCTCGTCTGAAACGGGACGTTCTATACGAAGCAAAGGCATTTTAACCTTTCTTCTCATCTTTTGAGCACGTCTTTTTGTAACCACAAAATCAGCCGCCTCAAATTTCAAACGCCCTGTTTTTAAACTATACTTCAATTTATCACCTCAAAATGTAGTTAACCGAAGATTGCGGAGCTTACGCTTTAAAAGACGTATCCCCACTGCCGTACCCCGGCTGAATAAAATTCAGGACATAACAATTATATTACATTTTTTTCAAAATTGCAATAGTTTTGTAACAATTCGTTTGAAATTTACACAATATTTACAAACTCAAAATATGTTTTCTATACTTATTTTCTGGAGTTTTTTAATGTTCAAAAGAGTAAGCACAACATTATCCCTTTCATAAAAAAAGTCATCCTTTTCCCGTATTTTTACTGCATTTTTTAGCTTTGAAACCGCTGTGTTTACCTCTGATAATATTGTATGGTTTAAAAAAACCGACAAAACAGGAATTTTTTTTGCCCACACTTCCTCTAATTTTTTAATTTCATTTTCCGCCTCCTCCCACATTGATTTTGAAAAATAAATTTCATTTTTGTAAACAAACTGCAACATTTCATCCACAGCTCTGTTTACATAAACAATTGACGAAACACTTGTTATAATTATAAATATGAATATTAACAACGCACTTATTACAGATTTCACTTCTTTTTCTCCTTGTTTTTAAGTGTATTTTCAACATCCTTAACCGTAGCCTGCTTATATTTGGGCTTTGGTATAATGCTGAGTTGTCCGTTTGTTTCTAAAATAGCAAAATTTATATCACTTATCCCCGTATAACCCTGAATACGCAGTTGTTCGTTAAGGTCGTCCATATTAAAGCGTATTTTCTTCATTTCGCTTTTTAAAATTTTGCCGTTGTGAATGACCACATTGGGCTTGCCCGTCATAAGACGACGGAATTTTTTGCTTTTTAAAGAAAGCTGTGATAATAATATTTCCATTACAATAAGTGTAAATATAGGTATAACACCTGTCATAAGGGGAATTCCAACCTCCTGCATTGGTATTGTTGCAAGGTCGGATATCATAATGGCTACCACAAGCTCGGAGGGTTGCATTTCACCAATCTGTCTTTTGCCCATTACCCGAAGTCCCGTTATTACCAGTAAATATAAAATTACTGTTCTTATAAAAGATATTGCCAAAATAAATCACCTCTGTATTATTTTGGATTTATCAAATTAAAATATGTATTGCTACTTTATTTAAATTGTGGTAGAATGATTTCATCCAAGATGAAATCAATGAATTG
>JAZQIO010000064.1:0-58484 GCA_045541135.1 Clostridia bacterium
AGCACTACATAAAGCGCTGCAATTATTGCCGCCTGTGTGATTGTTTTTGTCCTTTTCATTTTTTACAACTCCCTTAGTTTTTATTAGCGTGAGGATGGTTTCGAACTCACGGTTTATATTAATGAAGAATTAAGAATGAAAAATGAAGAATTACGGATAGCAAGCTTTGCTTGCCTTTGAATTTATAAATGCGAAGCATTTATACCTTAATTCTGCATTCTACATTCTACATTCTGCATTTGTTAAACTCCTGTGTTATCAAAGCTTGGAATAAAGCTTTCTTCAGCAGTTCCGCCCTCCTGAATAAAGCCATTTTCCACTCCGATATCCACAGCGTAGTTTATTAAATTATTATAATCCTCTTCGGATACCCTTTCTTTTAAAATTTTATGGTTTGCCACCTGAGGCATTGGTGTATATTGATTCATAAGGCTTATAAAAATATCATCCTTATATGTATTGTAAAGATATTTTACAATTTCCTTTGATTCTTCAAGATGATGTGGCAACAGCAGATGCCTTACAATAACACCCTTTTTCATAATACCGTTTTTGAAAAACTGCGGTTTTCCCACCTGGCGGAACATTTCCGCAATTGCCCCTTTTGCATATTCTCTATAATTTGGTGCATTTGAATATTCCTTTGCAGTTTCACTGCTGTAGTATTTAAAGTCGGGCAGGTAAATATCCACATAACCTTCAAGCAATTTTAGGGTTTCAACCTTTTCATATCCGCTTGTGTTATAAACTATGGGTAAATCAAGCCCTTTTTCCCTTGCAATATCCAAAGCCTTTACAATGTGTGGCACAAAGTGCGTAGGTGTAACAAGGTTTATATTGTTTGCACCCTTCCCTCTAAGCTCAAAGAAAATTTCCGAAAGCCGCTCTGCGCTTATTTCCTTGCCGACTTTACCGTCGCGAATTTCGGCATTCTGGCAGAATATACAACCCATATTACAACCGCCGAAGAAAACTGTGCCTGAACCGTTATCGCCTGAAATACAGGGTTCCTCCCACATATGAAGAGCCGCCCTTGTAACTAAAAGCTTGTCTGTTGTCTTGCAGTACCCTTTGGTTTTTGTCCTGTCAACACCGCATTCTCTTGGGCAAAGTATGCAGTTATTATACATTATTTTCATTTTTTCTTGTTTAGTTCAACCAGACCGTCGGGAGTTTCCACCATATCATGGGATTTTAAAAGAAATTTTCTTATTGCAAACAGTATTGCAATTGCCGCAACGGTAATTATATTTTCGATTGCAGAAGTTTTTGTAACAATAAGGTGACGGGCAAGTGCAAATGCAAGTACCTCTATAATGGTTTCCGGAGTATGCTTGCAAAGCATCTTTATAAGCTCCGCACCAATTGCAAGTATAATAGCATCGTCAAGTATGGTAACAAGGGCACCTACGTCTGATGTGGTTGTAACAGTATTTACACCTGTTATGATAAGTCTTACACCAAAAGCGATAATTGCTATACCTATAATTATTGAAATCAAAATTTCAAAAAGGTAACTTGCCTCAAACATTTTGTCCTGAAGTTTTTTTCTCATAAAAAATCCCCTTTCTCAGTAATTGTATTTTTTTCGTTTTGTTATTAAAAATATTAATGAAACTACTACTGCCATAACCTCTGCAGCTGTAACGGAAATCCATATTCCGTCTATGCCCCAAAGCAAGGGAAATACAACTACGGCAACAATCTGGAATATAAATGAACGTAAAAAAGAAATTATTGCAGATGTTAAACCGTCGTTTAATGCCGTAAAGAATGCAGATGCAAAGATTGCAAATCCCGAAAACAAAAATGAAAATGAATATATTAAAAATCCGCGTAGGGTCAAATCTGTAAGTGTGCTGTCATATCCTACAAACATTTTTGAAAGAGGAAGTGCCAGAGCTTCTGAAAGTACAAACATAACCGCCGCAAAAACTGAGGTTATAACAAAGCTTTTCTTTAAAAGCCCTTTTAACTCAACGTGGTTTTTTGCACCGAAGTTAAAGCTTATAACAGGTGCAATACCAACAGAAAAGCCTATAAATACAGCAATAAATACAAAGCCCACATACATAAGCACACCATACGCAGCTATGCCGTTTTCACCTGCATATCTCATAAGCTGCAGGTTGTAAAGCATACCAACAGCGGACATTGAAATGTTGCTCATAAGCTCGGAAGAACCGTTTGTGCATATTTTAAAAAGTGCTTTAAAGTCAAAGTCAGGCTTTGAAATTCTTAAAATACTTGTATTTGGACGTACAAAATATATTATGGGTATTATTCCGCCAACTGTCTGAGCAATTGCAGTTGCAAATGCCGCACCTGCAACACCCCAGTGAAATACTGCCATAAAAAGTGCATCAAGCACCATATTTGTAACGCCTGAAATTATGGTGGTGTAAAGGCCAAGTGTCGGCTTTTCCGCAGTTACAAAAAGGGTTTGAAATTCTACCTGTAGCATAAAAAAGGGAAGTGCCGCAAGTATTATAATGCCGTAGGTTATACAGTCACTTTGCATTTGACCTGTTGCACCCATCAAAGCGGATATGGGCTTTATAAATGTAATTCCCAGTATTGCAACCACAACACCTGTGATAATTGTTACATATACAAGCATTGAAAATATGCCGTTTGCCTTTTGGCGTTTACCCTCACCGAAGTATTTGGAAATAAGTGCACTGCCTCCTGTACCGAACATAAAGCCGAATGCACCTAAAATCATAAGTACGGGCATTATAAAATTTACTGCGGCAAATGGTGTTTTGCCAACAAAGTTTGATATAAAAAAACCGTCTACTACACCGTATATGGATGTAAAAATCATCATTATAATTGACGGCATAGTAAAACGGAGCATTTTTTTATAATTAAAATGGTCTGAAAGCTGAATGTTCATTATTTCCTCCGAATTCCTACTTACTACCATTTTAATATGAATTTTTAATATTGTCAACAAAGAGTATTGTTTATTTATAAGCTGTATATAATTATGGCTGCAGTTATTCGCTGTCCCTTTCTACAAACATACGAAAATCAAGGTCTCTCGGTAAATCGACTGACGGTTTTTCCTTTTGTGACTGAATGTAAAACCAAAGGTCAGATGTTATGGTTTCGCATTCCCTGATGTCGGGAATTATAAGATTTCCGTTTCCGCAAAGTATTTGTTCACTTTCTTTTAATTTGCCTGTAAGTGCAAGAGCATAGGCATAGTAAATGCTGCAACGGTTGTTGTTTTTTATATTCTCCGTTGCATTTTCGTAATATGAAATAATAAGGCTGTTTTTTTCGTTTACGAAAAGTATTTTAAGTAAATCCTTTGCCATTGATACATCGTCGGACTTTAATTTATATGCCTTTTGTATGTTTTCGCAAGCACCTTCTCTGTCATCGGTTTTCTGACACACTATTGCCTTGCCGTAGTACGCCCAGGGGCTTTCTTCAAGCTGTAGTGATTTGTTGAAGTTTTTCATCGCCTTGCTGTAATCTTCTGTAGCTGTGTATGTGCAACCAAGCTGAAAGTATGTGTACCAGTTGTTTTTATCCTTACCTTCTGCTGCCTGTTCCATAAGCTGTGTCCATTCGGTCTGTCGGATATATGACGGGGGAACATCGGCAATGTTATGTGTTCCTAAAGTGCCGTTGTACAAAAGATTTTGCCACTGCTCCTGTTCTTTTCCTGTTGTGCCGAAATCAAGGTGTGAGCAAAGCATATTTTCTGCTCCTTTGCATCTTTCTGCCTCTAAAGCTCCCCAGCCTTCTGCATAAATTATTGTTTCATCTGCAGGTGATGTTGCCATTTTATGCGTTTCCTTAAGTATTTTTTCAAGTTGTGTCTTTGCGATTTTTTCTTCTACCTTTGAAAGTGCTTCTGTCCGTGCTTCTGCCCATGTACCGTGTACCTTCTTCGGGTCGGCTTTCAATGGACCGTAAACCTCAAGCCATTCCCACACTGTGTGGGGAGGCATTGGCAGACATTCGTGCTGAGTGTAGGCAAGTCCGCACTGTATTTCGTTATAGCTTCCCGATTCATCATCGGCTGTAAGGAAGTTTTTCCATTTGTGTCCGCCTTGTGAATCACCCCATACAAACAGCTTTCTGCCCTTTAAACGGTCTGTGGAGCTTTGAAAAAGTCCGTAACCTTCACTGTTAAGCTGACATATATATTTTTGAGAATCTGTTTCTGTTTTAAAGAAATAGTCATTTGCATAGCGGTTTTGTGACGGATATGTAATGTCGGTACCATTATAGTGAGGTACATTGATTTTTTCTACCATACCACGCTCTGCAATGTATGTTTCATTTGCGGGGACAATAACTCTGTCACTCTCATTTTCAACGGTTGCAATGTTACTCCACCAATACATGGGTATAACATTGTCATTTGGGTTTGTGATTCTCATTCTGCAATGTAGGAATGCAGAATCATCAGGCAAAAAGAAGTCCATCTGCACAATGGCACAGCGTATACGTTCAAAGTAGTAAAATCTTAAAACCGGTGTGCCGTCGTCAAGCTTTGTTACGGCGGTGTTAATTGCCGAACATGTGTATGGTCCGTGACCCTTGTAGCCGCAGTTCCATTCTATACCACCTGAAAGCCATGCATTTCTGACCGCTAAGTTGCATGGGCGAACTACGCTGTTTTTAAAAAGCAGTTCTCTGTTTTCCTTTTTATCAAACAACGACCACAGCTTTCCGCCAAAATCGGGCATAAAGGTTGCCTTTATATATTCATTTTCAAGTATTACAGCAGTATAATCTGTCGGCTTTAATTCGCGGTTATACATATTCCGGTATTTATATGGGTGTGCACATTCCATAACACCGTAATTTATAAAAAGTCCGTCATCTTCATCAAGCCTGAATTCGTTGGAAATAGTATTAAGGCTTAGGGTTTCGCTTATTGGAGGAAGTGTGCTTTCCTTTCCCAAATCTGCAGACAGAATATTTAATTTTTCTAATTTTAATGTGGACATAGTATCACCTTTTTGTTTTATTCTTATATGAAAATTTTAAATCTATTTAATGCTGTTGTCAATTATGATTTGTGTTTTGAAATTGATATTTTCTACTGTAAATTCTTGTTTTGTGACTTTTTTGTGAGTTTTTCTGTTTTTTTCTTTGAATGTATTGACTTTGTTTTTGTTTTGTTGTACAATATAGGTAATATGGAGTGTGGAGAAGTAGGTATGAAAAAACTTTTTGTATGTGATTTTGACGGTACACTGTATAAAAAGAATAATGAACGGGAATTTAAAGCCACAATGGATATGGTTAAAAGGCTAAAATCCAAGGGTCATGAATTTGTTGTTGCAACGGGCAGACCACTGCACCTTCTGGAGCCGTATTTTGAAGATTTTGAAAATATGTACTTTATAAGCAATGACGGTGCGGTTTTAAGCAAGGGCTTTGAAATTTTTTTCAGCCGGCCTCTTGATAAGGATTTGATTAAAACTAAGCTTTGTGATTATAAGGGCGATTTTATTACCTACGGTCAGTGTGTTACATATGCTAAGTACAAGGAAAAGTCTGTGGGCTTTAAAATAGATGAATTTTTCCGCCACCATGTTATGCGTATAGGCTGTGTGGGAGAAATTGAAGAGGATATTTACAAAATAACCTTTGTAGGTAAAGAGCCAAAGGCAGATTTTCTGGATAAGTGCTGGAACAGCTACGGAGTGTTTGAATTTGTGGCAAAGGGCGTAAATAAGGGCGAAAGCCTTAAAAAACTGCAAAAAGCACTTGGTTTTACGGAAGAAAATACAATTGTCATCGGCGACGGTGAAAATGATATATGTATGTTTGAATATGGGGCAAAAAGTTATGCTATGGTGTCTGCTTCACCAATGGTAAAGGCAAAGGCTGGTAAAACGGTTGAAAATGTAATGGAAATTTTAAGAGGTGAAATATAATGAAGGTATTTAATTTTAAAGAAATTGCAAAAAGCAAAAGAATTGATATGTTAAAGGATGCCTTGTTTGCATCAACACCACAGATAGAATCTTCCCGTGCTGTACTTTTAACTGAAAGCTACAAGCAGACAGAAGGGTTGCCTATAATTAAAAGACGTTCTGCGGCATTTCGTCACATTCTTGAAAATTTACCTATTATAATAAGATATAACGAGCTTGTTGTAGGCAGTACTACCATGAACTCAAGAAGCTGTCAGGTATTCCCCGAATATTCTTATAAATGGCTTGAGGAAGAATTTGAAACAATCCAGACACGTTCGGCAGACCCCTTTGTTATTTCCGAAAAAACAAAGGAAGAGCTTCGCGAAGTATTCAAATACTGGGACGGAAAAACCTCAAGCGAGCTTGCAACAGCATATATGAAAAGTGAAACACTTGACGCCATTGAACATAACATTTTTACACCCGGTAACTATTTTTACAACGGTATAGGTCATGTAACCGTAGATTACGCAAAGGTGCTTAAAATTGGTTATAAGGGCATTATTGCAGAGGCGAAGGAAGCACTTGCAAAGATAAATGCCGGTGATGCTGATGCCTGCTCAAAGATAGCATTTTTAGAGGCTGTTATTGAAAGCTGTGCGGCAGTAATTACATTTGCAAACAGATATGCAGATCTTGCAAGAAAAGAAGCGGAAAGCTGTGCAGATGCAACAAGAAAGCAGGAGCTTTTGAAAATTGCAGAAAACTGCGAAAAGGTACCTGCAAACGGTGCAACTTCATTTTATGAAGCTTGTCAGTCATTCTGGTTTGTACAGATGCTTATTCAGACAGAGTCAAGCGGTCATTCAATTTCACCGGGACGCTTTGACCAGTATATGTATCCGTATTTCAAAAAGGATTTTGATGACGGAAAGATTACAATGGAATTTGCTCAGGAGCTTATTGACTGTATATGGATTAAGCTTAATGATATGAGTAAGGTTCGTGATGCGGCTTCTGCAGCAGGCTTTGCAGGCTACAGTATGTTCCAGAACCTTATTGCAGGCGGTCAGACAAAGGACGGTCTTGATGCTACAAACGGGCTTTCGTTTATGTGTATTCAGGCTACAATGCACGTTTTGCTTCCGCAGCCTTCATTCTCTGTACGAGTATGGAACGGTTCACCTCACGAATTTTTGCTTAAGGCTGCAGAGCTTACAAGAACAGGTGTTGGTCTTCCTGCATACTATAACGACGAAGTTATTATCCCTGCACTTGTACAGCGTGGCTTAACACTTCAGGATGCACGAGATTATAACATTATCGGCTGTGTTGAACCGCAAAAGTCAGGTAAAACAGACGGCTGGCACGATGCGGCATTCTTTAATATGTGCAGACCTTTGGAGCTTGTTTTCTCAAACGGCATTGACAAGGGCAAGCAGGTTGGTCTTAAAACAGGCGATGTTACAAAGATGACAAGCTTTGACGAATTCTACAATGCTTATAAGGCACAGATGGAATATATGATAGAGCTTATGGTAAATGCAGATAATGCAATTGACCTTGCACATGCACAGCGTTGTCCGCTTCCTTACCTTTCAAGTATGATTGAAGACTGCATAGGCAGAGGTAAAAGCGTTCAGGAGGGCGGTGCTGTTTACAACTTCACAGGGCCTCAGGGCTTTGGTATTGCCAATATGGCAGACGGCTTGTGGGCAGTTAAAAAGCTTGTGTTTGACGATAAAAAGATAACTATGGAATATCTTAAAAAGGCACTTGAAAATAACTTCGGTAAGGGCACAGCAGATGCAGAGGTTATTACAAGCGCAGTTGCAAAACAGCTTGCTGAAAGCGGCGTTGATGTTGATGAAAAGCTGATTGCTGAAATTTACAAAACTGCAAGTGAAAATGCCGCAGGCGGTGAAGATTATTCAAAGCTTTTGGATATGATAAATGAACTTCCTAAGTTTGGTAATGACGATGACGAAATAGACTTGTTTGCACGTGATGTTGCTTATACATACACACGTCCTGTTGAAAAATACACAAATCCACGTGGAGGTAAGTATCAGGCAGGCTTGTACCCTGTATCTGCAAATGTACCTTTGGGTGCACAGACAGGTGCTACACCTGACGGACGTTATGCTTATACTCCTGTTGCAGACGGTGTTTCGCCAAGTGCAGGTAAGGACGTTAAGGGTCCTACAGCTTCTGCAAACTCTGTTGCAAAGCTTGACCACTTTATTGCTTCAAACGGTACATTGTTTAATATGAAGTTCCATCCTTCAGCATTAAAGGGCAGAGAAGGTCTTGAAAACTTCGTTTCACTTATACGCGGTTACTTCGACAGAAAGGGAAGTCACGTACAGTTTAATGTAGTAAGCCGTGAAACATTACTTGATGCTCAGGCTCATCCTGAAAATTACAAGAGTCTGGTTGTTCGTGTTGCGGGCTACAGTGCATTGTTTACAACACTTTCACGTTCATTGCAGGATGATATTATAAGCAGAACAGAACAATCGACTTTCTAGTAGATGTAAAAAAACAACGGAGATCTATTTATGAGCTATTTAGATACAAAGGGCAGAATTTTTGATATTCAGAAATTTTCTGTTCATGACGGACCGGGAATACGTACCATTGTGTTTTTAAAGGGTTGCCTTTTCAGATGCAAGTGGTGCTGTAACCCTGAATCCCAGTCTTTTGAAATTCAACAAATGAATATGGCAGGCAAGCCTAAGACCGTGGGCCGTGATGTTACAGTCCGTGAAGTTATGGCAGAGGTTGCAAAGGACATGAACTACTACAAACGTTCAGGTGGTGGCTTAACCCTTTCAGGCGGTGAAAGTCTGTTACAGCCTCAATTTGCAAAGGCACTTTTCATGGCGGCACACGACTACGGCATAAATACAGCTATTGAAAGTACAGGTGCTGTTAAGTTTGAAATAATTGAGGACATACTTCCCCATATAGATTATTTTTTAATGGACATAAAGCACATGAACAGCAAAAAGCATGAGGAATTTATAGGTAAGCCTAACGATATAGTGTTGGAAAATGCGGTGAAGATTGCCAAAAAGGCAAAATATCTTGCTGTTCGTGTTCCCGTAATTCCAACCTTTAACGATACTGCTGAGGAAATCGGCGAAATTGCAAAATTTGCAAGCACTCTTAATAATGTGACGAAGATGCACATTTTGCCTTATCACAGACTTGGAATGGATAAATATGAGGGTATAGGCAGAGATTATCTGCTTAAGGAAATTCTTCCGCCCGACGACGGAAAGATGGCAGAGCTTAAAAGAGCTGCAGAAAAATTTGGCATAGAATGTCAGATCGGAGGTTAATGCCAATGAGTGATTATAATGAAAAAACAAGAATAATTCAGGAGCTTGTACCGGGCAAGCAGATTACAATTGCACACATAATTGCAAACCCGGACAAGATACTTTATAAAAAATTAGGACTTGACCCTGCTGTGGATTATCACAAATCCGCAATTGGTATTGTTACAATTTCCCCTGCGGAAACAGCTATTATAATTGCCGATGTTGCAATTAAAAGTTCGGGTGCGGAAATCGGATTTGTAGACCGTTTTTCCGGTACACTTATTGTAACGGGTACTGTTTCACAAGTTCAGGAGGCTTTGGAATCTCTTTGCGGTTATTGCAAAAATGTCCTTGGCTTTACTGTATGTGATGTGACAAAAACATGAAAAAAATAATTTTTATGGGCAGAGTAGGCTGTGGAAAAACAACACTTACACAAAAGCTTAAAAATCTGCCTATGGACTATCTTAAAACACAGTACATAAATTATCACGATGTTATTATAGATACTCCCGGGGAATATGCGGAAACAAAGGGGCTTGGTGCCGCTTTGGCGCTTTATTCTTACGAGGCAGATGTGGTTGGGCTTTTAATTTCTGCAACAGACGATTATTCTCTGTTTCCGCCAAATGTCACATGCCTTGTAAACCGTGATGTTATCGGTATTGTAACACAGATTGACCGCCCGGATGCAAGACCGGAGCGTGCAGAAGCGTGGCTTCGTAACAGCGGTTGTGAAAGGATATTTCACATCAGCTCAAAAAAGGATATAGGAATAAAGGAACTTCTGGAATATTTGGAGTAAAATTATGTTGAAATATTGCAATGATTTACATGTACATACAAATTTATCCGTCTGTGCTCCCCGCTACAGCTATGCGGAAAATTATATGCCATACTGTAAACAGGAAAATGTGAGGGTTATAGGATTTACAGACCATGTTTACATAAAAGAAAGAATGCAGGCAGAGCATCCTGAATTTAAGGGTACTCCCGGTGAATATCCTGCACTTTTGCGTGAAGAGGTAGAGGAGTTAAGAGAACAGAATAAGGATTTAAAAATTCTTCTGGGCTGTGAGGCAGAGGTTATATACGGCAGGGATTTTGACGTTACCTTTGAAGAGTCAAAAAATTATGACTACGTTGCACTTGCACCAAGCCACATTCTTAATTTGGGTAATTTATACAGCGGTATGGATTTTTCAACCCCTGAAAAATTAAGGGCTTTTATGCTTGAAAGATTTAAAAGTGCGTGCAAAATAAAGCTTGCGGTTCCAACCGTTATTTGTCATCCTCTTTATCCCATACTTTCGGAATTTGAACAGCAGGTTGTGGATGGAATTACAGATTCTGAGCTTGGAGAGTGCTTTGACCTTGCAAGGGAAAATGACAAGGCAATAGAAATTCATGCCTGCCTTTATCGTAAGGGTACAATGCGTAATGCCGACGGACTTTCCCCAAGCTATCTTCGTATTTTGGGAGTTGCAAAAGAATGCGGCTGTAAATTCTACATGGGTTCAGATGCTCATCAGTTGAACGGCTTTGTGGGTGCTCATGAAAAGCTTATGAAGGCTTGTGAATATTTGGGTATAGTTGAAGAAAATCTTTGGGAATTGGGGAGAGCGTAATGTTATTACACCGTAAAGATTTTATAAAAACAAATAAAGAATTTCATTTTGAATATACGGGCAGTAATATTGCGCCTATGTTCAGAAAAAAGTTTATAGTAACCGAAATCAAGAATGCAAAGCTTTATGTTTGCGGTCTTGGTTACGGTTATTATTATATAAACGGAAAAAAGGTGACGGAGGATTTGTTTATTTCTCCTGTCAGTGATTACAACAAAACCCTTTGGTACAATGTTTATGATGTCAGTCATCTTCTTGAGTGCGGTGAAAATGTAGTTTCCGTAATCTTAGGTAACGGCTGGTATAATGAAGAGGTTAAAACCACATGGGGACAGGAAACTGCACCATGGCGTGATAATCCTAAATTTGTACTTGCCTTGGAAATTGACGGAAATATTGTATTGAAAACTGACGAAACATGGAAGTGCAAGGCGGACAGTGCCATATATTTTAACGGACTTCGCAGTGGCGAATACTTTGATGCAAGAAAGTATGAGGAAAACTGGTGTCAGGCAGATTATGACGATTCAGCTTGGGACAATGCCGTAGAGGATAATAATCCTCCAATGGGTATGTTTCGTGAGTGTGTATGTGAGCCCATAAAGGAAACGCAGATTTTTGAAACAAAAAATATTACGAAGATTGACGAGGAAACCTATGTTTTTGATATCGGTCAGAATATATCGGGATATGTAAGAATGACCGTTACAGGAAATAAGGGTGATGAGCTTATAATAAAATATGATGAGGAATTAAGTGACGACCTTAACCTGCGTAATAAAATGGATGAATTTTATTTTGAAGGTGAATTTCATACGGATAAATTTATATGCTCGGGCAAAAAGATGACATGGTCACCCAAATTTACATATCACGGCTTTCGCTACATTACAATAAGCGGTATCAAAAATATTGATGATATTAAAGTTCAGGGAGTATTTGTTCATCAGGACATAAAGAGAAAAACTACTTTTGAATGTTCAGATAAGCTTTTAAACAAAATGTTTGAAGCGGGGATTATATCCTGCTGGTCAAATATGTTTTATATGCTTACCGACTGCCCTACGAGGGAAAAGTACGGTTGGATGAATGATGCACAATCTTCATGTGAGCAGATGCTTACAAATTTTAAAATAGATAAACTGCTTATAAAATGGTTGCGGGATATTTATGATGCAATGAGAGACGACGGAAAGCTCCCCGGTATAGTGCCAACAGGCGGTTGGGGTTATGACTGGGGTAACGGCCCCGTTTCCGACGGTAATTTGTTTGAGATACCCTTAAGGGTTTACATGCACACAGGTGAATCAAAGTATCTTATAAACTCCCTTGAATATTTTGACAGATACTTTGCAATGCTTGATGCAAACAGAGATGATGCGGGATTTGTGAATTTCGGTCTTGACGACTGGACATATCCCGGTGATGTAAAGCGTACAACGGCAGGCTTTATCAATGCAGTTTTAGAATATGAGTTTTCGGGTATTGCAGAGCTTGCGGCAAAGCTTAAAGGTGTTGACGGTTCAAAGTATAAACTTCGTGCAGACAAGCTTCGTAAGCTTATATTTGAAACATTCATAACAGCGGAAGGGTGTTGTACAATAGAGGAACAGTCCGCTGTGGCCATGCTTATATATTACGGTTTATACGAGGATTTGGAGCCTCTTAAAAATCAGCTTGCCAAGCTTGTAGAGATTGAAAATAATCACCACAAATGCGGAATGGTGGGTATGAGAAGACTGCTTCTTGCACTTAATAAATGCGGACTTGAAAATCTTGCATACAAGATACTTACTGCAGAGGGTTATCCCGGCTACAAAGTATGGTTTGACCAGGGTGCAACAACACTTTGGGAAATATGGGATGAAAAACACATGGAATCCAAAAATCACCATATGTATTCAGACTTTATGTCCTGGATTATAAAGACCTTGGTTGGCTTACAGCTTGACAGCGAAAAGTTGGGCGAAAAGGAGTTTGTATTTAATCCGAAGTTTATAGACGGTATTGATTTTGTAAAAGGCTCTTACACCACGGACTGTGGTGATGTAACTGTGGAGTGGAAAAAAGAAAATGGCAAAGTTTGTGTTAGGGTATATAAACCTGAAAAATTGGTTCTTAAATATAAGGGAACTTGTTTGAGGGACGGAATTAATAATTTTGAAATTTAAAGGGAGGAATAATTATGAAAGTTTCCGAAAAAATTCTGCTTGACCGTAAAGGACTTGAAACACACGGTCCCATAAATATCGTCATACTTGGTGACAGCGTTTCCCACGGAGCTATGAGAGGTTATATAGACCACGAAAACGTGTACTGGAACAGACTTCGCAAAATGCTTAACCAATACCGTGACTATATGCCTGTTAATATGATTAATTCATCAATAGGCGGAACATGTGCAAAGGATGCTGTAAAACGTCTTGAAAATGGAGTGCTTAACCACAACCCCGACCTTGTTATAGTGTGCTTCGGTCTTAATGATGTAAACGGTGAGCTTTCGGAATATCTTGATTCTTTGAGCGAAATATTCAAAAGGTGTACGGAAATTGGAGCGGAAGTAATTTTTATGACACCGAATATGTTAAATACATATGTGGCAGAGGATACACCGGAGCAATACATAGAATATGCCCACAAAACCAAAGATATTCAAAACAAAGGCAAGATGGATGAGTATATATATGCTGCGGTAAAGGTTGCAGAAAGTATGGGTATTTCTGTTTGCGACTGCTACTCCAAGTGGAAAAAGCTTGCCGAGACCCGGGATACAACCATGCTTTTAATAAACCGTATAAACCACCCTTTACCTGAAATGCATCAGATGTTTGCAGATGCACTTTTTGCGATGATAATAGGGGAAACAGAGGATGTTACATCTACAGAAAGTGCAATGTTTAGCGAATAAAAAATATGGTGATTTTTTGGAAATCTGTGTTTTTAGAATAAAAAACAGAAAAAACCACAAAAAAACAGAAAAAACTATTGACTTCACAGATTTGATGTGATACAATTATAGTAACAATGTATGTTAATAAATAATATAAGGGAGATTGAAACAAATGGTATCAGAATTCGAAATCAAAAAACAAATTTGTGACATTGGTAAGAGAATTTATGACAGAGGCATGGTTGCCGCAAACGACGGTAACATTTCTGTTAAAATCTCTGATAACGAATTTTTGTGCACTCCAACAGGTGTAAGTAAGGGCTTTATGACTCCTGAGTATATCTGTAAGGTAGATGCTAACGGTAATGTAATTCAGGCAAACGGAAACTTCAAGCCATCTTCAGAAATCAAGATGCACATGAGAGTTTACAAGCAGAGACCTGACGTTAAATCAGTTGTACATGCTCATCCGATTTATGCAACAAGCTTTGCTATTGCAGGTATTCCGCTTACACAGCCAATTATGCCTGAAGCTGTAATTGCTCTTGGTTGCGTTCCTATTGCTGAATACGGTACACCTTCAACAGAGGAAATTCCCGATGCAGTTGAAAAGTACCTTCCGCACTTTGATGCAGTACTTCTTGCTAACCACGGTGCACTTTCATATTCGGATTCACTTTTAAGTGCATATCACAAAATGGAATCATTGGAATTTTATGCTGAATTACTGTTTAAGGCTAAACAGCTTGGCGGTCCTAAGGAGCTTACAATTCCGCAGGTTGAAAGACTTTATGAAATCAGAAGACAGTTCGGTCTTTCAGGTAAGCATCCTGCAAACCTTTGCCCTAACGTTAAGTCAGGTAAGGCAAGCTGTCACACATGCGGGCTTTGCAACGGTGGTAAGGTAGAGGAAGAAACACCTGCTTCTTCAACAGATGCAGATTTAATTGCGGCTATAACCAAAAAGGTTATGGAACAGCTTGGTAAATAATAGGCGGTGGTAATGCCTTATGGAGAATAAAATAATCTCTGAGGTTGTAAAATCCGTTATTGTCAGTATGCAAAGTAAAAAGGTTACACTTGAGGTTGCAAGAAAGCTTATACATAAGGTAGAGCAAAAGGCAAAGGAAATGGGCGTTAATGCAGTAGTTGCCGTTGCCAATGAGGGCGGTAACATAGTGGCTGTGGAATGTATGGACGATTCTTACATTGCAAGCTACGACATTGCAGTAAACAAAGCCTTTACCTGTGCGGCACTTAAAATGCCCACCACTGCATTAAAAGAGCTTGCACAGCCCGGTAAGGACCTTTACGGTATACAGTTTACAAACAACGGAAGAATAGTTATATTCGGCGGCGGTGTTCCACTTAAAAATGGTGACAAAACCATAGGCGGTCTCGGCGTAAGCGGAGGCAGCGAACAGCAGGATACATTGCTGGCAGAATATGGTGAAAGAGTTTTTCTGGAGGAATTACTCTGATGAATTTTAAAGGTGTAAAAACAGTTGAAGCAAACTGTGATAACTATAACGAAGTAATTTACAATTTAATTGAACAGGGTGGTTATCTGTGTTCAAAAAAACAGTGCAAAAAGCTTGAAGAAGTTTTAAAGCGTACTTCATCCTTTAATGCGGTAATGTACGGCATAGGTGCTGTTACAACAGATTCGAGAAAATTTCTTATCTGTACAGAAAGAATTAAGGAAGATACGGAAATACCCATTGTTCAGTTAATCAGTAATTCGGAAAGGAGTTGCAAAATGGAAATTAATTCACAAAGCATTGAACAAATTGTAAAGCAGGTTATGGCAGAGCTTGGAAACGGCGGTTCAGCTGCTTCTAAAAAGTCAGCAGGCGGTGATGTTCCAAAAACATCTAAAGCAGCTATGCTTACAAAGCTTGAAAATTACGATATTAAAGAATTTCCAATTCCCGAAATCGGTGATGACGACATTCTTGTAAAGGTTGAAGGCTGTGGTGTCTGCGGTACAGATGCTCACGAATTTAAACGTGACCCATTTGGTCTTATTCCCGTTGTTTTAGGACATGAGGGTACAGGCGAAATTGTAAAAATGGGTAAAAATGTTAAAAAGGACAGTGCAGGCAAGCCTTTAGTACTTGGCGACAAGGTTGTTACTTGTATGATATTTAAGGATAATCCTGATATCACAATGTTTGACCTTAACAAGCAAAACGTAGGTGGTGCAGATGTTTACGGTCTTGTACCGGATGACGATGTTCACTTAAACGGTTGGTTTGCAGACTACATAGTAATCCGCGGAGGTTCTACAGTATTTAACGTAAGTGACCTTGATTTGGATTCACGAATCCTGATAGAACCTTGTGCAGTTTTGATTCACGCAGTAGAACGTGCAAAGACAACAGGAATTTTAAGATTCAACAGCAGAGTTGTAGTACAGGGTTGCGGACCTATCGGTCTTATTTGTATAGCAATTTTAAGAACTATGGGTATTGAAAATATCGTAGCTGTTGACGGTAACGAAAAGAGACTTGAATTTTCAAAACTTATGGGTGCTACAAAGTCTGTTAACTTTATGGAGCACAAGGGTATTGAAGCTTTGGAGGCTGCAGTTGTTGATGCATTCGGCGGTTATCATGCTGACTTTGCATTCCAGTGCACAGGCTCACCGATAGCTCATGCGAATATCTATAAGTTTATAAGAAGTGGCGGCGGTCTTTGCGAGCTTGGCTTCTTTATAAACGGCGGTGACGCTACAATTAACCCACACTTTGATATTTGCTCAAAGGAAATTACAACAGTAGGTTCATGGGTTTACACACTTCGTGACTATGCTACAACATTTGATTTTCTAAAGAGAGCAAAGGCAATAGGTATTCCTTTGGAAAAACTTATTACACACAGATTCCCGCTTGAAAAGATTAATGAAGCACATGTTACTAACTTAAAGCAGGAAGGCTTAAAAGTTGTTATTATTAATGAATAAAAATAAAATCTAAATTAAAAATAGGAGGAATTTAAAATGGCACAGGAAGCTTTAGGTATGATCGAAACAAGAGGTCTTACAGCTGCAATTGAAGCAGCAGATGCAATGATTAAGGCAGCAGAGGTTGTTTTAATCGGTACAGAAAAAATCGGTTCAGGTTTGGTAAGCGTTATGGTACGCGGTGATGTTGGTGCTGTAAAGGCTGCTACAGAAGCAGGCTCAGTTGCTGCTCAGCGTCTTGGTGAATTGGTGGCTGTACACGTTATCCCTCGTCCACACAGCGACGTTGAAAAGATTTTGCCTACTCTATAATGTAAAGGAGAGTTTGAAATGGCTGCTCCAAAGAAAACAACTACAAAAAAGGTAACAAAATCAACTGAAGCTAAGGCTAAGGTTGAAACAAATATTACAAATAATGTTAAGGAGGAAATAAAAATGGCACAGGAAGCTTTGGGAATGGTAGAAACAAGAGGTTTGGTTGCTGCGATTGAAGCAGCTGATGCAATGGTTAAGGCTGCTAACGTATCACTTATCGGTACAGAAAAAATCGGTTCAGGCCTTGTAAGCGTTATGGTACGTGGTGATGTTGGTGCTGTAAAATCAGCTGTTGAAGCAGGTGAAGCTGCTGCTCAGCGTCTGGGCGAAATCATCGCTACACATGTTATCCCTCGCCCACACGGTGATGTTGAAAAGATTCTTCCATCACTTAAGTAATTTTAAATTACATATTCTTTGTTTTCGGTCTTCCTGTAATGGGGAGACCGAAGAAAAGGATAAGGAGGATTATATCTTATGTTAATTGGTAAAGTAGTAGGAAGTGTAGTTGCTACACGTAAAAACGACAATCTGGTCGGTAATAAATTTATGGTAGTAGAGCTCGTAGCTGATATGGGCGAAACAAAGAAGATAGTGGCAATTGATAATATTGGCGCAGGTATTGGTGAAATTGTATTGGTTGCAACAGGTTCTGCCGCACGTATAGGATGCGGTGTACAGAGTACTCCTGTTGATGCTGCTATTGTTGGCATTGTAGATAATTGCTCTGGAATGGAGATTTGATTATATGACTTTTGAAGAATTAAAAAAGGTCGTACGTGATGCAGGTATTGCAGGTTGCGGCGGTGCAGGTTTTCCGTCATATGCAAAGCTTGACAAGCGTGCCGATACTATTATTCTTAACTGTGCGGAATGTGAGCCTCTTTTTAAAGTACACAGACAAGTGCTTGAAAAGTATGCTTACGAAATATGCTCTGCACTTGATATGATTGTTAAGGCTTGTGAAGCCAAAGAATTTATAGTTGCCGTAAAGGGCGAATATAAAGGCGCTGTGGAAGCTGTTAATGCAGTTTTGCCACAGTTTGAAAGTGGAAAGATATCTTTACTGCCTGAGGTTTATCCTGCAGGTGATGAAGTTATAACAATATATGAAGCTACGGGACGCGTTGTTCCTGCAGGTAACATCCCCATTTCAGTTGGGGTTATTGTGTTTAATGTTGAAACTGCACTGAATATTTACAACGCAGTAAAAAATGGCACAGCAGTTACACACAAGTTTGTGACCGTTGCAGGTGAGGTTAAAAATCCGCAGACTTATTATGTTCCTTTGGGTACAACCTTTGAACATCTTATTGCCCTTAGCGGCGGTATTACAAGAAGTGATGTAACCATTGTAAACGGAGGACCTATGACGGGTACTCTTGCAACAAAGTTTGACGTAGTAAAGAAAAATACAAACGGTATTTTGATTCTGCCTGACGATAATCAGGTGGTTCTGAAAAAACAGGCACAGACTCAGATAAGTGTAATGCGTGCTAAAAGCACCTGCTGTCAATGCCGTTCATGTACTGATTTGTGCCCACGTTATTTGCTTGGTCAGCCAATTAAGCCAAGTGAATTTATGAAGGCTGTATCAACAGGTAAGGTTACGGATGCACCGGTAATAGCAGATGCAATGTACTGCGTATCCTGCGGTATTTGTGAAATGTATGCCTGCCCTCAGGGGCTTAACCCGCGTTCGCTTATTGCTGAATTTAAAGCTAATATGCGTGCTAAAGGTGTTAAAATTACACCTGTTGAAAATCCGGAGCCGGTAAACCCACACAGGGAATACAGAAAGGTTCCTATGACAAGACTAAAAGAAAGACTTGGTCTTACAAAGTATGATGTTGATGCACCACTGGTTGAAACAGAGGTTAAACCGGGAAGAGTAAAAATTATGCTTTCACAGCATATTGGTGCACCTGCAAAGGTTAATGTGAAAAAAGACGATGCTGTAAAGGTTGGCGATATTTTAGGTATAGCTGATGAAAAAGCTTTGGGCGTTTCTGTACACAGCAGTGTAAAGGGAAAGGTGCTTGAAGCAAATGACAGCTTTGTGATTATAGATGCAGAATAGGAGTGTTATAAATGGCAAAAGCAATCGGAATGCTTGAATATATGACAGTTTCCACAGGTATGGAAGCTACCGATTTGATGCTTAAAACCGCAGAGGTTGACTTAATAGAGGCACAGACTGTGTGCCCGGGTAAATACATAGCACTGATTACAGGCGATTTAAGTGCCGTAAAGGCGGCTATTGATGCTTCCAAAACAAAGTACGATGCAAAGCTTATAGACACCTTTGTGCTTGGTAATCCTCACGAGGATATATTCCCTGCAATTTACGGTACTGCTACAGTTGAAAAGCCTGCGGCTCTTGGTATTTTAGAAACATATTCAGCGGCATCAATTATTGTTGCGGCGGATATGGCGGCTAAAACATCATCTGTACAGCTTATAGAGCTTAGAATTGCAAAGGGTATGTGCGGTAAGTCGTATATGACACTTACAGGTGAGGTTGCAGCTGTTACAGCGGCTATTGAAAAGGCAAAGGAAGAGGTTGCGCCTAAGGGCACATTCCTTGACAGCTCCGTTATAGCAAGACCGTCGGAAAAACTTTGGAAATCAATCGTTTAAGAGGTGAAAATAAATGATAGATGAAAGATATGTACAGGAAATTGTTGCAAGTGTTGTAAAGTCCATGAATAAGGGTGGAAACGGCAAAAAACTTAAAGGCGTTTTTTCTTCTATGACAGAAGCGCTTGCGGCAGTTGATAAGGCTTATAAAGAATACAGAAATTATACAATTGAACAAAGAGAAAAAATGATTTCCAAAATCCGTGAATTTACACTTAACGAGGCTGAAATTATGGCTGAGCTTGGTGTTGAAGAAACGGGTATGGGCAGAGTAACAGATAAAATTATAAAGCACCAGCTTGTTGCAAATAAAACACCGGGTACTGAGGATTTAAAGCCTTCCGTATTTACAGGTGACAGAGGTATGACTGTTGTTGAAATGGCACCTTACGGTGTTATAGGCAGTATTACACCTTCTACAAACCCAAGTGAAACAGTTATCTGTAATTCAATGGGTATGATTGCAGGCGGTAACGGTGTTGTATTCAACCCACATCCGAATGCAAAGAAAATTGCAAACTATGCTGTGGACCTTGTAAACAGAGCTATTTTAGAAGCAGGCGGTCCTGAAAATTTGGTTGTTTCAGTTGAAAACCCAACAAAGGAATCATCAGATGAAATGATGGCATCCCCAATTGTTAAAATGTTGGTTGCAACAGGTGGTCCCGGGGTTGTAAGGGCTTTGCTTTCATCGGGTAAAAAAGCTATCGGTGCAGGTGCAGGTAATCCTCCTGTTATTGTAGACGATACTGTTGATGTTGAAAAGGCGGCAAAGGATATTGTTGCAGGTGCAAGCTTTGACAACAACCTTCCCTGTATTGCCGAAAAGGAATGCTTTGCATTTGCTAATATTGCAGATGATTTAATTAAATATATGACTCAAAACGGTGCATATCTATTGAAGGGTGCACAGGTTGAACAGCTTAAAAAGATTTGTCTTACAGAGAAAAACGGCAAATGGGGCATCAATAAAAAGTGGGTAGGTAAGGATGCAAGACTTTTCCTTAAGGAAATCGGCATAGATGCAGACCCAAGACTTATAATTTGCGAAACAGAAGAAAATCATCCTTTTGTACAGGTTGAAATGATGATGCCTATTCTTGCAATAGTAAGAGTAAATAATATTGATGAAGCTGTTGAAATGGCAGTTAAGGCTGAACACGGTTGCAGACATTCTGCACACATTCACTCTAAAAATGTAGACAATCTTACAAAGTTTGCAAGAGCAGTTGAAACAACAATTTTTGTTAAAAATGCTCCCTCATTTGCAGGTATCGGTGCAGGTGGTGAGGGTTATACAACCTTTACAATTGCAGGGCCTACAGGCGAAGGATTAACAGCGGCTCATTCCTTTACAAGAGCAAGACGTTGCGTGCTTGTAGATGGTCTTCACATTGTTTGATAATCTGAAAGGATGTTAAAAATGAAAGCATTAGGTTTGTTAGAAGTATACAGCTTTACAACAGCAGTTACTGCTGCGGATATATGTGCAAAATCAGGCGGAGTGAAGGTTATTGCCTTTGACAGAAACCGTCCTAAGTCTGCAGACGCTCCTGCACCACTTGTTATGGTTGTTAAAATAGAGGGTGATGTGGCAGATGTACGTGCCGCTATTGAAGCAGGTAAGCAGTATGCCGAGGAACAGGGTAAATATATTGTTTCACATATTATTCCACGTCCCGGTGAAACTGTTGAAAAGATGGCATATAAAATGGACATTAACAAAGATAAGTTTAACAAGGTGTTGCCAAAGAGTTTTCTTGATGTAAAGGATATTGCCTTGCCACAGTCGGCTTGTATAGGTCTTTTGGAGGTTGAAGGTCTTGTTGCATCAATAGAAGGTCTTGATGCTATGGTTAAGGCGGCAAATGTTAAGGTTATACATACCGAAAAACGCCTTGGCGGACGCCTGGTTACACTTGTTATTACAGGTAAGGTAGATGCTGTTACAGCGGCAGTTGAAGTTGGTATAAAGCGTGCAGAGGTGCTTGGTAAGGTTTATGGTCACAATGTGATTCCAAGACTGCATGAAGAGGTTGGCAAGTTCTTTGACTTTACAGAGGCAGAGAGGTAAAAACTATGATTAATGAAGCAATGATAGCAGAGGCAGTAAGAAAAGCCATTGCTGAAATAAATACTGATGATAAAAATGAAATAAAAGTAGGTGTGTCTGCAAGACACGTTCATCTTTCACAGGAAGATCTTGAAACGCTTTTCGGTAAGGGTGCAGAACTTACTGTTAAAAAACAGCTTATGGGCAGGGAATATGCTTCTGACCAGCTTGTAACATTGGTAGGACCTTCCCTTCGTGCCATTGAAAAGGTGCGTGTTTTAGGTCCTGTAAGAAAGCACACACAGGTTGAAATTTCACGTACAGATACTTTTGTTTTAAAGGTTAGCCCGCCTGTTCGTCCGTCAGGTGAGGTTGAAGGTTCTGAAAAAATAGTTATTGTTGGTCCTAAGGGTTCTGTTTATTTGAAGCAGGGCGTAATTATTGCCAACAGACACATTCACTTAACACCTGAATATGCTGAGAAACACGGAATTTCAGACAATGACTATGTGGATGTTCTTGTTGAGGGCATAAAGCCTACAAAGTTTTTTGATGTTCAGGTAAGAATACGGGACGACTTTAATGTTGAAATGCACATAGATACCGATGATGCAAATTCAGCAGGTATTAAAAACGGTGATAATGTAAAAATTATTAAAAAATAAACAGGAGTTGTTTGAATGTTTGCAGTAGAAAGACAGAAAAAAATTCTTGAATTACTGGCAGAAAACGGTGCAGTATGGGTAAGCAGACTTGCAGAAGAGCTTGATGTTACGGAGGAAACGGTACGCCGTGACCTTGAAAAGCTTGAAAATGCTGAAGCACTTGTGCGTACTCACGGCGGTGCAATTCCCATCTCCGAAAACAGTCAGGAGCTTTCACTTGATAAGCGTAAAAAGCTTAATATAGAGGCAAAGGCATTGCTTGCAAAGGAAGCTGTTAAGCATATTGTAAACGGTGATACGGTTTTTCTTGATGCATCCACTACAACGTATTATATTGCAAAGGAAATAAAAAATCTTAAAAACATTACTGTTGTAACAAATTCTCTTCGTGTTGTAAGTGAGCTTGCAGGGCTAAAAGACATTAAGGTTTTGTGTGTGGGTGGTATGGCAGGCGCAAACCAGTCTGTTGTAGGCAGTATGGCGGAAAACAACATCCGTGACCACTATTTTGCAAACAAGTTTTTCTTCAGTGGCAGAGGTATAACACGCTCGGCTATTTTAGACAGCAATGAGCAGGAATGCTTTATCAAAATTAATATGATGAAAAATGCTGAGAAAAAATACTATGTTTTTGATAAGTCAAAGTATGGTAAGGTTGGTTTTGTAAAAATTGCTGACTTTTCAGACATAGACTGCATTATAACAGAGAAGGATACTTTGGATAAAGAAGTCACTGAGGCTTTAAAAGAAAATTCCGTAAAGATATTTGAAGTTTAAAATGTCGGGAGATGTAGGTTATCATAGTAAAAATTGATAATTTACACCTTCCGTTTTTATATATAATGCTGCTTGACTTTGTTTTTTGTATATTGTATACTACTATTAGGGATATAATAAATAAGTTTGGGGATTTTTATGGTTAATAGGTTAAAAACTAACGGAAGAAAAATACTTTTAAAGGTTATCGATTTCTTTATAGTTTTGTTTTCATCGGTTATAGCATATTTACTCTTACATCGTATGATCAGTATTTCAATGCAACCATGTGATTTTTGGGGTATGAATGCATTGTTTGCATCGGTTTCTGTACTGTTTATGTGGATTTTCGGAACATATAAGTACATATGGCGATTTGTAGAGGCAAAGGAGCTTATAAATACAGCTTTCAGCATAACCTGCGGTTGGTTTGTTGCGGGAACAGCTGTTGTAATTTCAGGTGTTACGGTGGACTATCCGGAAACACATATTTTGTTTACATACGTTATTTCGCTGTTTATGATTGTTCTTAGCCGAATAGTCTATAAAAGTCTGTATGCAAAAATCAGTAACAGAACATATGTAGTTGAAAAAAATATTAAGACAATGGTTGTAGGTGCCGGTTATGCCGGTCATGTAATTGTAAGTGAAATGCTTAGACCGGAATGTTCGTATCTTCCTGTTGTTATTGTAGACGATGCTCATGATAAAAAGGGCAGATACATTCACGGTGTAAAGGTTGACGGTGTAATAAGTGATATTCCATACCTTGTGAATAAATACGAGGTAGAAAAAATTATTGTTGCCATACCCTCTTGTGACGGTAAAAGCAGAAAAAGAATTTTGGAATATTGTAAGCAGACAAAGTGTGATGTTAATATATTACCTTATATGCACGAAATGATTACGGGCAAAAATCTTTTGGGACAGACTAAAAAGATTAACCTTGAAGATTTACTTGGCAGAGATCCTATAAGCTTTGAACAGAAAAATGTAAAAAATCTTGTTGAGGGTAAAATTTGTCTTGTTACCGGAGGTGGCGGTTCAATAGGTTCCGAGCTTTCAAGACAGATTGCATCTTATAATCCAAAACAACTTGTCATTATTGATATTTATGAAAACAATGCCTATGAAATTCAGCAGGAACTTTTGCGTAAATACGGTGACAATTTGGATTTGCAGGTTCGTATTGCATCTGTAAGAGATTATGACAAAATCAATGTTTTGTTTGAAGAATTCAAGCCGGAACTTGTTTTCCATGCAGCGGCACACAAGCATGTTCCACTTATGGAGGACAGCCCTACAGAAGCTGTTAAAAATAATATTTTCGGTACATACAATGTCGCTAAGCTTGCGGAAAAATACAGTGTTGATAAGTTTGTTCTTGTTTCAACCGATAAGGCAGTAAATCCTACAAACGTTATGGGTGCCACAAAGCGTTGCTGTGAAATGATAATTGAGTATATGAAGCAAAAGGCTTCGGGAAATACGGAATATGTTGCGGTACGTTTTGGTAATGTACTTGGCTCTAACGGCTCAGTTGTTCCGCTTTTTGAAGAACAAATCAAAAGCGGTGGACCTGTTACTGTTACACATCCGGATATTATACGTTACTTTATGACAATTCCGGAAGCTACTTCACTGATTTTGCAAGCGGCAAGCTTTGCACAGGGTGGAGAAATATTTGTTTTGGATATGGGTGAGCCGGTTAAAATTTTAAACCTTGCTGAAAATGTTATCCGTATGAACGGTAAGAAACCTTATGAGGACATAAAGATTGAATTTACAGGTCTTCGTCCCGGAGAAAAGCTTTATGAGGAGCTTTTGATGAGCGAAGAGGGTTTAAAAAGAACTGCAAATAATAAAATATTTATTGGTCAGCAAACAGAGGTGGATGTTGAAAAATTTGCATCTCAGCTTGAAAGATTAAAAGAAGTTTCCAACAGTAACAATAATGAGCAATGTGTTGATACATTGGCAGAAATTGTTACAACATTCAAAAGAGATACAGTTAACGCATAGTTGTATTCCCGTGTTTTCACGGGAATATTTTGCTATATAATTCAAATTAATTTATAATGTTACAAGAGGTGTTTTAAAATGTTTGACTTGAAAGTTCCTGACTTAAGACGTATTGAAGATACTGTTCTGATGTACGAAAAACAACCTGTAAAAAAAGGATTGATTATGTTTTACGGTTCATCAGGCTTTACCCGTTGGGAAAAAGAAAAGTATGGAAATCGTCCATTGGAGGATGACATTCGTATGAAAGATGGCTCGCTTGCAGCCGTAAACCACGGATTTGGCGGATCAACTATCGAAGAAGGGCTTTATTACTATGACCGTCTTGTAAAGCCATGGGAGCCGCGTGCTATTGTGTTGCGTTTCTTTCCTAATGATGTCAGCTTTGGATACTCTCCCTATGAAATTGTATATATGCTATCTTTATTCTGCAACCGTGCAAAAGCAGATTTTCCGGGTGTTAAACTGTATTTGTGTGATGCTATGCCACATCAGAAGACAGTCAATAATCTTACCTGGCAAGCAGCTGCCAAGCAGTACAACAAACTTTTGAAGGAATATTGCGATAGTCAGGATAATTGTTACTATATAAATCAGTCGGGATGGCGTGGATTTTATGAAAATACAGAAGACATCGGTGACTATTCAAAAGTTCGTCAGGATATCTGGATTGAAGATCAGATGCATTTTACCCAGGAAGGGTATGATATATACAGAGATTTGTTTTTGGAAGCTTTGGATGATATTTTGTAAAACATTTAATAAATAATGCTGAAAATTTCTTTTTAAGGAGATTGAATTGTGAAAAAAAGATTTTGGGTCTTTTTAATTTTAACTCTTGGTGTTATGGGTGCAATATTTTACTTTTCAGCACAGAATGCCACAGAATCATCAAGTATGAGTATGGGTTTTATCCGAAGGTTATTACATAAAAGTCTTATAGAGGTTATGTCGCTTGAATCTGCCGAAATGATAGAAGAGGGAATTGAAACCATAGTACGTAAAGGTGCACATTTCTTTATATATGCATGTCTTGGTTTTTGTTCTGCCATGACTTTGTATTATAGCGGAAAAGTGAATAAAAAGCGTACGTTATTTATAACTGCACTTGCTTTTTGCATATTTTATGCATCCACAGATGAGATGCATCAGTTATTTGTAGCGGGCAGGTCAGGTGAAATAAGAGATGTATTTATAGACTCGGCAGGAAGTGCAACGGGAATATTGTCATCAATGCTTGTACGCAAAATAGGCGGTGTTTTAAAGAAAAAATCAACTGCTTAGATTACAGGTGAATATCAAAATATGTTTTGATAATAGGTATATAAATAGAAAAAGGTGTATGTATATGAAGAAATTTTTTTGGGTATATCTTATCCTTACGCTATCTATAATGGTCGGGATTTTTTGTTTTTCTGCACAACCGGGGGAAGAATCATCTGCAATAAGTGAGGGTGTGACAAAAAAGGTTGTTGTGGAAGAACGTGGTGTGGACATTCCCAAAAATGAATATGACGACAAATTTGAATTTGTAGAAACAATTATCAGGAAATCCGCCCATTTTTTAATATTTACAGCACTTGGCTTTTGCGTGTTTATGACATTATACAGTAGTGGTAAAATGAATAAAAATTCAGTTTTATGCATAATTTCTTTATTAATTTGCATAATTTATGCATCTACAGATGAAATACATCAGCTTTTTGTTTCAGAACGTTCCGGGGAATTAAGAGATGTGTTAATTGACAGCGGCGGCTCATTTGTTGGCATATTTATTGCTTTGATATTGCAGAAAATAAGGAAAAAACCCAAAAACAACAAGGTGTAATTTATGTATTTTGTTTATAAATCCTGTACATTTTGTTGTTTGAATGGTAATTTTGTATAAATAATAAAATTTGATAAAAAAAGCTTGCATATTTATGCAACGTGTGGTATTATATAGTGTATAGTATATAATGCCACATTATTTTTTGCAAACAGAGGTATGTTTATGAAGAAGATTTTTATTGACGGTAAGGCAGGTACAACAGGCCTTAGAATTTATGAAAGACTTGAAAACAGAAAAGATATAGAAATTATAACTCTTTCTGAGGAACTCAGAAAGGATCCGGAAGCAAGAAAGCAGGCAATAAACAGTGCAGATGTTGTTTTCCTTTGCTTGCCTGATGCAGCTTCCATTGAAGCAGTTGCAATGGTTGAAAATGACAATACTGTTATTATCGACACATCCACAGCCCACAGAACAAATCCCGACTGGGCATACGGCTTTGCGGAACTTTCACCTGAATTTGAAAATAAAATCAAAAACGGCAAGAGAATTGCTGTTCCCGGTTGTCACGCAAGCGGTTTTATTGCCTTGGTATATCCTCTTGTTGAGGCAGGCATTCTTTCAAAAGATGCTTTGCTGACCTGCCATTCTCTTACAGGCTACAGTGGCGGCGGTAAAAAAATGATTGGGGAATATGAAGATGCCGGCAGAGATGTTCTTTTAAGTGCTCCAAGACAGTACGGCATTGCACAAAGCCACAAGCACTTAAAGGAAATGGTTAAAATAAGCGGACTTGAAAATGCACCTGTATTCAGCCCTATAGTTGCTGATTTTTACAGCGGCATGGAGGTTACTGTTCCACTGTTTGGAAGTATGCTTCAAAATGGTGCAACAATTGATGACGTTAAAAAGCTTTATGCAGAAAAATACAACAGTGAAATTGTAAAATACGTTGACGGTGCGGATGAAGCGGGTTTCCTTTCATCAGTTAAGCTTGGCGGCAAGGACAGTATGGAAATTTCCGTTTACGGTAATGAGGAAAGATTTATACTTGTTGCAAGATACGACAATCTTGGCAAGGGTGCATCGGGTGCGGCTTTGGAATGTCTTAATATTGTACTTGGTAACGAAAAGACAGCTAATTTGGATATATAAGGAGAAAGATTATGAAGATAATTGAGGGCGGTATTTGTGCCGCAAAGGGTTTTACCGCAAGCGGTATTCATTGCGGTATCCGTAAAAATAAAAGCAAAAAGGATTTGGCACTTATTTTAAGTGAAACAAAGGCGGCTACGGCGGCTGTATATACAACAAACCTTGTTAAGGGTGCTCCACTTACAGTTACTAAAAATCATATTTCCGATGGATATGCGCAGGCGGTAATATGCAACAGCGGTAATGCAAACACTTGCAATGCAAATGGTATTGAAATTGCCGAGGCTATGAGTGTTTTGGTTGCTGAAAAAACGGGTGTTGATGCAAAGGATGTTGTTGTAGCATCAACAGGGGTTATCGGACAGCCTCTTGATATTACACCAATTGCCGACGGTATGGATGCCTTGGTTGCAGGTCTTGGAAAAAACAGTCAAGATGCAGCAGAAGGAATAATGACTACAGATACTAAGTTAAAGGAAATTTCCGTAAGTTTTGAAATAGATGGTGTTGAATGTAGGATAGGCGGTATTGCAAAGGGCTCAGGTATGATTCATCCTAATATGGCTACAATGCTTGTGTTCATTACAACAGACTGTGCTATTTCTTCACAGATGCTTCAGAAGGCACTTTCAACAGATATTCAGAACACATTTAATATGGTTAGTATTGACGGTGATACATCCACAAACGACATGGTAAACATTCTTGCCAACGGTATGGCAGGAAACAAGCTAATAGATAAAGAAGACGAAAACTATGCTGAATTTATGAAGGCTCTTAACACAGTAACCGTTTATTTATGCCGGAAAATAGCAGGTGACGGTGAAGGTGCTACAAAGCTTTTGGAATGCAAGGTTACAGGAGCTTCTGATATTGCAACTGCAAAAACTGTTGCAAAGTCAGTTATCTGTTCTTCGCTTTTGAAGGCGGCTATGTTTGGTGCAGATGCCAACTGGGGACGTGTACTTTGTGCAATCGGTTACAGCGGTGCTGATGTTGATGTTAACAAAATTGACGTTGCATTCCGTTCACCAAAGGGTACAATTGACGTTTGTAAAAACGGTGCAGGCGTAGATTTTTCAGAAGAAAAGGCAAAGGAAATTTTGCTTGAAGAAAAAATTGAAATTCTGGTTGAGCTTAACAGCGGTATTGAGTCCGCAACAGCATGGGGCTGTGATTTAACTTACGATTATGTGAAAATTAATGGCGATTACAGAACTTGATTGGGAGTGTTATTATGAAAATTTCTAACGCAGACAGAGCAAAGATTTTAACAGAGGCTTTGCCATATATTCAAAAATACAGCAACAAAATTCTTGTTATAAAATACGGCGGAAATGCCATGATTAACGAAGAACTTAAAGCCGCAGTTATGGGTGATATTGTTTTGCTTTCACTAATCGGCGTAAAGGTTGTACTTGTTCACGGCGGCGGTCCTGAAATTTCAGAAATGCTTAATAAAATCGGCAAAAAGTCCGAATTTGTAAACGGTCTTCGTGTAACAGATAAGGAAACTGTGGACATTGTACAAATGGTGCTTGCAGGTAAGGTTAACAAAAGCCTTGTTAATTACATCCAGAACATCGGCGGTAAGGCAATCGGTCTTTGCGGTACAGACGGTCACATGATTGAAGCAGAAATGAAAGACCCTGCACTTGGCTATGTTGGTGAAATTACTGACATTGACACAACACCTATTTTAGATGTGCTTGATAAGGGTTACATTCCTGTTATTTCAACAATTGGTTGCGATAAAGAGGGTAACATTTATAATATCAATGCCGATACTGCAGCTGCAAAAATTGCAGGAAAACTTCAGGCTGAAAGCTTTATTTCAATGACAGATATCCGTGGTTTGCTTCGAGATAAGGACGACGAAGAAACTGTAATTCCTGTTGTTAATGTAAGTGAAGCACCACAGCTTATACACGAAGGTATAATTTCAGGTGGTATGATACCTAAGATTGAATGCTGTATTGAGGCTATAAGACAGGGTGTTGGTCAGGTGTTTATAATTGACGGACGTGTTCCACATTCAATTCTTATCGAAGTGCTTACCGATGAAGGTATAGGCACAATGTTCAAATAATTCAAGGGAGTCTTTAAAATGAATATAAAAGAGGCAGACAAACAATATATTATGCCTACATACGGCCGTTTTGACCTTTGCATTGTAAAGGGTGAAGGCAGTACATATTATGATGAAAACGGCAAGAAGTATATAGATATGGGTACGGGTATTGCAGTTAATACATTCGGAGCAAATGACGAAGAATGGAAAAATGCCGTAATTGAACAGATTAACAAAATACAGCATACCTCAAACCTTTATTACAGCGAGCCTTGTGTAAAGCTTGCAAAAATGCTTTGTGAAAAGACAGGTATGAAGAAGGTTTTCTTCGGCAATTCAGGTGCAGAGGCAAACGAATGTGCAATCAAGGGTGCAAGAAAATTCGGTACAGATATCCGTGAGGATAAAAACATAATTATTACTCTAAAGGACAGCTTCCACGGCAGAACAATAACTACACTTTCTGCAACAGGTCAGGACGTTTTCCACAAAAACTTCACACCCTTTACAGAGGGCTTTGTGCACGTAACTGCAAATGATGTTGACGAGCTTAAAGCTGCAATTAATGATAAGGTTTGTGCAATTATGATTGAAATTGTACAGGGCGAAGGCGGAGTTAACACTCTTGACAAAGCTTACCTTGACGAAATTGAAAAGATAACTACTGAAAATGACATTTTACTTGTTGTGGATGAGGTGCAGACAGGTAACGGCAGAACAGGCTCAATGTACGCATTTATGCAGTTTGGCTTGACTCCTGACATTGTTTCAACTGCAAAAGGTCTTGCAGGCGGTTTGCCTATGGGAGCAACAATGTTTGGTGATCGTGTTGAAAACGTGCTTCCTGCAGGTACACACGGCTCAACCTTTGGCGGTAATCCCGTTTGTGCAAATGCGGCAGTAAGTGTTGTAAATAGACTTGATGACAAACTTTTTGAAACAGTTAAGGAAAACAGTAAATACCTTGTTGATAAACTTTTGAAAATCAAAGGTGTTAAAAGTGTAAGCGGTCTTGGATATATGCTTGGTATAGAGATTGACGGTGATGCAAAGGCTGTTGCGGCAAAGTGTATTGAAAACGGACTTTTGGTGCTTACTGCAAAGACAAAAATCAGACTTTTACCTGCACTTAATATAAGCCGCGAGGAAATAGATGCGGCTCTTGAAATATTCGAAAGGGTTTTGAATAATGACTGATTTTAAATCTATCGGTAAAATTGACATACACGTTCATGCTTCGCTTTTTTCGGATGTTACTCCTGCACCATATCTTTCGGCAGATGAAGTTTTAAGGATGTATGACGAAAATAATGTTGAAGCGGGTGTTTTAATGTCCTTAGCTGATGCCTTTGGACTTGGAACCGTGTTACCATCCGAACAGTGTAAAGTGATTAGTGACAATTCAAATGGAAGACTTAAGTGGTTTTGCAATGTGTCACCATTTGCCTTGGAAAATTCACCATCTGCTGATTTGTCAAAACTTATAAATCACTATAAATCCCTTGGTGCTAAAGGTGTAGGTGAGGTATCGGCAAATATATATGCGGATGATCCGTTTATGGACAATTTGTTTTATCACTGTGCAAAGGCAGATATGCCGGTAATTGTTCACCTTGCAACGAAAATTGGCGGTACTTACGGGATTGTTGATGATGCAGGACTTCCACGTATTGAAAAAATGCTTAAAAAACATAAAGGACTTAAACTTATAGGTCATTCCCAGGTTTTCTGGAGTGAGATTTCTTCGGATTGTACCGAAGAAGAACGTTCAGAATATCCCGTTGGTAAGGTTAAGGAGGGCAGAATTGCCCAGCTTATGAGAGAATATGACAACTTGTACTGTGACTTATCCGCAGGAAGCGGGGCAAATGCCATGATGCGTGATAGAAATTATGCGGCAGGTTTTTTAACAGAGTTTGCCGACAGAATTTTTTACGGAACAGACCTTTGCCGAAAAGGACAAAAATTCCGTAAAGATTTTTCGGAATTTCTTGAAAACCTTGTTAGCGATGGTTTGCTAAGCTTTGAAAATTATGTTAAAATTGTTAGAAACAATGCTGCAAAATTACTTGGCATTGAAGAATATAAATTATAATATCCTGTATTACTATGCAGGCAGAATGGAGAATTAAAATGAAACTTAATCATTTTTTAAAACTATCAGATTTGTCAACAGAAGAAATAACAGAACTTCTTAATATGGCTGACCAACTAAAATACGAAAAGAAAAACGGTATTCCTCATAAGCATCTTGAGGGTAAATCTTTGGGTATGATTTTTGAAAAATCTTCTACAAGAACTCGTGTTTCTTTCGAGGTTGGTATGTACGAGCTTGGCGGCAATCCGATGTTTTTAAGCTCTAACGATTTACAGATAGGCAGAGGTGAGCCTGTTGAAGATACTGCACGTGTTCTTTCAAGAATGATTGACGGTATTATGATAAGAACCTTTGAACAAAAGGAAGTTGAAGACCTTGCAAAATACGGTTCAATTCCTGTTATCAACGGCCTTACAGACTATTGCCACCCATGTCAGGTTCTTGCAGACCTTATGACAATCCGTGAACATAAAATGTCACTTCCCGGTCTTAAGCTTTGCTTTGTAGGTGATGGTAACAATATGGCTAATTCGCTTATTGTAGGCTGTATTAAAATGGGTATGAAGGTTTCAATTGCCTGCCCTGAAAATTATAAGCCTGATGCTGAAATTATGAAGTGGGCTTATGAAACAGGCAACTTCGAATGTACTCCTGATATTCTTGCAGCGGCTAAGGATGCAGATGTTCTTTATACTGATGTATGGGCATCAATGGGTCAGGAGGAGGAAGCAAAGGAAAGACAAAAGGTATTCAAAAATTACCAGATTAACGACAGCGTTATGGCAGTTGCAAAGGAAGATGCTATGGTGCTTCATTGCTTGCCTGCTCACAGGGAAGAAGAAATTACAGCAAAGGTTTTTGAAGAACACGCTGACGAAATTTTTGATGAAGCTGAAAACAGACTTCATGCACAGAAGGCTATTATGGTTGCTTGCATGGGTAATAATGAATAATTAATGATGAAAACCACAAGGAAAAATCCTTGTGGTTTTCTTTTGTGTGTAGCAACTTTTGAAACAGAGTCACTTTATTACGTTAAATAAAAAAGGTGTGAAGCAAGAGCCACACACCCGAAAAATGCACGACTCTCGCTGCGAAACGAATTCCAATACTTCCCAAAACGATTGTATGTGAAAATAGAGTATGCATTTTTACCAAATGAAAAAAACATACAATCGTCACATGGATTTATTAAATTCGTTTCGCAATATCATTATATCACATTGATTTAAAATATGCAATATGCTTTTCCACTATCCGCGGATGGAGGTATAAAAAGAACAGCAATTGTGAATTAATACTATTTTTAACAGTACGTCTCTTTAGAAAAGTTATTTTGAGAATAATTAATTTTATATATTGAATTAAAATTTATAATGGTGTATAATACTAAAAAACAATGAGGTGTGCGAAATGAAAAAATATCTATTACCTGAAAGCGGCAATTTTTATAAGGCAAATTTACATTGTCATTCCACAGTTTCCGACGGAAAGTGGACAGTAGAGGAAATAAAGAAAAATTACATGGAACAGGGATATTCCATAGTTGCATATACCGACCACGATGTGCTTATTCCCCATTATGAGCTTAATGACGAAAACTTTCTGGCATTAAACGGTGTTGAGTTTGAATTTGACGAAGGGGGAAAATGGGGCAAGCAATGGAAAAACTGTCACTTTTGTGCCATTGCCCTTGAGCCTGACAATATTACACAGCCTTGCTGGCACAGGGAAAAGTACCGGTTTTCAAATGCGGTAAATTACAGAGATAAAGTTAAATTTGACGATTCTGAGGCTGACTGGGAACGTGAATATTCTCCTGAATGTATAAGCAGGATGATGAAAAATTGCAGAGAAAAAGGCTTTTTCGTTACATACAACCACCCTACATGGTCTATGGAAGGCTATCGGGATTATATGGGATATAACGGTATGCACGCAATGGAAATTTGTAATTACGGATGTGTGTCCGCAGGCTTTGATGACCGCAATTCCAAGGAATATGACGAAATGTTAAGGGGAGGAAAGCGCATTTACTGCATAGCCACAGACGATAATCACAACGGACGTGCGGATTCCTTTGGCGGCTTTACTATGATTAAGGCTGAAAAGCTTGAATATAAGACAGTTACCGATGCACTTTTGAAAGGCAATTTCTATGCATCCGAAGGTCCGATTATCAACGCCCTTTGGTTTGAGGACGGCAAAGTGCACATAACCTTTGAGCCTGCACGTAAGGCATTTATAACAAAGGGTGTAAGAGGGGCAAAAATAGCAGAAGCACAGGACGGCGGACTTATAACCGAGGCTGTTTTTGATGTAGAGGAAGATGATATTTACTTCCGCCTTACCGTTGAAACACCTGACGGAAAAAGGGCATATACAAATGCTTATTTTCCGGATGATATTGTAAAATAGCAGGATAATTTTAACAACATAGACGAACAGAACTGATGGTATCTCTGATGTTTGTTTTAATGTAACTAAAATATGTCAAAATGTAACTTTCTATTTACTTTTTTAAAACTTTGTAATAAAATGAAAAAAGAAATATTTGGAGGTAGAATTATGTTAGGAATTAAACCGATAATGGGATGGAATACCTGGAATACATTTGGTGAAGTAATTGACGAAAAGTTGATTTTGGAAAGTGCAGATGCATTGGTTGAAAATGGTTATAAAGACGCCGGATATGAATATATTATCATAGATGACTGCTGGTCACTTCGTGAACGTGTGGACGGCAAATTAGTGCCTAATCCGGAGCGTTTTCCTCATGGTATGAAGTATGTTGCAGATTATGTACATTCAAAGGGACTGAAATTTGGTATGTACTCATGTGCAGGTGTCAAGACTTGTGCAGGCTATCCTTCAAGCTACGGTTATGAATTTGAGGATGCCAAACAGTTTGCAGAATGGGGCGTAGACTACTTAAAGTATGACTTTTGCTTCTTTCCGCAAAGCGGTAACAAGGAAAATGCATACCTGACAATGGCTATGGCACTTCGTAATTGCGGACGTGATATAGTCTTTGCCGCTTGCAACTGGGGTGTTGGTGAGCCTTGGGACTGGATGCGTTCAAGAGGTGCTCATACATATCGTTCAACGGGAGATATTCAGGATAACCCTAAATCATATATTGATATATTTAAAAGTCAGATCGATAATATCGGAGGCAACGGTGCAGGCTGTTACAACGATATGGATATGCTTATTGTAGGTATGGGCGGAGAAGGATTCGTTAGTCTTGGCGGATGTACTCACGAGGAATATTTACAGCACTTTGCAATGTGGGCATTTTTTGGTTCTCCTCTTATTATTGGTGCAGATATAAGAAAAATCAGTGATGAAGATAAGGCAATTTTGCTTAATAAGGGTCTTATTTCTATAAATCAGGATTCTGAATGCCGTCCTGCTTTTAAAATTTTCGAACTTGAGGGAGACCGCTATGCGTTTATGAGATTTTTGGATGGCGGAAAATTCGCTCTTGCTATTTTTAATGTAGATGATGACCACGAATACCGCAAGAATATTTCCGTTACATTTGACGATTTGGGTATTCACTCAAACACACCGAGAAGTGTTAAATTTACAGATGCTGTTACCGGTGAGGAGCTTGGTAATTTCCGTGACGGTATAAGAATTTATGTTGATAAACGCGGCACAAAAGTACTTATTGGTGAAATCTGTGAAGACTGATTGCTTAAAATGCGGAAAAGCTTTAACAAGTGACGAAATAGCACTACATAAAAAAATAATCAACCGTGGAGCTGAGGAATTTATGTGTATAAACTGCTGTGCGGAATATTTCAGCGTTACTGTTGAGCTTTTGGAAGAAAAAATTGTGCGTTTCAAAAAGTCGGGTTGTCAGCTTTTTGACGAAAATAACTAATTAAAACGGGTTGTTTATACAGCCCGTTTTTAAATTATTTGTAAATATTTATGCTAAAAGTTGACAAAAAAATTCTGTTATTATATAATTTATTTATAAATTCAAAAAGAGGTTTAATATGGCGGAAAAAAGTTTTTGGAGCAATAAAAAAGATAAAGAGTGGTTTTCCAATTTTTTGTTTTATTACGGAAAATACATAATTGTTGTAATTGTGTTTATAGCTATAATTATATGGGCAACGGTTTCCTGTGTACAAAAAACAGAATATGATTGCGAAATTTATTATATGGCAGATACTCATTTTGAGTCTAAGGTATATGATAATGTTGAAAACGAATTGAAAAAGGTTTTGGATGATGCTGACGGAAAACAAGGTGTCCAGGTGTGCTTTAATGACTTTACGGTTGTGCCTGAGGATGCTATTACATCGGACATAGACCTTTATATGACTTCGAAGGTTCATGCAGAAATTGCGGCCGGACACGGTTATTTGTATGTTATGAATGACCAGTGGAAGGAATATTGCGAAAACAGCGGTCTTATGGAAGATATTTCCAAGTATACCGGAGATTCTTCACCTGTGTACAGTTTTGAAATAACAGATAACATATTTTTGAATGAACTTGGTGTTAAGGATAACGGAAGACTTTATATTGGTGTACGAATGCTTAATAATGACCGACTTGATGAAAAGTTAGAAATTAACAGGCATAATAATGCAATAAAAGCGTTAAAATATATTATAGAAAATAATTAAAAAAAGTGTTGACAAATTAAACCTGTTGTGTTATAATTAATCTCGTGTCTGGGACATGGGCTGATAGCTCAGCAGGTTAGAGCACACGCCTGATAAGCGTGAGGTCGGTGGTTCGAGTCCACTTCAGCCCACCACACATATTCCCTAATAGCTCAGTCGGTAGAGCGCATGACTGTTAATCATGATGTCGTTGGTTCAAGTCCAACTTGGGGAGCCATAACAGATAGAGTAATTGATACAATTTATCAGTTACTCTATCGTTTTTTTATGCTCAAAAACCCTCATTTCAAGCACTTGCTTTGATAATGAGGGTTCATTATGAGGGTTCATTTTGTTTTCCGTATGTTATTATCATCCTGATTTTTACCCTTGATTTTGATTTTTATTAGAAATAACTATTTTCCTATCGTTTCAAACAAAGATATCGTTTAAACGAAACTTTAGCACTAATTTGGTAAGTGTTGCCTTGCTATTCAGTGTTTTTATTCTTTGGTTGCCGACAATTGTTAAAATCCAAAACAATGTACTTTTACTGTAGTGTTAAATTAAGCCTAAATATTACTGAAAAGCAGAATTTATCAAATTTGATTAAGTCCTGTTATAAAAAAGAACTTAATTGAAAATTACAGTTCAATTAAGTTCTTTCGACGTAAAGCAACATATTTAAATAAGGGGGATTTTGTTGCTTTTTCGAGTATAACAAAGATTTATTCTATTGCCAATGTGATTTTCTTTGATTCAACATACGGCACTGCTGACTGTAAACTATCAAATAGGAATGCTTTTACAGTATAATTTGGCTTAATGTATTTTAAATCATCAGATGAGCATATCAAATATCCGTCATCCAAAGTATAGTCCGTCCATAGTTTTTCTAACTTTCCATATTCATTGTATATAGCCATACTCAAACATAATTTGTCATTGTATGATCCGTTTGAGTTGTCTACTCTTCCTTTTGCTGTTACTCCTGTTGTAGCGTTATATGTTAGAGATATTGGATATATATAATCCTGTTTCCATTGGTTATATTTCGTTTCATCAACAAAACTTGTTATTTTGCAAAGTTTTATATCATCATATTTTGTTGTAATTTCCGTATTGTCTATTCCATAAATATATATCTGGTTACCACAAATACCAAATCCGTTTCCTGCTAAAGAAAATTCATTTTCATAATAACAAACATCGTCGATTATACCGAAAAGTTTAATGCTGTAGTTGTTATTGTCATAGTTTATTTTCATAAGGTATTTAACTGTGTGCCACTGATTTGATGATACAGGTGCATTTTCGTATCTTTCCTTTAAATCTACGGGTTTTGCATTGTGTTTTGGTTCTGCAGAGAATGATATGTAGCCATTTTCAATTTCTGAATTTATTTTTAATTCCTCTTGAAAGTAAGATGTTGCGTTACCATTTGCATTTTTGCTACCTGCAAATAATATTGAGTGCTGTCTCTTTGCTCTTTCTGTATTTTCAGGGATGTATATTTTATAACTTGTTTCCAATATTGTTTCATCTGAATTGTTAACGTATGTTAACAATGAATTTCTTGCAACCTGAGTTAAATAAGTAAAGTCATTAGATGTAGACGTTTTCTTATCACCAACAGTTACAACAAGGGCAGAATTATCTAATTCGTATGATGTTTCTCTGCCTGTTTGACTTGATTGCTGAAATTTAGTAGTAATACTGCCGTTACTTGTTGCAATTGTACTTGATGTTGGTTCCGTGCCATCCGAAAAATCAAAGTTTATTATTGATGTTTCTATATTATTATTGCTAACAGGTAATGGTTTATAAATGGCATCAATGGTAGAAATAACAATGTTGTCAAGATAATTGGTTAATATAGGAGTTTTATTAGCATCTTTCGGATTATCCTGAGTCCATTTTAACTGCCATATAGCTAATGTGCTATATACATTAAGATTACCTGCTGCATAATATATTTGCTTATCACCGATATATACACCAATTTCAAGCTTGTTTTCCGATGTTCTGAATGCTCTTACATCAACTGTTGTCCAATTTCCAGGAGCATAGTCTGCACTAACAGAATATTGAGGTTCCAATGTAGTTGTTGTTTTTGCTGTACTGTCGTATTCAGTAACAGAAGCCACTTTAAATTCACCATTCTCATATTCCAAAGTTAATAATGTGTAGTTTTGTCTGCTGGAAGAAGATGATGAGTAGTCTAAAGTAAATATTCTTTTTTTCTGGTCATTATCATCTTTTGGAATACAAATATCATATTTGACTGAAGATACAGGATTTGTATCTGTCAAATAACTGTTGATAGAACTGTAGTAATTGTTTAAAAGATAAGAGTGTTTGCTTTCTATATAGTAGTTTTCACCATCTTTAACACTTGATGCAGAACCTGCTCCATTTCCGCTAAGATATATTGGTTTAGAATTTAAAGAACCGCCGGAAGCCGCAAAACTTCCTGATGTTTTGGGTGTACTTGGTTCTTCACCATAAAAATACGTAATTAGCTTTGGTTCTGCAACAGAATCAGAGGCTAATACAGGTATGGTGATTGTTAGAATAATTGTTACTGCTAAAATAATAGATGTTAATTTTTTAAACATAAATTCTCCTCCTTTTGGTAATTTCATCAATACTTATTTCATTTTACCAACCACATTATACAATCATCTTTTTGAAATGTATTTATCAAAAAAAGTATTTTATTTATCAATTACTGTATGCGTTTTTTTATATGTAAGAATTGATAAGAAATTGATTGTCTATGATAAATACAACAGAGCAAAATAAGTGTAAAATTAAAGTAGCGGAATTAGGGTTTCTCATAAATGTAGTATCCTGATTTTATACCTATTTCAGTAAAGGGGAAGATAAAATGAAGAAATTATGCAGGATGTTTTCGATGATATTATGTGTAGTAATGTTTTTGACTTGTGGCTTTACCAATGTAATATCAGCAAAGGAAAATGATATCATGTTTGATTTGACATCACTTGGTATCATAGGCAGTTTCGGGTTTGAAGAGCATTTGAATTCTAATATCACCCGTGACGAATTTGCACAGCTTGTAGTGAATATGATTAATCAAAAACAAGTTGCAAACACTATGGAAACAGCAAATTATTTTACTGATATTGCTGATACGCCTTACAATGGTGCAATTAATCTGTTGTATAAAATGGAGGTTATCTCCGGTACAAGTGAAGGTATATTTGAACCTGACCGCAATGTAAGATATAGCGAAGCGTGTAAAATGCTCGTAAAAGCTTTGGGATACCATGTAATAGTTTCAGATACATCTTTGGATTCATACACATTTTTAGCAGGAACTATCGGGGTTACAAAAAATGTTGATTCTTCCAAAGAATACATAACCGTAAGAGATATGCTTGTTATGGTGGATAACTGTCTTGATATAGGGAAAATGGTTCCCATGTATTACAACGACGATATTTCACCTTCATATGTAATTGACGAAGACGACACATTTCGCAATGATTTTGAACGACCTGCACTTGAGGGTACTGTAAAATTAGAAGGTATTGTAACTGCTGATGTATCGGAATATCTTTATACAAATCGGGATTCTCTTAAAGATACGCAGCTTGAAATATCCGGAGAGGTATTTGATTTCGGTACTGTTGCACCGTTAGGGTTTGTAGGTAAGCACGTTTGTTTTTATGTTAGCATAGATAATGAAGGCGAATACGGAAATGTAGTTTCAATAGCTGCAACAAACGAAAATAACATTATGAACATTAACGGGGCGGATATTGTATCAACTACCAAAAATACAACTAAGTTTTTAATAACGGATACAAAGACAACAGAAATTGACACGGACTTTTCTACAAAGTGGATATACAACGGTGTACCCGGTGATTATATTCTCAATACACTTGATAAATATGGTAATGTACAAATTACTGCTATTGATAACAACCAGGATGAAATATATGATGTGGTACACATATGGGAATATGAAGATGGAATTGTAGAATCTGTAAACAAAGATGCAAAAACTGTTGCATTTATGTCGGGATATTACTATAAAAAGGACAAGTATATAATCCTTGATGAAGAATCGGAAAATATCAATGTAGGGTATTTTGATAAGGACGGAAATGCGTCAAGTTTTGACGCTATTAATGAGGGTTCGGTGCTGAGTATTGCCAAAAGTAACGATGGCAAAAAATATAGAATTGTTATCTGTAATGATGGTGGAATTGGTCTTGTGGAAAGTAAGGACGATGACTATATTACAATGGGGGATTGTGAATATAAATGTTTGAATCTTGAACCAACATCTATAAAAATAGGCAGAAATTATGAATATAAGATTAATTTTATGAACAGATTAATCTGGGCAGACGAGATAGAAGTAGAGTCTGATTATGCATATGTTTATCAAATTTCCGGTATAAGCGGTCTTAATACACCAAAGATAAAATTAATAATTCCTGAGTATGTTACAACAAAGACAACACAGCAGGGATATAATGAGGATACCGATACATCAACATCAACAACCAATATGTATATTAGAAATAACAGTATTTTAGTTTATAATCTTGCAAATAAGGTAACTATTGAATATTGGACTACTCAAGTGGATTCTGTTACCAATGCAACGAATAGAGTATTAAAACGCGAGAAGGTAACGCCAAACGCTGAAAAACTTGCACTTGTTATGGGACAGCCTGTAAGCTTTGAAGTTGATGACAAGAACAGTATTGTCAGACTATCTGCAGTTACTCCATCGTCTGTCGGAGGACCAAAGCTTAAATATAATAGTAACGAAATGGTATTTGGTGGAAAATCAGGAAAAAAATCCTTTGGAATAGATAATGAAACCTATGCCGTATGTGTTCCGACAAATGATGCATCGGAAGACGATATGTTAAATTACATACAGGAACTTCTTAGTGGTAATGAATATGCAATAGATGCATACGATGTTGATGAAGATACACATATTGCCGACTTGCTTGTTATTAATGCTGAAATGATTTCCGGGTCAGCAGGTAATGTGGCTGCCAGCAGAAATTATGTAGGTATGGTAAAGAAGGCTGCCAGAGTATATGATGAAGAAAATGATTCTGAAAACATAAAAATCACTATGCTTACAAAGGGTAATGAAACAATAGTATGCGAACAGTCTTTTATAGTATCTCCTTTGATATCTAATTATTCTGATTTTTATCAAATTAATGCAGGCGACCTTATGCTGTATTCTCTTGACGGCTTTGATAGATTAAATGGCTTTGAAATGCTTCGCACTTTTGGTGGATATTATGACGGAGATACAGGTGTAATAACAGGAAATTATACAGTTTGTGGAACGGTTACAGATATAGATTATGATGAAATATCTGACAGAAAAGTAAGATGGGCAGACATTCTTACTTTGGAAACCACAGAAGGCAAATATGTATATGAATTATATCATAATACAAGTTTGAAACCCACAGTGTATATTTTAAATTCTAATAACAGAGATGTACAGTTGGGCGCTGTATCGGATATCAGATATGGTGACAGGGTGTTAGTATATGCTTATGCTGATGATCCTTACGCTGTTGTTATTTACCGATAGGAGGTGCTGATAATGTATAGAATAAAGAGAATATTATCGTTGCTAATGTGCTTGATGATTGTATTTGCAGGTATTCCTGCAACTCAATTAGTGGTTAATGGGGCGGATAACCGGGTGGTGTCCGTAGATAAGATTACAAAATATGATACTGTTGATGATGTGTTGGCAGACGGTTGGTCCGGCGGAGATTTATATTTGGGAATCGGAATTGACGACAAAGGTTATGTTTCGCTGAATCAGAGTACACAAACAATTCTTAATGCAAGCGGAACAGGTGCGAATGCTGCATTTTCTGGTGTTGTAACATATAAATTGCCTGCAGGGGTTGTTGCAGCAGATGATGCAAACCGAACAAAAATAATAACTGAAGATGGTAAGTACACAGGTAATCTGCAGATTGATATTAAAGGTAATTTTGATATGGGTCCTTCAAAATATACTTACGAAGGAAAAACTATCAATGAGTCATTTAACTCTATATATTTAAGAGGTAATCTTACAGGCGCAATGTGGAGAATACGCCCATCTAATGCTATGCTGTTAAATAATTCGGACGAATCAAAGGGTAACAGCATTAAGTACAATGGCTCTGCAAGTCTTGGGGGTGTACCAAAGAATGGTATAACACTTACAGCAATTATAGATACGGTTAATGAAACTGCAGAAGGTACGGTTGAACCGGGTAATGGTGCAACCACAAGCGGGCCTACATGGGCTGGAAAATCCAACACTGATTTGAAGTATATAAGTAAAGTCGATGTGGAGCATATGCAAAGACTTCCTGTGGGGTCATATACACAGATTGAAAATATAAAAATCACAACATTAGACCCTAAATTTGGTGTAGAAACAACGGCTATGATTGGGAATTTACCCCATAAACTTAATGTAAATAACATAAATGCAGTTAAAGAATTACAGTTTATATTGCCTGAAATAAGTGGGGTTGTATGGTCATCAACTGATAATAGTGTAATATCAATAGATGGAACAACAGCATATGTAACCCGTACAAAGGGTATGGATAAAGAAGTTTCAATAAAAGCTACATTTACAACAGATGGCATCAAATACTCCAAGGAATATTCTATGACAGTTGCAAAGGCCGATAATATTGTAAAATATTATGTGGACAAGGAAATATATTATTCAACAGAAATTGCAGACGGTGGCAATGCAATGTATATTGATGCACCTGCAAAAGACAATATGGATTTTATAGGTTGGTATGAAAAAGATGGAGAAACAGCATTCGACTTTAATTCAACTGTTAATGACCACATTGACCTTTATGCAAAATATGCTCCGAAGAATTATGATATTTGCTTTGTGGTAGATGATACAACATATAAAAAACTTACAGGTAAATATGGCATGACAATTGAGGGAGCTATTCCTGATGTTCCCGTTAAAGAAGGATGGACGGCAGTTGGCTGGGTAATCAGTGGCACAGATATTATATTTGACGAAAATACTCTTGTTACAGGTCAAATGATAATTGAGGCAAAATATATTGAAGGTGTTTTGAATAAATGCAATGTAACTTTTAAAGTGGACGGAGAGGATTATACAAGTGCACAGGTGTTTGAAGGATTTCCGTTAACATTACCTGAAAATCCCATAAAAGAAAACTACGTGTTTGATTATTGGGAATTGGAAGGCTCAAAATACGATGAAAAGTTACCTGTTACATCAGACTTGGTTTTGACTGCTAAATTCAGTCCAAAGCCTGTAACAGTTAAGTTTTATATGGATGAATCAATGGAAACATTGCATTCCGAAGGTGTTGGTTATTATAATACAGCATACGGAACATTGCCGGTGCCTACAAAAAGCACATTTAAGTTTGTGGGGTGGAAACTTGCAGACGGCAACGATTTCACAGAAAGCACTGTAATTACCGAGGAAATTTCCGTATATGCTGTATGGGAATCGGCAATTAAAGTTTTGATGGATGAGGATATTACAAAATATACAAGTTTGACAGGTAATAATGTTGAATTCATCAAACCGTCAACAAGTGTATCACAGGCATATTTTGATGAAGGACTTAACCTTATGGTTTCAAATTCAAAACCAACCAGCAGAGCTCATGAAAATTCATTAGTAGCCAGATTCAGAATACCCATGAATGATTACGATACTGTCAACAGAACACAGTTATATAATAATAAACTTGTGGGTGATTATGAAGTAGCTGTTACTTTTGATGTTAAACTGTCAGGCAAATATACACTTGAAGACGGAACAACCGTAAATGCGCCTTATGCTTTGTTTAGTACGGGTTCTTTAAGCAACACTTCATTAAAGTCCATATTATTAAACAGATTTATTGCCAGTGGAATGCAAAGCTATAATACTAATTCCACAACAACAAACTCCTTTAATAACAAAGCGGACGACAAGGTTGGTTATACCACTACATATGCTTATCCCACAGCAGACAGTAACGGAGTTTCGAAAGATTATGTTGTGAAAACCCGTTATAATACAGTAACAAACGATGCGTATCTTACTGTGAATGACCGCACAGATGTGTCGTGGGGACAGGCTACTAAAGCATCATACATAGATGGTTTCCATATTAAATTTATGGAATGTTTCCGCAATGGTGATTTTCTGAAAATTAAAAGAGTTACCGTAACTCAGTATGATGTTGATTCAACCGATTCGGATTATATTCAGGCGATGAACCTTGTCAATTCTTTGCCCGAATCTGTTGTTTCGGATCCATATAATGTTGTTGGAAATATAGAAATTCCGTCTATCCCGGGTGTAAGCTGGACATCTTCTTCCGAAACAATAGTTTCTGCAAAAACAGGTGAGGTTTCAAGATGGTATGATGATGAAGAGATTATTCTTACAGCAAATGTTTTGTGCGGAAATTATTCGTATTCAAAGGAATATTACCTTACAGTAAAAGGCAGTTCTTCCGGTGACAGACAGGAAATAATTAACCATACATTCGATAGCGAAAATATTGAAAATTGGACTTTTGTTAATTTTGCAGATTCACCTATTGCAGGTTATACAGCAAGTGATGACGGTTTGGTTATTAAAAAGTTAACTCCTGCTACAGAACCTGATAAAACATATGAAACAAAGAGATATTTTGCCTTTTATGATCTGTACAGACAAGTGGATTCGGACTCATACAGTACAACCGAAACTAAGGATTTAAAAGGGGTTTACGATGTTACTGTTGACCTTTCAAAATATTCTACATCAAAAATTCCTATGAATGTGGCAGTCGGTTACAGAAACGGAAATACTTTTTACAGTTTGGGTATGCTTAAAATATCCTGCGACGGAACAAAATTTGCATTCCAGGAAACAAAAGAAACAAAACGCAGTATAGATGTAGAAATTGAAGATTCTTCAATGGTTACATTCCGAGTAGATAATATCCGCAACGAGATATGCCTTTATGTAGATGGTAAACTTATTACAGAGCGTTTTTCGTATTACAATGTTTTAGGAGAAGATGCTAAGATTAACTCTGTCAAAGTAGAGTTGGACGAAAATAACAATGCAGATGACAGTATAACTGTAAAGAATATAAGCGTGGCTGAAATTGTTTCAGAGGATATTGAAAAATACAGTAATGTAATCAATGCGGCAAAGACCATTGATGTATATGATATTACAGCGAATCCTCAGGCGGTTTCCGGTTATATAAATCATTTGCCTGAAAATGTAGACGGCTACAAGGTGAATTGGCAATCTTGCAGCAATCAAATTGATTTGGAAACCGGAATGGTATTTCACGATTCTGTTGCCCGTGAAGTGATTTTGACGGCTGAAATATTTAACGAAGCTGAAATGTATCCTGTATATGTTAAAAAGGATTTCAAACTTAATGTACGTGCAGCTTTAAACAGTGCTGAATTGGATAAATTCAAAATCAACCAGTTGGGAATGATTACAAAGCAGAATAATGATGATATAAGATACAACCTTGATATTCCTCAGGTTGATGGAGTGGTGTGGACATCTTCAAATCCGGAAATAATTGATAATAACGGAAAAATCAATGATGATATTACCATTACAGAAAGTAAGGATGTTGTAATCAGTGCAGCAAGCAATGGGGCAACAAAGGAATATAAATTTACAGTATTACCACGTACACCTTACATTAATCTTTCTGAGGGTGCACTTCCGTTGGGTATAAACTTGGACGGAATAGTTGATGCAAAGGTTTCGTCTGATGTTAAAGTAAGTTTTTCATATACAAATAATAATGAAGACGGCAAAGTAAATATTTGTGATGAAAATGGAAATGTTCTTCTTTCAATGGTAGCGGAGCCTGAAGGCTTCTGGTTTGATTACCGTGGTACAGATTACAAAAAGTTTGTACAAACATCAGCGGATATTGATGTAATTGTTATGCCTGATGTTGATAAAGCGGCTATATTTGTTGACGATATTCTAGTTGCTGACTACGTGTCATTAAAAACAAATGCCGAATATGTAGCAAGTGTAGAAACAACAAATAGGCTGCTTGATATTGGAGAAGTTGTAATAGCAACAGATAAGTATGGAATGTTGCAGGCAAATATTGACAATTTTGATTATTTTGATGATGTTTTGAGCGGTTATGCTGATTCTGACGGATTGAGCTTCCCAAAATCTGTATTTACAGACAGCGTTATGTATGACAAGGCAGTGTGGACATCATCCAACACAGCTGTACTTGCAAATAACGGTGTTGTTACATTACCGCTTGCAATGACATTGGTTGACCTTGAATTCAGAATAACAGATGTTGAAAATGCAGATGTGTATATTAAAAAGGATTTTGTAATTGCAGTAGATTGTGATAACTCTAAAAACTTGGTTTACGGAAAAGTACCTTCGGTTTCCTTTAAGGATCCCGATTATCCTCAGTCCAATATTTCCGACAACAATACAAATACTGTATTTAAGGTTATAAATTCCAATGTATATGATTCTGAAATTATTTTCGACATTGGTAACAGAACAAGCTTTAATTCGATATTTGTACTTTTGGATGATTTTGGAATAGAAGAATATTCAATATTTGTATCAGAGGACGGTAAAGTGTGGAACAATGTTGCTTCCGGTAATATGCAGGGCAAAATTTCGGAATTTGTTAAATTTGCCAATACCTCTGCATCATATGTAAAATTTGTAATAAAGAAATGCAAAGTTAAAGAAATTGATATCAGTGAACTTAAGCTGTTCTTCAATGCATCGGCTGCAGAATTTGCACAAATTGATTTGGAAACATTAAATGTACCCTCTACAGTCAGCGGTTCAAAGATTACACTACCTTCTGTGGGAACAAATGGAACAAATATTGTTTGGGAGTCTTCGAACCCAAACGTTATATCGGCAGATGGTAGGGTTACAAGACCTAAAAATCCAACAACAGTTATCCTTACGGCAAAAGTTGTTGTTGACGGTAAGGAGTATACAAGAGAATTTCAAGTTTATGTAGATGCTGATTCATCTAACGGACCTTCACAAGGTGGTGGCGGTGCCGGCGGTGGCGGCATGGGTTCAAGTGTTACAGCAAGTCCTGTTTTAGGTCAGAACAATGACATCGTGTATGTAAATGATATGGAAAATGACAAAATTGATGTTAAAAATTCTTATTATGATGTTTTGCCGACAGACTGGTATTACAATTCAGTTATAATTCTCACGGAAAAAGGGATTGTTTCAGGTGACGGTACAGGTAATTTTAACCCACAGGATAATGTAACCAGAGAACAGTTTGTTAAAATGATTTTAGAAGCACTTGAAGTTGAAATGGTTGAAGCTGAAATCAAGTTTACAGATGTTGACGAAAATGCCTGGTATGTTGATTACATTACGACAGCGCATAAACTTAACCTTGTAAATGGTCTTGCTGAAACTCATTTCGGTATAGGCTCGAACATCTCAAGACAGGATATGGCAGTGCTTATTGAAAGAGTACTAAGCTATAAAAATATTGAAGTAGCAAAGGAAGAAGTAGAACCGTTTGCAGATACAACATCAGTTGCAGACTATGCAAAGGATGCAGTAGCAAACATGAAGTCAATTGGTTTAATTCAGGGCTACAACAATATGTATAATCCTAAAGATAATCTTACAAGAGCAGAAGCAGCTACTGTAATAGCATCTTTGTTAGAACTTTTGGCAAAATAAAAAACAAAATCGGTGACAGTCTGTGAGGCGATCCCTCACAGTCACACCGTAATTAACAAAGAAGGGAGATTATCCATGAAGAAAATTTTGAGTTTTATTTTGATTGTATGTGTAATAGCTTCGTTAATTACGGGGATAAGCTATATGAATACAGAAAATGTTTATGCTCGCCTGGATGGAGAAGATAACAGACAAGTATATCAACCTACAGATGATCCTGTGTTTTATTATCAGCCGCCGGTTGATGAAAGCGGCAACCACGATTATTTTGGATATCCTATGTATGATGATCCTCAGGATATCACAGATGAGGAATTTTTCGGGAAATGGGATGACGTTGCAGGCGAATGGGTTTTGGAACCTTACTTCAGATATTCCGATTTTCCGGAAATGAAGTTGGTTGAGGATGCGGCAAGAGCAGGAGACTATGCCGCCGCAAAAGAGAAAATTCTTAAATATTATAAGGATGTACCAAACCGAGGGGAAAAATCCTCTTATAATATACCTGATGCGAAAATAGAAACATATTTAGAAGCACTTTCACGAAATATCTTTGCGTATGCATATATTTCTTCAGAATCCATAGGCGGTTTTGAACTGCCTGCAGAAAATTGGGGCAAAACAGAAGTTGATGTATTGTATGAAATCAAGGAGGCAAGGGGTTCATACACGGACTTTAATGTCATGGTTGCTTCAGGTGATAAGTACTGGACAACTGCACAGATATATTCTAACGATGCATCAGACCCGTCTGTAAGACCTGTACTGCGTTTAGAAGTAAATGGTGTTGTCGTTGAAAAACCCGTTACCAAAGATACTATGGTAGTGGGAGGAAATCAGGCAGATATAAATTTTGCGTACGATGAAATTATACAAATTCAGGAACATGGTACATTTGACGATATATATGGTACATATAATTCCTATGATGAAAACACAAAACGTGCATTTATAGCTTTTGATATAAGTGATATTAAAAGTAGTGACGTTATTACAGAAGCAAAGATTGTATTTACCGGACGCAGTATTATTACTGAAGAAACAAGAAACAAATTTGCAGACGAAAATGGGACACCTTATTCAGGTAATTCAAGAGATAAATATATGTGGGCTTTATGGTATAAGTCTTCCGCGTGGGAAGAAACTGAGCTTACCTGGAACTCTACTATTATTGCAGACAAACATTATTTTTCCTGTAATGATATGAATGCCTGGGATTTCATTTCATCAAACAGCACAACCGCTAAAGGTAAAGTTTGCGATTATCATCGTGACGGACAGATTGGTAGTCTTAGAAAAGCATACCTTTATTACAAAGATGAACGTTTTGCATATACGTTTTTAAGACAGGAAATGGCAATGCTCAATTCAATAGGTTTTGAGCCGGAGGTTATGAACTCTCTTGATATGTCTACACATCTTACCGGTCTTGCATCAGGGTTTTATGCGATGATGTCAAGTGAGTATATGACACCCGATGTATGTACGGCACTGTTAAAGTATATGTGGCAACTCACGAATGTTCAGGTTGAAACATGGTTTGGTTATTACACAAATAACTGGGCGACATTTGCAACGGGAGCGGTGTATAAAAGCCTTGCATTTTTCCCTGAGTGGAGTGTTCATGATTATTGGTATCAAAGACTATTGGAGGAAAATGACCGTTGCCTTTCTGGTATGACTATTGAAGACGGCTTGTGTATAGAGCTTACACATGCGTATATAAATACTCTTTTGGGTACATTCTCATCACCAATGTCAGCTTATGTGATTACGGGGCACGAGCCTCCATATTCAGAAGAACTTTACGAAGATATATATGATATTGTAAAGAGTTTGATGTACACTTCAGGTCCGTATTTCGGAGGTTTTAATGTGGGTGACTCATATGATCCATATCATTCATATAAGAGCTTGTTCCGTACATGGTATCAGTATCTGTTTGGTGACGATAAGGAATTGGAATGGGTTATTACGGACGGTGCTTCAGGAGCAATGCCTGAAAATGCGACTACACATTACCCCATAGGGCTTAAAACCGTTATGAGATCGTCGTGGGATAAAAACTCACTACAGCTATCTTTTATAAACAATAGTGATATACGAGCATCACATTATCATAACGATGTTTTATCTGTGGCAATGTTTGCTTATGGGAAATTCTTGTTGGTAGACCCGGGCTATGGTTCTGACCAGACAAGTGACAATGGACGTGTGTGGACATACAATATGTCTCCTGTTCAACACAATCTTGTAACAGTAAACGATACTTATGATTATTTAACCGATGGTGTAGTTGCTGCTACAAAGCTTTCACGCAATTCAACAAGCGAACTTGCCTTTGAATCTAATAAATACTACGATTATGTAGAGTATGCTTGTGATGGCTATTCAACTGCTCAAAATATGCAAAGAAGTGTTACGTTCCTTAAAAATCAGAAGTTTTGGATTGTTTCGGATTATGCTGTGCCGACAGACCCAAGTGCAGAAAATGTATTTGCACAACACTGGCATATGTATCCGGGAGCGAATCCTACGAACGATGAAAATTATGTTGTAAAGAGTAACTTTGATGACGTTAATGTAATGGTAGTACCTGTAGAGTACGAGGACCTTGATGGTGTTCAGTTTGTTGACACTTACTATGCAGAACAGTCGGGACAGAAAGTTCTGAATAAAAAGGCAATGTACACCAAAACAAAGACGGGTGATGGTAAGTTTACTACTCTGATAATACCGGTTAATATTAATGAAGAATTTGAAGTAATGGCAAGAGCAATTTCAAATAAAAATGAAATTAATGATGATATTTTGAATATGGCATACTTTAAAATAACTGAAAAAGTCAGCGGTGTTACAAGATATTATTACTATTATCACATAAATGATGAATTGTTAAAACCGGCAGATGGTATAAAGCTTGCCGACTATACAACTGATGCAACAACAATGCTTATAGAGCAAAACGAAAAGGAAGAAATTGTATCGGTATTTCTTGTTGACGGTTCGTACATCAAGGATTCAAAGATTGACGGAGAGTACCTGTTTAAGAATAATAGCTCCACAACTCTTTCTTTCAAAAGAAACGGACAGTTTGTAAACATTATGTCTTCGATGTTGACTGATGTACAACAACTTGAAAATATATCCATATATATGCCATCAACTAAAGCGGCTATGCTTGATACAAAAGAAGTGGCTATAAAAAACTCTGACGGTGTCGTTACATTTGAAGGCACATACGGAAGCAACAATGTTTCTTCCGGCGGAAGCGGCGGAGGAAGTGGTGGAGGCGGTGCTGTTACACCAAAACCTCCTGTTGTGGAAGATAATAAAACAGAGGAAGATAATAAGGATGATGCTGTTACCCCTATTAATCCTGCGGTACAATCATATAATGATGTTAAAGAATGCGACTGGTATTTTGGATATGTAGAAGAACTTACTGAAAAGGGTATTGTATCAGGTGATGGTACAGGTAAGTTTAATCCAAATGATAATGTAACTCGTGAACAATTTCTTAAAATGCTTATTGAAGCATCAGGTATAGATGCGGAAGAAACAGAAAATAGCTTTGCTGATGTAAAGGATATGTGGTACAAACCTTATGTACTTAAGGCTAAAGGTTTTGGCATAGTAAACGGTGTTTCTGATACCAAGTTTGGCATAGGTGCGAACATAACACGTCAGGATATGGCGGTTATGATAAGCCGTGTAATAGAAAAGCTTGGAACTGAAACAGAAAAAACAGATGCAGAAGTATTTGCAGACAGTGATAAGGTTTCTGACTACGCGAAAGATGCTGTAATTTTTATGAAGTCCATAGGGCTTATTGAGGGTTATAACAATGAATACAGACCGTTGGATAATCTTACAAGAGCAGAGGCAGCAAAGGTTATTTATGAACTGTTAAATATAATAAAATAATCTGTATTGAAAAACCGCTACGGGATTTTCTTGTAGCGGTTTAAAAAGGGTTATAAAATTTTGTTTCTATATTCCAATGGAGATGTTCCCACGCTGTTTTTGAATGCACGGGAAAAATTATGAATACTTGAATAACCAAGGCTGTCTGAAACATCAGTTATTGATTTAGAATTGTCAGCAAGAAGAATTTTTGCTTGTTTTATTTTCAAATCATTGAAATATTCTATAGGGCTTTTTTGTAAAAATTCATTAAATAGCTTACATAATTTGGAATTACTTATATAAAATTGTGAACATATATCTTTTAAAGTTAAGGGTATGTTTATGTTGTTATTCATAAATTCAAGTATAAGTTCTAACAGAGTGTTTTGCCCAAGCATACGAGCATCTGTGGAACGCTCCATTTTACTGCTTAATCTGTTTTCACTTCTAAACAACTTTATTAAAAGCTCTATAAAATAACACTCAATCATTTGATAGGTTTCAGGTGTGGAATTATCAAGTACTAAATTTATACTGTTGTCATATTCTTTGGTTGCATGAAGATTTTCTTTTGCTTCATCAGTAAGAAGTTTAAGCAGTGTTTTTTGGGGTTTTTCTAATTTAAACACCTTATTATCAAAAAATGACATAGCGGGACTATCTGTGTTAAATGATATAACGAGCATACTGTTTAAAATATCCTCATAGGAAACATGGGCGTGGGTTTCCATAGGCTTATGGAAAATGAGCTCACCTTGCTCAAGAGTACGGGCATAGCCTTCGTTTAAGGCCGTAATTTTACCACTGTCTACATAGACCATTTCCCAGTAATCATGCTTTTCCAAAGGGTGAGAAAAATTTTTGTGAAATTCAAAAAAGTGTGCTTTATTAATACATTTAATTTCAAATTTTCTTTTTGGATTATTTGGAATCGAAACCATAAAATACCACCTAAATAATATTTGATAAATACATTCAAGGATAGTGTATCATAAAAGTCAATAAAAATCAAGGAGAAAAACATATGATAAGATTATTTGAAAACCATCGTGTAAGAATTGTTAAAGAAATCGATGGTCTTTGGGATTTTCATAAAGAAAATGATCACAAGAACTATAAGCTTCCCGTTCCGGGATGTTGGGAACAACACCCCGATATGCTTGCATACAGGGGTAAAGGAGAATATAAAAAATCAATATATATTAACAGAACAGGTAATATAAGATTGGAATTTAAAGGCGTCAGCCATACCGCGGATGTGTACTTTGACGGAGAATTAGTTGCTCATCACTATAATGCGTATACTCCATTTTCTACAATATTAAAAAATGTTGATAAAGGTGAACATGAAATCACAGTTAATGTTGATAATACGTTTTCAGAAGCTTCGGCTCTTCATATACCTAACGATTATTATACATATGGAGGTATTACACGACCTGTTGCCATGGAATATATTAGTGATTTGTATATTAAAAACATTCGTTTTACACCTTATTTTAAAGGTGACAAGTGGTATGCAAAAACAGAGATTTTTGTATGCAATGTTTCAGACAAAAACATAGAGACCGAAATATATGGAAATATAGATAAAAACATAATGTCACAAAAGGTGTTAATTGAAAATAACAGTATTAAACATGTTGTTTTTGAAGATGAATTTAAAGATGTAAAGGCGTGGTCAAATAAAGAACCAAATCTTTATATGCTCAAGATAAATGTAAGTGTGGATGGTGAAGTTGTAGATGATTTGTATGAACGCGTTGGTTTCAGGGTTGTAGAAGTTAAGGACAAATATGTTTACCTAAACGGAGAAAGATTATTTCTAAAAGGGTTTAACCGCCATGAAGATCACGCGATTGATGGGTGTGCAGTAACATTTAACCATATTATACATGATATGGATCTTATGGAGGATATGGGTGTTAACTCACTGCGTACATGTCATTATCCAAATGATGAACTTATGCTTGATTTGTGTGATGAAAGAGGTATTTATGTGTGGGAAGAAAACCATGCAAGAGGACTCAAACTTAAGGATATGCAAAATCCTAATTTTGAAAGACAATGCAAAGACTGTATTGATGAAATGGTTGAAAATCATTATAACCATCCGTCAATTATAATATGGGGTATTATGAACGAATGTGCATCTGATGTTGAAGAAGGCAAGGAAATGTACAGAAAACAGTTTGAACAGTTAAGAAATCTTGATAGTACGCGTCCACTTTCCTTTGCGTCGTTTAAATACTTTACAGATATATGTTTTGACCTTGTTGACATTGTTTCAATGAACGTTTATTCAGGTTGGTACACAAGTGAAGCTGTTGATGTCAGAATGAAAAAACTTCTTGAATGGTGCAGAACCGTTGGCGGTGCTGATAAGCCATTTTTCATGACAGAATTTGGTGCGGCAGCAATGTATGGTTATCACGACAGAGGTCTTAGCAGATGGAGTGAGGACTATCAGGCAAAGCTTTTGAAAGAAACTTTGCAGACTTATATGAATGAAGATGATATTTCAGCAGTGTTTGTATGGCAGTTTGCGGATTGTCGTGTAACTGACGAAAAGGAAAATGAGGAAGATATATGGTGGCAGTCGCGTGCAAGATGTTATAACAATAAGGGTGTTGTGGATGAACACAGAAGACCAAAAATTGCCTATGATGTTGTAAAGGAAATGTTTACAAATAATAACAGATGATTTTAATGCAGTAACTTTAATAATAAATTATAAATTGAATAAGATTTTTGGAGGGATAGTTATGTTGGGTGAAAAACCAATAATGGGTTGGAATTCCTGGAATACATTTGGAGAGGTAATTGATGAAAAGCTTATTTTGGAAAGTGCAGATGCACTTGTTGAAAAAGGTTATAAGGATGCAGGTTATGAATACATAATCATTGATGACTGTTGGTCATTAAAAGAACGTGTGGATGGAAAATTAGTGCCTAATCCTGAGCGTTTTCCTCATGGTATGAAATACGTTGCTGATTATGTTCATTCAAAGGGTCTTAAGTTCGGCATGTATTCCTGCGCGGGTGTAAAAACTTGCGCCGGTTATCCCTCAAGCTATGGCTATGAATTTGAGGATGCAAAGCAGTTTGCACAGTGGGGTGTAGATTATTTAAAATATGATTTTTGTTTCTTCCCACAAAGTGGCAACAAGGAAAATGCTTACCTGACAATGGCTATGGCACTTCGCAATTGCGGCAGAGATATAATTTTTGCGGCATGCAACTGGGGTGTTGGTGAGCCATGGAGTTGGATGCGTTCAAGAGGTGCTCATACATATCGTTCAACAATGGATATTATGGATAATGCGAAATCCTATATAGATATTTTCAAAAGCCAAATTGAAAATGTTGGAGGCAACGGTGTTGGTTGTTACAATGATATGGATATGCTTACGGTAGGTATGCGCGGAAAAGGTTTTGTGGGTCTTGGTGGCTGCACAACCGAGGAATATTTACAGCACTTTGCAATGTGGGCGTTTTTTGGTTCACCTCTTATTATTGGCGGTGATATCCGTAGCCTTGCAGATGAAGATATGGCTATCTTGCAGAATAAAGGTCTTATTGCGATCAATCAGGATTCCGAGAGCAGACCTGCCTTTAAGATATTTGAACTTGAAGGCGAGCGATATGCTTTTATGAAGCTTTTGGGAGGCGGTAGGTTTGCTCTTGCAATTTTTAATGTAAATGATGATAGTGAATACCGTAAAAATATCTCTGTTACCTTTGACGATTTAGGCATTCATTCCAACACGCCCAGAAGTGTTAATTTTACTGATGCAATAACAGGTGAGTTTGTTGGTAATTTTCGTGATGGTATAAGAATATATGTGGATAAACGAGGAACTAAAATTTTAATTGGTGAAATTTGTGATGACTAATTGTTTAAAGTGTGGAAAGCTTCTGTCATTGGACTGTTTTAGATAAATAGTCTGATTTAATTGAGGTGATTTATGAAGAAAATTGAACTATTAAAACATATTGGTTCAGTCGACCAAATCGGTGGAATTCGTGATTTTACCTTTAATGAAGGCAAATCAAAAGGTGTAAGAGCCATTGAAATAGATACGGGAGTTATCAGGTTTACCGTGTTACCGGACAGATGTATGGATATTGCACAGGCAAGCTATAAGGGGAGCCCTGTAAGTTGGATTTCCAAGACCGGTATAACAGATTCCAGATATTATGAAAAGGACGGAAGAAGCTGGCTTCGAGGCTTTTACGGAGGGCTTGTTACAACTTGCGGACTTAAAAATATCGATGATGGTTTCGGAGAATATGGTTTGCATGACCGTATTTCATATATCCCTGCAGAAAAGATATGTGTTTTTGCCGATTGGGTTGGGGACGACTATGTAATGGAAGTTTCAGGAGTTGTGCGAGAATGTACGGTTTTCGGTGAAAATCTTGTTCTTAAAAGAACAATTAAAACTAAGCTTTTTTCTAACAGTTTTACATTAGAGGATACTGTTGTAAATGAAGGGTTCAGAGACGAAAATATTGCATTTGGATACCATTGTAATTTTGGATATCCCCTTGTGTGCGAAGGGGCAGAAATTGTAAATGTTTCAAAAGGTATTGCTGATATTACAAAGCCAATCCATGGCATAGAGGAAGAATGTATCGGAGTGGAAATGTCAGGTGATATGGTTACAACGGGCATAAAAAATGATACAACAGGAGTATATTTGACATACGATGCACAAGCTTTGCCGGACTTTCTTATATGGAAAATGCTTGGGGAAAGTGAATATGTTGTGGGGTTAGAGCCAAGAACAACTAATTTCGGTGGAGAAGATATAGGCAAAAATAATGCGTATGTTGTTTTACAACCGTTTGAACAACATAAAACGTATTTGAGATTTGAGTTTAAAAGCGAAATGAAACGGTAAAAGTTTACTAAGGTGGTATTATGATAAGAACAGCATATGATAATAATAAAGAAATTCTGAAAAAAGTAAATCCGACAATGACATTTAACGGTGAAAATATTGAAGTATGGAAAAAGTCAGCTAGAGAAAAACTTTCTGAACTTTTGGGTATGGATAAATTTTGCAAAGTAAATGCAGATTTTGATATTGAGTATGAAAAGATACTTGATGATACTACAGAAATTCGTTTTACTTTCCAAAGTGAAGAGGGTTACAGGGTTCCGTGCCATATGCTTATTCCACACGGGGTTGAAAAACCTCCTGTAATGATATGTCTGCAGGGACATTCCACCGGTATGCATATTTCAATGGGAAGACCTAAATATGCCGGAGATGAAAATATGATAAATGGCGGCGACCGGGATTTTTGTGTAAGAGCCGTTAAGGAAGGCTTTGCAGCAATTGCTTTGGAACAGCGGAATTTTGGTGAATGCGGAGGCGATGAAACCGGATCAAGGTGTTTTGAGTCTGCCATGACTGCATTATTGATGGGTAGAACAACAATTGGTGAACGTATATGGGATGTTTCAAGACTTATTGATGTTTTGGAAACGAATTTTTCTGACAAAGTTGATGTAAGCAAAATTTGTTGTATGGGTAACTCCGGAGGAGGTACAGCAACAGTATATGCGGCAGCTTTGGAGGATAGAATAGTTCTTGCTATGCCTTCATGTGCGATGTGTACCTTTAAAGATTCTATTGGCGCAATGTTCCATTGTTCTTGTAATTATGTACCTAAAATTGCAAACTATTTTGATATGGGTGACCTTATGGCTATGGCTTATCCTAAATTCTTTGTTCAGGTATCCGGTATTGAGGATAAAATTTTCCCTATTTACGGTGCAGAAGCTGTGTTTGAAAAGGGAAAGAATGCATACGCTTCACAAGGATTAGATGAACGATGCACCTTGGTAAAAGGTAATGGCGGTCATCGTTTTTATGCAGACGATTCATGGCAGTTTGTACATGAATACTTGAA
>JAZQIO010000065.1:0-7726 GCA_045541135.1 Clostridia bacterium
AATCAAATTATAAAATCCCAAGGAAAACATCGAGTTTTCCTTGGGATTACTTGCTTTTTGCCAATTTGAACTCTACCGTACCATCGTACGCCGACGAATTCAAATTGACAAAATATTACTTCCTTTTTCGCAGTCTGCCAGACCGTCAAAAAGTCGTTCTACCACAAGCGAGAGCCATAAAAATGCCTTCTCCTTGAAAAAAAGGTGGGTTGCGTAAGCAACTATTATTTCAGAAAATCTGCAGGGTTAAATACCCCAAGACGGATATGCTTTCTTGCAACGGTGTAGGACATTGCCATATTTCCGTCGGTATAGTACTGAACAAATGGATAAAAACAGCTTGTGTGCATTTTTGCCTGCAAAACAATTTCACTGTTTACAATATTTTCAGTATCTATTTTTACAATGCCTATATGTTCACGGTCAACAGGTGCGTGGAAAAGGTAAAGACCACCGTTGAAAAAAATAAAGTCACCTCTTGACTGACAGTCGTATATTTCCACAGGTGTTTCCCAACTTTCATTTACAAGGTCGTAAGCTGTAAGGAAACCGCTTTTGTTTGTATCCTGCTGACGTACAAAATAATATACTTTATCACCAAGCACATATGTGGCATTTTCCCACTTTGAATCGTTTATAAAGTCAGGCTGTGATACATATTCCCATGTAATTAAATCCTTACTTTTAATAATGCAGGTAAAGTCACCGCTGTATGCACCGGAATAGTAATATGTTTCGCCATTTTCAACTCTTGATGAAAGCTTTTGCATAATGCCTATATCGGAAAACATTTTTTTGCAGGGCACATCATTTGCGGCAAGTGCTGTCTGAATGCCGCTTACTGAAAAGTCATTTACAACATCTCCCACCTTAAAGCGGTTTACACCGATATCTCCAAGCTTCTTTTCCGACAATTTAAACGGGCGGTAAAATCTGTAATAATTTTCTTCCGTGCGGGCTGTCCACAAAATATAGATTGTATCTTCGTCTTTTTGCATAAGAATTGTATCGTAAACCATATCTATAACCTTGTCGCCAACCTTATCTCCCGTTGTCTGCAAGTCTATAAAGCTTATGTTTTCAACATCATCAACAGGTGCCCATGCAAGGCGTGCTGTCTGGTTTTCAGGGTCTTCAGAGGGTTCTTTTGTATTTGCATAATAGGTCATATAAACAGTATTGTCCACAACAACAAAGGTTGATACATGTGCCATTTTATCCCCGGGCTTTTCAAAGTCTGCAACAAAACCGTCGGTTATTGCCCCGGCAAAGAGGTCACCTTTTTCCACAGTACCGCTGTCTACAACATCGGTTATGGTTCTTGCGACATTGTCTATTGGTCTGCCCTCCGTAATTTCAAGAATTTTGTCTGTTTTTACATCCTGTGAAAAAATATTTTTTGACATTTTACTACCTCCTGAATTTTTTATAAAATATAATATTATTGAACATATTGCAATGCTTTCGTTGATTATACCAACATATGAGCCCACAAATATATCGTAAATCAAAAATGCAACGGATACGGGAATGGAAATAATCTTTGTAAGGTCAGGATTGTTAATCCAAAGTGACACCGTAACAAAGGACGATGCTATAATTGGCACAATGTCGTACCATACGTCAAAATTACATATTCCAAGTATTAAATTTGCGGATATAAAAACAACTGTCCACAGCCAATGACTTGCCCATTTTTTAGAATTTCGGTTATAAAAAACAAGCTCGCGGAAAACTCCCACAAAGTTTGGTATTATACCTGCTGATGCACCCAACAAAAAATAGTGAGCTATCCAGAAAAGGTCTGCAGATAATTTGCAAATTATTATATTTTTACGTTCCTTTTGCTGATAAATCAGAAAAAGAGAAACCATTGCACCTATGCCTAAAAGCTGAGTAATTAAATTCAAAATATCACCATCTTGATTTTTGGGTTATATATAGTTATAATATTATTATATTGTGAAATATAGCTTATTTCAATGTACTATATTGGGTAAAATTAACACTATATTGTGTGAGGTGACAAAATTGATAGGTGTAAGATATGAAAGCTATGAATCCTTAACCGACAAACTGCCATTTACTCTTTACGTAAATTTAGAAAGAGTCCCTAATAATTGCAGTAAGGAACAAAACTGGCACGACAATTTAGAAATACAGCTTTGTACAGAAGGAAAAGGAACGGTTTTGTTAAACGGCGAAAAATACAATATTAAGAAAAATGACATTGTAGTTGTAAATTCAAATGTTATTCACTACACCGCTACCGAAAACAGCCTTACATACAGTTGCCTTATAGTAAGTACCGATTGGTGCAGGCGTATGGGCATTGACTTTGAAGGCTTAAGCTATACTCCGATTATAAATGACACCACATTACAAAATTACTTTTGTGAACTTATAAGCATTTATTCCACGCATAACACAAATATGCGTGTGGCAAAGGTAAACCAAGTACTGCTTAAAATGCTTATATATCTTACGGAAAATTATTCCGCACAAAAAAACTCTCCACCTGCCGAAAACCGACATTTTGAAAAGGTTAAGGAAACGGTTACATTTATACAGCAAAATTATAACCGCAAAATTACACTTGATGAAATTTCGAAGGTTGTTTTATATGACAAATTTGCACTTTGTAAAATATTTAAAACTCTTACGGGGCAAACAATAACGGAAAATCTTAATCGCTACCGTTCACTGAGAGCAATAGACCTTCTTTCGGAAGGTTACACAATTTCAGAAACTGCATTTATGTGCGGTTTTAACAACCTTTCGTTTTTCACAAAGACATTTAAAAAATATGTCGGGAAAAATCCGTCAAATTACAAGAAGAAAAAACCTGCCTTTCTGTAGAAAGTCAGGTTAAGCTTTTCAATAATTTTATTGCCTTTACAGAAAGTATACGACATTAAATTACAGTTAAATATACCAAAAAACATATATAATTTGTCTTTTTTTATATTGAATTCATACCGACGTTGTGGTATTATTTGCTTATGGCATAAAAATGTGAAGAGGTGATAGTATGATTACAGAAAACTTGCTTGAAAAAATCGGCTTTTCAGCCGAAATGCAGAAGGAATACAAAAAGCTCCGTGCTGTTGCAGACGAAAGAATTTTCGAGTGTGCAACTGAATATCTTGACAAGAAAATAACCATGCCGGAAGCCAAAGAAAAGCTTGACGTCATGGGCGTTGAAAATATGAGCATATACACCGTTTATCTGCTTTTTGTTCTGGAATGTACAGATTGGCTTAAGGAAAAATATCTGCAAAACGGCAGAACGGAAGAGATGTTCATAACTGCAATGCGTGACATTTTGTTTAAAACCGTTGAATGTGAAAAAAGATACGGAGTTTTCGGAATTGAAGCTTTTACCTGGTATAGCGGCTTTTTCAGTATGACACGTTTTGCAACCACAAGATTGCAGTTCGATAAATCCACATGGGATGAAGAACCAATAAAGCTAAGTAATTACACAGTAGAAAGCGGCGACCTTATATTCAGATGCCACATTCCGTCTGATGGACCGCTGACTTATGAAAAACGTCTTGCTTCATACAAAGAGCTTTATGATTTTTACAAAGATGAGTTAAAAGACGGTATTTTGGTTATACACTGTGGTTCATGGCTTTTGTATCCGGAATATTTAAAAAAAGTTTACAGCGGAACATCTAACATTGTTGATTTTTCAAAGGATTTTGAAATGTACGAACAGTTAGAATCTGAAACCTTTGCAGATGCGTGGCGTGTGTTTTATAAAGACTTTGAGGGAGACACTTCAATACTTCCGCAGGAAACAAGTCTGCAAAAGTCTTTTGTAAAATATCTTGACAGCAATCCCACATTCGGTTACGGCAAAGGTGTTATACTCTTTGACGGTGAAAAAATATTAACAAGAAAATAACAGGAGGAAACAAAAATGAGTAAAAGAGAAATGATAAGAGGTATTTCGGTCTGCAATCCCGTTGACGTTGAACCTGAGTATTTTCTATACACAATTGACTATGCAATAGAAAAAAAGATGACACACGTTCAGCTTATAGGTCCTACACACAACTACATAAAGGGCAACATTGACGGTATGACACCGTACAGAAAATACAGTCAGTTTAACGATTCTAAGGACGTTGAATATATGAATATGTGCCTTGATGTTGTAAATGTAGGCTGTAAAAGAGCACACGATGCAGGTATTAAAATGTACTTATGGCACCACGAGCTTGACTTACCAGACAACTTTTCAAAGGTATATCCTGAGATTTTAAACAGCGATAATGATATAGAAGTTACTCATCCCCTTGTAAAAGACTTTTTGGCAAACAGAGTTTACGACTTTTTTGCAGCATACCCATACATGGACGGTATAATTTTAACATTGCACGAAACAAAGGTGCCGCTATTAAAGCTTAAAAACCAAAAGCTTGACAAGGTAGGCCGTGTTAAATACGTTACACAAACTCTATACGAGGCTTGTAAGGAAGTGGGCAAAGAGCTTATAGTACGTCCATTTGCAAGTATTGAAGAAGACTATGAAATGATGACAAAGGCATACGAAAGTATTTCCACAGACCTTATGATTATGGATAAATGGACACAGTTTGACTGGAGTTTGTGCCTTCCACACAATAAATTTTTCAACAAAATTAAAAATAACCCAATATTTGTTGAAACAGATATTTTCGGTGAATACTTCGGCAAGGGCAGATTGCCTATTATGCTAAAAGACCACATTAAAGAAAAGTTTGAATACTGTGAAGGCTACAACGCAGCAGGCTATGTATCACGTATTGACCGTGCAGGTCAGCACCCATTCGGAGGCCCTAACGAAGTAAACCTTGACATTATGAACGCTTGTATGCTTGGCGAAGATGTCGAAAAAGCAATTGATGCCTTCTTTGAAAAGAATTATCCAACAGCCGCAAAAGAAGTACGCGAGCTTATGGAAAACACAGAGGATATTCAGAAAAAAGTATTCTACTTAAATACCTACTATTTCACAGAGCTTAGCCTGTTCCCAAGAATAAACCACTGCAAAAACCATTTCTATTTTGAAATGATGAAAGAAGATTATGACATTGCATCAAACGAATGGTTTATTCCAATCGGCTGGGAAAGAGGAACAATAGAAGACGTGCTTGCAGAAAAGGCAGATGCCGTAAAACAGGCAGACGAAATTTACGAAAAACTACTTGCTTTAAAAGATAAGATTGACGCAGAGGCATATGACAAGCTTTGGTGCAGATTTGCAAATCTTAAATATGTTGCACACATCTGGCAACAGCTTGCACTTACATTCCTTAACTATGCAAAATACTTTGAAACAAAGGATGTAAGCTATGAAAACAAATTAAACGAAGCATTAGAAACAATGCTTGCAATCAACGAAGAGGGCAAAAAGCTGCTTGGAGACAAGTTCTACTGTTTAAACGGCGACACATTACTTAACGTGGCAAACCTTGACTATGTACAAAGCTTCGTAAAAGAAGTACGTGACAGCTTCCGCATTGAAAAAGCCGAAACAGAAAAGTTAGAGGCAGAAAATCTTACAGACTTTATAGTATGCGGCGGTGCTATGGAAAGCCACAGACTCCAAAAAGAAGTTAACTTCAGCGATACATTTATTACTGAAAACGACCTTTACCGTATCCCCGGCTCCGGCAGAGGCAGAAAATGGAGCGCAGTCAATACCCACGGTTGGTTCAGCTATGAATTAAATGTAAAACCAAATGCAGAAAATAAAATTAAAGTTTTGCTTGGCACAATGGACGAAAGCATAGACATAAAAATAACATTGGACGGTACTGAATATACAGTATCCGAAAAGACTGACGGCAAGTACGAATACGAAATTTCTTACAATGCAACAAGCGACAAGGTACGCATACGCTTTGACAGATTTACTGCAGATACTCCTTGTGTATATACAATTAAAGTATTATAGAACTAAAGACTGTGAAGGGCGACTCATCCCAGAGATGATTTGCTCTTCACAGCCTTTTTATTATTCACAATACTTTTCTGCAAATTCCGTTGGCAAAAATTCTTTGTCTATTGTATCTGTTACATACTTATAAAGTCTTTCATATGACATTGAGTTGCCGTAGTAATTACTTACAGCGTGTTTATTTGCAAGCTCCTGTGTATAGTCATAAAGATAATATACTTTGTTGCCGCGGAAATTCCTTTCAAAATGATACATTGTTGGTGTAAAAACAGGGTTTTCAATATGCGGTTTTTCATTACCGTTCTTTACAATTTCAAACTCTATTATGCCTCCCACCATATTATAATCATAAGCCTGCTCTGCAACAAAATTTCCTAAAGAATATACGCAAAGTGTCTTATTCCCGTCCTTGCCCGTAAGCCACTGTACCGGCTGAATAACGTGGGGATGATGACCAATTATGGCATCTGCCCCGCTGTCTGCAACAAGCTGGGCAACACGTTTTTGCTCATCATTTGGCTTAAAAGCACCCTCAGTGCCCCAATGCATTGAAACAAAGACCATATCTGCCTTTTGTTTTGCACTTTCAATTTGCGAAATTATATCTTCATCATTTATATAGGGAATTACAAGCTCGGAAGAGGCAGGCTTTGAAATGCCGTTAGTAGCGTAGGTGAAAGATAAAAAGGCAATTTTTACACCCTGTTCCTCGTAAATTCTAATGGTATTGAAATCTTCTTCATTTTCATAACCACCTATCATAAGAACGTCCATACCCTTCCAGAAATCTATGGTTTTTGAAAGTCCACCTGCACCCATATCCAGCATATGATTTGTGGCAATGTTTACAACATCAAAGCCCATTTCTTCAACATCATATCCCAAGTCCTGCGGACTGTTAAAGGTAGGGTAATATTTTATGGGATACCCCTCCCCTGCCATAACAGTTTCCTGATTTATAAAGGCAATATCCGCATTTTCTATTTTCGGAAAGACATTTTCATATGTATGTTTAAAATTATGTGTTCTTCCACTCTCCGTAGCCTTTTCCTGTGCCTCCACAACATTACCTACATAGGTTATGTTGTCACCGCAACCCATAAAGGTAAGTCTTACTTCCGAAGCTTGTTCTGCCTCCACCATTGTGGGCACAGAAGCTTCCTCTACCGTTGCACCGCAACCGCAAAGAGCAAATAAAACCGCAAGTATTAATGCTGTAATTTTAAAAGTTTTTTTCATATATATGCCCTCTTTCTTATATAGGCATATAATAACATATTTCGACAAAACAAGCAACAAAAAAACATTTTCTAAAGTATCATAGATAGCCTAATAGTATCACAGATAGCCTATAATTGCAAGATTTTTGGGATACTATTTTTATAGAGGTGATTTTATGAAGACTATAGATGTTATAAAAAACAGAATTTTGGGTTTGTGTGAGGAACGCAAGCTTACAATAAATGCATTAGCTGATATATCGGCATTGCCACCATCATCTTTAAAAAATATTCTGTACGGAAAAAGTAAAAATCCGCAAATACTTACAATTAAAATGATTTGTGACGGACTCGGAATAACTTTGGGAGAATTCTTTTCAACGGAAGAATTTAATATGCTTGAACAGGAAATAGAATAAAATAAGGGAATGTAAAAAAAGTCCAGAACGCAAGAAAAAAACAAAAAGCAAGATATTATCAATAAAATAATCGAATTAAATTTATGAAAACAAGGTAGAAAAATCGAAATTGTTCGATTTTTCATAAAATTACT
>JAZQIO010000066.1:0-6161 GCA_045541135.1 Clostridia bacterium
GCAAAAAATAGCCAACCGCTTTAGCGGTAGCTAAGAGTACGCTTGCGGTTGGCAGATTATTCGGTGGACTTTCAGTCCAGCCAGTAACAGCGGCTTATAGCCGCAGAGCAAACTACCGGCTTAGCCGGTAGTTATGATTTATGCCTTTTTACAGTCTGTTTTTTTTACATTCCCTTTTATTAATAAACCTTTCTAATTGTTTGACAATAAGCCGTGTTTGTTTTATAATAAATATATTAAAGCAAAACCAAGGGGGTTATATATGAATATAACTATATGGGGTTCAAGTCATGGATATGCTGAGAAAAACAGATTTACTTCATCTACAATAATTGAAACAGGAGGATTTATTTATCTGTTGGATGCAGGTGCTCCTGTAGAGTGGCTTATGGTAAATAACGATAAGCTGTTTGAAAATATAAGAGGCATTTTTATTACTCATATGCATAATGACCATGTGGGAAGTTTAAGCTCTGTAATTGAGCCTATGTTGAGATTTCATTATAACGATAAAAGCAGTTGTATGTTTCCTACCGAAATTGGTAAAGAAGGTTTTGTAAACTGGCTTAAAATTATGGGTGTTAAAGAGGAAAAATTACGAAATATTGTGAAACTGTCGGTTGCCGTTGAAGGCAAGTGCTTTGATGATGGAAATATTGCTGTTTATGCAAAGGCTACGGAGCATCTGACAGATAACGGCAACAAATCATATTCATACATTTTTGAGGCAGATGGAAAACGTGTTCTCTTTACTGGTGATATGAAGGGTGGGTTCCCCGAATATTCCAAAAATATTGAAAACGAAAGTTTTGACCTTGTTGTTTGCGAAATGGCGCATTCTAACTTTTGCGATGTTGCGGAAATGCTTAAGAAAACAAATACCAAAAAAATGGTAATAACCCACTATAGTGCACGAAGAATGGAGGGATATGAAGATATTATCAAAATATTCCCTTTTCCTGTTGAAATTGCAAAAGATGGGTATGAAATAACACTTTAACGAAAACAATAGATAAATTATTATATGGAAAATCGTATTTAAAGTTTGCATTTTGTTAATAAAGTATAATGTTGAAAAACCGAAATTAATTTCGGTTTTTCTTTTTTATCAGGAACAGGGCAATCAGCGCACTTACCGTACCTGCTATCATATCAAGCATTGTGTCGGCAAGACCGTTTTGTGCCTGTATGTGTGCAACACTGTCTACCGCAAATTCGTAAAATTCCCACACTGCGGCAGATGCTGCAGCAAACAGGAAAATAAACCAGTATTTTAAGGGTTTATTACCTTCGTCACCGTTTAGCTTTTGATAAATTTGCTCTGCCGCCGAGGCAATTACAAAGCCCGAAACAAAGTGAAGAATTTTATCCCAAAAGCTTATTATATCGTACAATTTCAAAGTTCTGCCAAAAAATACTGCAAGCAAAATAAAAACTATTACAGAATAAAATGTTTTCAGGTTGAATATTGAAGTCTTTTTGTTAAACAGCGTAAAGACAATTATGCACATTGCGGTAAGTATGGAATTGAAAACGGTGATGTATTGGGTTGTACAAAAGCCGTATATAAGTGTAGTTAAAGGAAACAACAGTAAAGTGCATATTATTTTTGTATGTTTGGACATAGTAAGCCTCCCTATGTATAATATACAAACAGTATAGCACAATGTGTTTGTATTATTAAGTAAAACCGTGTTTTGTTTTCAAAAAATTAATATTTTAAAAGTAGGTTATCCATTCAGATAACTTGTTTTTTTATATATGCTGTGGTATAATTTTCTATGAGTTTAAAAAGAATGGAGAAAAAACATGAGAAATTTATTTGCACCAAGAGATATGACAGAGGGTGCACCCTGGAAAAGTATTGTTTCATTTACAATACCGCTTCTTATAGGTAACATTGCCCAACAGCTTTACAGCACCGTGGACAGTATTGTGGTAGGACATTATGTAGGTGATGGAGCTCTTGCGGCAATAGGCAGTGCAATGCCCATAGTTAATATGCTGCTTGTTTTGTTTATGGGTATTTCTTCAGGTGCCACAATTATGGTTTCACAGTATTTTGGGGCACGAAACCGTGAGAAGCTTTCACATACAATAGGAAACTGTATTACAGTAACTGCAATTTGCAGTGTGTTTCTTATTATAGTTGCAACACCCTTTATAAAACCTATGTTGGTAATGCTTAATACTCCGTCTACAATTATAGAGGGGTGCACCAGCTATTTGCTTATTTCACTTTGGGGTATTGCAGGTATGGCTTATTATAACATTCTAAGCGGTATAATACGCGGTATGGGTGACTCTGTAAGTGCTCTTATATACCTTTTGGTTGCAACTGCAATAAATATTGTTCTGGATATATGGTTTGTTTCATTTATGGGCATTGCAGGTGTTGCACTTGCTACGGTTGTAGCCCAGTGTGTTTCATCGGTGCTGTGCTTTATAAAGCTTTCTAAAATGATAGAACACTTTGACTTTGGTATGAAATTTTTAAAGCCTGCTTCAGCTTATGTAAAAACTATAATAAAGCTTGGTATACCTTCAGGACTTACTCAGGCAATATTTTCATCCGCAATGATAGTTGTGCAGTCGCTTACAAACTGCTTTGGCGAAATGTTTATTGCTGCAAACGTTGTTATAATGCGAGTTGACGGCTTTGCCATGATGCCTAACTTTTCCTTTGGTATGGCACTTACTACCTATGCAGGACAAAATGTAGGTGCAGGCAAGTACGACCGTGTTACAAAGGGTGCAAAGCAGGGTACTCTTATGGCTGTGGGATGCGCAACGGTTATTACGGCAATTCTTCTTTTGTTCGGCAAATACCTTATGGCTGTATTTACAGATACACAGGCTCTTGTTGATAAAAGCTATTATCTTATGAAGATACTTGCTACCGGATACATTGCAATGGCGGTTACACAAAGTCTTTCGGGTATTATGCGCGGCGCAGGTGATACTGTAACAACTATGTGGATTTCACTTATATCCACTGTTGCTGTACGCGTGCCCATTGCTTACGGAATTTCATTCCTTACAAGAACTGCAGAGCTTCCATACGGTAACAGTGAATGTATACAGATTTCACTTTTGACTTCATGGGTTATAGGTGCGGTAATTACCTTTATATTCTACAGAATCGGAAGATGGAAAAACAAGGCTGTTAAATAAACTGCCGTTGAGGTTATGCTTATGAAAAATTACAAAATTACCGTTCAGTATGACGGCACAAAATATAACGGCTGGCAAAGACAGGGTAACACTAAAAACACAATTCAGGAAAAGTTTGAAAATGTACTTTCAAAAATGTGTGGCAATGAAGTTGAAATTTTTGCATCGGGAAGAACAGATGCAGGAGTACACGCCAAAAGCCAGACTGCAAATTTTAAATGCGAAACGGATATGGACTGTGAAGAAATTATAAATTATCTTAACAGATATTTGCCTGAAGATATCCGTGTTACATCAATAGCAGAGGTTGACGGGCGTTTTCACAGCAGACTTAATGCAGTTTCAAAAACCTATGAATACAGTGTTGCTGTAAAAAAGCCCGATGTATTTATAAGAAAGTATGTTTATACAACCGACAAAATTCCTGATATCGAAAAAATGTGCAGTGCTTCCAAAAAGCTTTTGGGCAAGCATGACTTTAAAGGCTTCAGCTCTGTGGGAAAAACAAAAAAGTCTACTGTGCGTACAATCAATTTTATAGATATTTCCTGCGAGGAGGATGTAATTAAAATCCGCATTAACGGAAACGGATTTTTGTATAATATGGTACGCATTATTTGTGGGACACTTCTGGATATAGGAACGGGAGATATGGATGAAAGTGTTATTGATGAAATATTTGCGGAAAGTATAAGGGCGAAAGCGGGGAAAACACTTCCTGCCCAAGGTCTTATGTTGATTGAAGTTTTATATTAAAAATGAGATATTACAAAGTGAAAAGCTTTGTAATATCTCATTTTTGTTTATTCCCAGGGGAGTTTTATGTCGCATATTATTACGTCAATATCATCTTTGTTGCAAAGGCGGAATGTCTTTTTTTCACCGAATTTTGAGGAATCGCAAAGGAAAACCTTTTGACTTGCGTGTTCAAGCATAATGGTACGCAGTGCAGTTTCTTCTTCCGAAGCATCGGTTATATCCCCATCCTCCGAAAGTCCCTGACTTGAGAAAAATAAAATATCCGCATTAATATCCTTAATATATTTTTCCGCACCTGCACCTACAAAGTTGCGGTTTAATGAATTGTAAAGTCCACCGGTGCAGTACATTTTTATGTTGTCACCGTGAGGCTCGTCAAAAAGGCACAGATTATTGGTTATAATTTTAACTCTTACATGTGGCTTTATGTACTTGCATATACGCCTTACTGTAGAGGCGGAATCCATTATAACAACAGCACCGTCAAAAACCAGCTCTGCGGCTTTTTTTGCAAGGCTTTCCTTTACAGATGAAAAGGAGGAATTACGCATATTTACGGGCACTATGGAATTTCTGTATTCCGAAAGCATTACTCCGCCGTAAAGACTGTGTACATACCCCTGCTGTTCAAGTGCCTTTATGTCACGGCGTACGGTAGACTGGCTGAAAAAGACTTTTTCTGCAATTTCTTCAATTGTCATAGTGTCCTTTTCCTTTAAAACCTCTAAAATTTTCTTTTGCCTTTCGTATTGTATCATAAGTTAAAACCTCTTTTCGTGAAAAAGTTTGAAAAAGTTTCTAAAAACATGACATGTATTGACTTTTGAGTTTCAATAAATTAAAATCATATTAACATTGTTTTTAAAGAATGTCAAACATTTTCAAAAATTTTCAGACGGAGGCAGTAAAAATGGCAGTAGTAACAATTATCGGTGCAGGTATGATGGGTTCAGCTTTGGCTTTCCCGGCACGTGAAAACGGACACGAAGTACGTTTGGTAGGTACACATCTTGACAGAGAAATTATCGAAAAGTGCATTGAAACAAATCAGCATCCAAAATTCGACAGACCTTTCCCTGCAGGTGTAAAGTATTATCAGATTGAAGACGTTAAAACAGCTATCGAAGGTGCAGATATGATTATCGGCGGTGTAAGCAGCTTTGGTGTAGACTGGTTTGGCGATGAAATTTTGCCGATTATTCCTGAAAACATTCCTGTTCTTTCGGTAACAAAGGGTCTTATTGATACACCTGACGGTAAGCTTATTACATACCCACACTATTGGGCAGAAAAGCTTGATAAAATTGGCAAAAAGCTTGACCTTAATGCAGTAGGCGGTCCTTGCACAAGCTACGAGCTTGTTTTCCACGATCAGACAGAGGTTTCTTTCTGTGGTGACAACCTTGAAACTTTGGCTAAATTGCGTGACATTATGAAAACAGATTACTACCACATTAGTATAACAACAGACGTTGTAGGTATTGAAAGTGCAGTTGCTCTTAAAAACGGCTATGCTCTTGGTATTGCACTTACAATAGGTCTTAACCAGAAGGAACACGGCATAGACAGTGACCTTCACTTTAACTCACAGGCTGCAGTATTCGGTCAGGCTACATCCGAAATGTACAGACTTTTAGACTTCCAGGGTGCACTTACAATCAACAACCTTAAGGTTGGTCTTGGTGACCTTTACGTTACAGTGTACGGCGGCAGAACACGTCTTGTAGGTATCCTTTTGGGCAGAGGTCTTAACATAGACGAAGCAAAAGAAGAGCTTAACGGCGTAACACTTGAATCTTTGGTTGTTGCAGAACGTGTTGCAAGAGCAATTAAGGTTAACGTTGCAAAGGGTACACTAAAGGCTGAAGACTTCCCTCTGCTTCTTCACACAGATGAAATTATCATCGGTAAAAAGCCTGTAAATATGCCTTGGGAAGAATTTACATACGTTGAGAGGTAATTAAAATTACGGCTTCATATGGAGTGTACTCTAAAGGACAGTAACCCAAATTGGTTGCTGTCATTTATTTTGTTCCGCTGTCCGCGGGGGACTTACTTTTGCGCCGACAAAAGTAAGCAAAAATCGGCGCCGGGACGTTCAGTCAACATTTTGTACGAAAAATTTTCTTAAAATTGTCGTCGGGGCTATACGCAAACCCTTTGCGCGAGCCCCTTAAATTGCACATCAGCAGAGGGAAATGATATGTGCAATTTTCCAACAATTTTTT
>JAZQIO010000067.1:0-7624 GCA_045541135.1 Clostridia bacterium
GAGGTTTAGAAAATGTATGCGAAAGTGCAGTAATTGTGCCGTAAAACCGCACGCATCATTTCCCTCTGCCGGCGTGCGGTTTTAGGGACTCTGAGCGAAAAGTCGCGAATATTCCCGACGGCTCAATTACAAACTAAGCTAATACTTTTTCTTGCCGACAGAGCCGACTTGAAGTTTTTTGGGTACTTTTTTCAAAAAAAGTACCCCGTCGGAGACATTACAAAAAGGATAGCAATTATATTGTAATTACTATCCTTAACAGTCCATCTCTTAAGCCAATGCTTTTTTACACAAAAAGCCCTCTTAGCAGTCAACACTTACCAATCAAACTTCGTTTGAACTCGTTTTCTTGGAGTGTTTTTGCATGGGCATTATTCGCCAAATCAAAGATTTGGATAATGCCACAAGGCTTCAAGTCCCTTCCACATAAAACAAAAAAGAGAATGTGAAAACACATCCTCTTTTTTGTGGTGCGGATGAAGGGACTTGAACCCCCACGTCGAAGACACTAGATCCTAAGTCTAGCGCGTCTGCCAATTCCGCCACATCCGCAAGCGACTTATAAATAATAACATTAAAAATCGCATTTGTCAATACTTTTTTAAAAATTTTTTAAATTTTTTTATACCACAGCGGGTAATTTTATTTTAATTTCTCCATCATATGAGATTTCATATTCCCGAAACTTTGCTATTTCGCCCTTTAAAATTGCGTCCGCAATAAAGTCCTCCACCATATTCTGAATGTTACGGCGAAGAGGTCTTGCACCGTATTCGGGATTATATGACTTTTCCGCCACTGCAGAAACAACAGACTTGTCAAAGCTTAAATAAACATCGGTTTCCCTTAGTCTTTTTGAAAGGTCCGCAAGCATTTTTTCTGCAATTTCACAAATATTTTCCTTAGAAAGCAGGTTGAACACAACAATATCGTCAACACGGTTTACAAATTCGGGCTTTAAAGCTTTTTTAAGTCGTGATGTTATTTCCTTGCACATTCCCGTTTCGCGGTTTCCACTGTCGAAGCCCACGGTTTTTTTATTCATAATATCCGCCGCACCAATGTTTGTTGTCATTATTATAACAGTGTTTTTAAAGTCTGTTTTATGGCCCTGAGAATCTGTAAGGGTTCCGTCCTCAAGCACCTGCAAAAGAATGTTTAAAACATCGGGATGAGCCTTTTCGATTTCATCAAAAAGCACTATTGAATAGGGCTTTCTGCGTACTGTTTCTGTTAGCTTTCCGCCGTCCTCGTGACCGACATAGCCCGGAGGTGCACCTATAAGCTTTGCTACGGAATGCTGTTCCATAAGCTCGCTCATATCTATACGCACAAGGCTTTTATCACTGCCGAAAACTACGGTTGCAAGCTGTTTTGCAAGCTCTGTTTTCCCCACACCCGTAGGGCCTGCAAAAATAAATGAGCCCACAGGTCGGTTAGGATTTTTAATTCCCGTTCTGCCACGGCGTATTGCCTTTGAAACAAGGGATATGGCATCATCCTGACCAATAAGGGTTTTCTTTAAATTTTCCTCCATATTAACAAGGGCATTTTCGTCACCCTCTGTAAGCTTGGAAAGGGGAATACCCGTCCAAAGGGAAAGAACATCTGCAATATTTTCCGCAGTAAGCACAAGGTCCGGATTTGCACAGCTTCCGTTTTTGCGAACTTCCTCGAGCTTATGCTTTAGCTCAAGCACCTGAGCACGGTTTTCGGAAGCCTTGTCAAATTCAGACTTTTTAATGTTACTGTCCATTTGTTCTTCCATAAACCGTATACATCTTTTAATTTCTGCTATTTCGGAATTTTCCGTGCCTGAATTTATTTTTAGTCTTGATGCCGCCTCATCCACCAGGTCTATTGCCTTGTCGGGCAAAAATCTGTCCTGAATATAGCGTGACGAAAGCTTAACCGCCGCACGCAGACTTTCATCTGTAATTTTTACACCGTGATGCTTTTCATAATGCACACGAAGTCCTGAAAGGATGTTAAAGCATTCCTCCTCGGTAGGCTGTTCAACGGTAACGGGTTGAAAGCGACGTTCCAAGGCTGAATCCTTTTCAATATACTTGCGGTATTCTTCAATTGTTGTGGCACCAATAACCTGTATTTCACCTCTGGCAAGCAGGGGTTTTAGGATATTTGCCGCATCAATAGAGCCCTCTGCCGCACCTGCACCTATTATTGTATGAAGCTCGTCAATAAACAAAATTACATTTTCTGCCTCGGCAACCTCTTCTAAAATTTTCTTTAAGCGTTCCTCAAATTCACCGCGGTATTTTGTGCCTGCCACCATAGATGACAAATCCACCGACACAATTCTTTTACCTGCAAGTGCCCCGCTTAGCTTGCGGTTTTGTATTTTAATGGCTATGCCTTCCACAATTGCCGTTTTACCAACACCCGGCTCGCCTATAAGGCACGGATTATTTTTAAGTCGGCGTGAAAGAATTTGTACAGCACGTTCTATTTCCTTTTCTCTGCCTATTACATTGTCAAGCTTATCCTCTGCGGCAAGCTTTGTAAGGTCACGGGAAAATTTGTCAAGATTAGGTGTTTTTTTAGGCTGTTTTACTTCACTGCTCATGGAAGTGCAAGCGGAAACTGCCTTGTCGTGAAGTCTGCCAAGGTTTACATTAAGCTTTTTAAGCACCTGTACGGCAATGTTATATTCATCATCCAGAATTGAAATAAAAATATGCTCTGTACCTATATTTTTCTGTTTCAGGCGGAATGCTATTCTGCCCGAATTTTCAATAATTTCCCTTACCTTTGGGGTTATTCCCACATTTGCGTATTCATCGGCATAATTTTTTACAGCCATATCCTCAACGGCAGAACACAGTAAATCCTCCGTTATGCCCATACTTTGCAGAATTTTTGACGCCACACAGTCCTGCTCCTTTAGCATACCAAGCAAAATGTGCTCGGTGCCCACTGCAGCCTGACCGAATTCCACAACGTATTCTTTAGCATATAAAAGTGCCCTTTCAGCACCCTTTGTAAAATTAGTTTCAGGAAACATTGTATCACCTCCGGTTAAATTATGGACAATAAAATCCTTTTTCATAACAAACTCGCAGCCCGGAATATTTATTCCGGGCCGCATCTTAATTAATATCTTTATTCATAAGCATTCTTTCGGCATTTGCCATACATAAATTAATACAATCTTCCCCTACTTTGGCTTTTAGCTTTTCAACAGATTCTGCAAGGTGAGGAGTTCTTCTTTCCATATCATGACAGTCGGAAGCGATAAAATGTACCGCCCTGTCTTTAAGAAGTCTGACAGTGGGGGATTTTTTGAAAATTCCTCCTATATCATCTACATTAACCTGATATTTTAACTTCATTTTAAAAATTCGGTTAATATCCTCTTTTCGGGAAATATTCACAAATCTGTCAATATGGGCAATTATGACCTCAAGACTGTGTTTTGCAGAAATTTTAAAAACCTCATCAAACACCCATGGGTCCCATCTGCCGTAGGGAAGCTCAAGCAATATGTAGTCTGTATCACCTATTGCAAGCTTACGCATATCCTCCTTGTGCAGGTCATAACCTATCATTACTTCTGCACCAAGTATAACTTCCACACCATCGGGAAGTTTATCCTTAATCAGGTTGTATGCTTCACGGCGTTTCTCCAAAAATTCATCTATTGTCATTATATCGGGATAAAAATGCGGTGTTGCAACAATTTTTGTTATTCCCGACTTCACCATTGTATTAATCATTTCAATTGATTCTTCAACACTTGCGCTACCATCATCAATACAAGGCAGAATGTGTGTGTGTATATCAATCATAATAATCCCTTCATCAATTTCCGTAACGGTAGTAGTTGTAATATGTCTTATACTTATACTTTCCGCCCTTTGCATACTTTGTCTGCTTTTTGTTAAAGTCATTAAGTACAACACCAAGAGGCTTTATATTTGCAAGCTCAAAGTTTGCCATAGCAACATCCAAAGCCTGATATTCCGTATAATTACTTCTTGCAACCATAATATAGCCCGTAACCATCTTTGAAAGAACAAGTGCATCCGACACAATGTTAACAGGCGGAGTATCAATAATTATAAAATCATAAGTTTCCTTTAATGCATCCAAAAGCTCCTGCATCTTTTCAGAGGACAAAAGCTCTATTGGATTTGGCGGTACGTGACCGGAGCTTATAAGGTCTAAGTTTTCAACATTTGTCTTCTGGATATATTCATTTCCCTTGTCGTCGTACACTCCCGACAAAACATTTGAAAGACCTATTTTATTTTCCAGCTCAAAATATTTGTGAAGCTTTGGCTTTCTTAAATCTCCGTCAATAATTACAACCTTTTTTTCTGTCTGGGCAAATGAAATTGCAATGTTAATTGCAGTAGTTGTTTTGCCCTCGCCGGGAATTGCACTTGTAAGAACATATGACTTACAGTGTGAATCTCTTGTTGAAAAAAGTATATTTGTTCTTAGTGTCTTATATGCCTCTGCAATATGAAATTTGCTGTTTTCGTTTAAAATTGTAGATTCTCTGTTCTGCACACCGTCGTAATTTGCCTTTGTCTGATTTTTCTTACTCATAATCAACACCTCCTGCTGAAGAACCGTTTGTAAACATATTGGGGATTGTTCCAAGAACAATCAGGTCATATTTACTTTCAATGTCCTCCACAGTTTTAATGTGTACATCAAAGTAATTTATCATAAATATTATGCCGAATGAAATCAACATACCAATTATCATACCAAGCAATGTCATTTTGGGAACATTTGGGTATGACGGACCCATAGGCATGGTTGCACGGTCAATTGTTTTAACTGAACCCACTTCCATAATATTCATAATCTGAACATTGGCATACTTTAAAATAGAGTCACATATTTCATTTGCAAACTCAGGTGTAGGTGCAGTAACGTAAATGTGAATTACACCGGTTTCCTCTACTCTTGAGTAGGATACCATACTCTTCATTGCACCTGCGGTAAAGGGCAAATCCGGATTGTACTGCTTTATTGTTTCAAAAAAGCCGTTACTGTTTAGAATTTCTATGTATGTATCAACAAGCATTTCGGCAGTTGTAAGGTCGTAAAGATTTGCAGTGTTATTTTCAACACCTTCAACCTCAATTACCTCAGTTGCCTTGTTATCAACATAAATAGATGCGTGTGATGTATAAAGCTCATCAACAAAATAATTAGTGTAGGTAAAAAAGATAGCACCGCAAAGTATTATGCACACGGCTACAAGCCACCATCTTTTTAAAACTTCCTGGACTAACTTCTGAATTGTGATTTCCTTTTCCAAAACCAACATTCCTCTTTCCTGTATACTATTTTACATTACAATCATACATTATAATTATACCACGGTATTTTTTTATTTGCAACAAGTTTTTGTTAAAATAAACTTATTGACCAAAGAATATATTTATTATATAATATATTTACTAACAACCCCAAGGAGTGAATTTATGAATTACTTTGACGAATATAAAAAATGGCTTGATTCCCCTGCAATTGATGCAGAGGACAAGGCAGAGCTTAAAAAAATTGAAAATGATGAAGAAACCGTAAAAGACGCCTTTTACCGAACACTTGCATTTGGTACGGCAGGTCTTCGCGGAGTTTTGGGCATTGGTACAAACCGTATGAACAAATACGTTGTACGCCGTGCTACACAGGGTATCGCAAACTATATTTCCAAGCACGGTGAAGAGCTTAAGTCACGAGGCGTTGTAATAGGCTATGATTCCAGACATTTTTCGCCTGAATTTGCACTTGAAACAGCACTTACACTTTGTGCAAACGGTGTAAAGACATATCTTTTTGAATCACTTCGTCCCGTTCCTGAAATTTCTTTTTCCATAAGACATTTAAAATGTATTGCAGGTATTGCAATTACTGCATCTCACAACCCTGCAAAATATAACGGCTACAAGGCATATTGGGAAGACGGCGGGCAGCTTCCTCCTGCAGTTTCCGACAAGGTACTGGAAGAAATTAATGCCCTTGATATGTTCGACGCAAAGACAATGACAAAAGAGGATGCCGAAAAATCAGGACTTCTTACAATAATCGGCAAGGAAGTTGACGACGCATACATTGATGCAGTTTACACACAGGCAATTAACCCCGATGTTGTCAAAGAGGTTGCAGACACATTCAAGCTTGTTTACACACCTATTCACGGAAGCGGCAACAAGCCCGTACGCGCAATACTTGAAAAGTCAGGCTTTAAGCACGTTATTGTTGTAAAGGAACAGGAAGAGCCCGACGGTTCTTTCCCCACAGTTTCCGCACCTAACCCCGAAAACAAGGAATGCTTTACAAAGGCTGTTGAGCTTGCAAAGGAAAATGACGTAAGCTTAATTATAGGTACAGACCCCGATGCAGACCGTATGGGCATTATGCTTAGAAACGATGCAGGTGAATACATACCTATGTCGGGTAACCAGGTTGGTGCATTACTTGCGGACTACATTATTTCCGCTAAAAAGGAACGTGGTACACTGCCTGCAAACGGTGCAGTAATTTCCACAATAGTTTCTACAAAAATGGCTCGTGTACTTACTGAAAGTCACGGTATGGAATACATTGAAGTTTTAACAGGCTTTAAATTTATTGGTGAAAAAATACATCAGTTTGAAACAACAGGCTGTAATGAATTTTTACTTGGCTTTGAAGAAAGCTACGGCTACCTTGTAGGTACACACGCAAGAGATAAGGACGCTGTTGTTGCAAGTATGCTTATTGCGGAAATGGCGGCATATTACAGCAAAAAGGGTAAAACTCTTTACGATGTAATGCAGGAGCTTTACAAAACCTATGGCGGCTTTGCTGAAGAAACAGTAAGTATCACTATGGAAGGCAGCGACGGCATCGCAAAGATAAAGGCAATTATGGAAGATATGAGAAGCAATAAGCCCGAAAGCTTTGGGGACTTTAAGGTTACTGCAATACGTGACTATAAAACAGGTGTTAAATATAACCTTGCAGACGGCAGTGAAGAAGCTTTGACACTTCCAAAATCAGACGTTCTTTACTTCGAGCTTACAAACGGTGCAAGCTTTGTTGCACGCCCGTCAGGCACAGAACCGAAAATCAAACTATACTACCTAATTCAGTCCGAAACAGAAGAAAGTGCAAAAAAAGTACTTGCAGATGTTAAATGTGCTGTTGAAGATTATATGAATAAATAATTCACGACAGGGATAGCAATTATGTAATTGCTATCCTTTTTTATGTCTCCGACGGGGTACTTTTTTTGAAAAAAGTACCCAGCAGTCGGCTGTTTCCAATCAAACTTCGCAAAGGCTCGTTTTCTTGGACATCCTTTGCATAGGTACTGTTAGCCAAAACAAGTTTTGGACAGTACTCTAAAAAAACTTCAAGTCGGCTCTGTCGGTAAGAAAAAGTATTAGCTTAGTTTGTAATTGAACCGTCGGGAATATTCGCGACTTTTCGCTCAGAGTCCCTAAAACCGCACGCCGGCAGAGGGAAATGATGCGTGCGGTTTTACGGCACAATTACTGCACTTTCGCATACATTTTCTAAACCTCCGCCACAGACTTGTTTTTTCGTGGGAAAGTATGTGCCACAGATGAGCACAAAGTTTCCCATAAGTCAATAC
>JAZQIO010000068.1:0-10846 GCA_045541135.1 Clostridia bacterium
ATTGAAAGTGCGTCATAATGAACATGAGATGTTCCTGAGTGAGCTGTATTTATAAATGACATAGCTATTGAATCTCTTGCATCCCATCCTGAACGCATAAATGTTCTTAATGTTACAGGGTAATTTGTTGTGGGATTTTCCGGCATTTTACCGCTTGTACCGTTGGAAATTATATATTCAATCTCTTCATCATCACTGAACAGATACTGATACCATGTTCTATACATGCTTACCATATTACTTCCGATATCTGAGGAGTCGGCAATATTAAAGCCGTGCCATTTCGGGGCACCGATTGCAGAATATATACCGTTTCTTACAATATCATGAATAACTTCGTATATTTCTTCCGAATACGGACCTTCATGACCTGTTTCATTATAAACAGACATAGGTGTTGAGAAAGTACTCAAGATTGTGTTGATATAACCCTGTGAAAGCTCGATACAGTGTCCGTCTTCTAAAGTAAAGCCAACAAACAGTCTGTCATGCTCTTCAAGTATACGCTGAAACCAATAGTCATGCTTTGCAAATTCAGGGAAATATGAGCAAACCTTGTAGTTACCTGATGTTGCATAAGTAGCCCAGTTGTTTGTGTAGTGACCGTACCACTTTTCAGTTTCCCAGTCACAAAGACCCCATGCAAACTTTAAGAAGGCGGTAAATATTTCATCTGTCATATATTTACTGTTAACAGTTGAATATATAACATTACAAAAACCGCTTAAATAAACTGACATATCCAGTGAGTTCATTACCTGACCTTCAATACCGATTGAATGGTAAAGTGCCATAATCTGTCGGATGTTTGTATATGCAAAACGTTCGTCACCTGTTGCCTGATATGCTTTTGTAAGGTCACTTTGCTGACCGAAACGGTGGTAGTCACAAACCTTACCTTTAACAGATGTGCTGTTTGAAGTTATATAATCCCACGCAACTGCATCATGACACGAGAAATAGAATTTATCTGAAAAATAGTCCGTACCCCATGTAAGAGTATCTTCTTCCCATGCTGATGAACGGTACCATGTAGCCCACAAAAGCTTTTCATTAGCCTTGCCTGAATATGGGTTTCCGTTTTCATCCTTGAAACTATTTCTTGTTTCGTCTGTAATTACAGTACGTGCTGTAAGTACAAGCTTTGCTTCTGTTACGATATCAGTACTATTAAGGTCACTTATATCAAAGCATACAAAGGAACGCTTTGTATTTTCATCACAAGTTCCTCTTGGTTCACCAACATCATCATAATAACCATGTTCTTCAACCTGGATTATCTCATCATAACCATAATTCACATCACGTCCAAGACCTGCAACAACCATTGCATCCTTATATGCAACTCTTTCTGTCGGAACACCATTTACAGTCATTCTAAGAATAGGTCTTACACTTGGATCAGCTGCATCCTTTGAATAAAACTCACCGGTTGTCCAGAATTTGTCTGCTGATGCAAGCATAAGGTTAAAATCTGTATAACCGCCTGTTACAGCAGATTTAAAAGCACTTGTAACATCAAGCTCTGCCTTGCCCCATTCTTCGGCAGGCAAATTAAAACCGTTGATAGCTGTCATAGAAATATATGAATAAGCGTGTACGTTTCTTGACATTGAATCAAGGTAATCCTGTGCTTTTGAGGGAATTGAATATGTAGGAGTAACCTTCCAGGTGAAATCCTTATAGTATTCACGAAGTTCCTTTTTTGCCAAAGGATAGTCAGCATTTTTAACAGCTTCCTCTACCTTTGCCATATCGGGAAAATCAGAATATCTGAAATATGGTTCTAAAACCCATGTATTTGTTACCTTATCCCATTTACCAAAAAATTCTTCATCAGTAATTTCCATTGGGTCACCCAAAATAGGATAACCAAAATAGTCGTGATTTCCGTTTTCATCAACTGGTGGCTGATAGTAATATACAGGGTCATCGGTTGGATTAATAATATCATAGTTTCTGACTTTATTTCCATTTACGTCCACACCCATACGAGCATGAACTTTATCTGTATTAATCACGGTAACACTTCCTATTAATGAAAGCATAATTGCAAATGTTAAAATAAAACTTAAAATTCTTTTCATAGATAATCTCCTTTCTTGAGCATTTTTGTGAATAACAAAATATCCTTTGTAGGGTACGATGCCCACATCGTACCGTTTCCGTTTTTTATAGCGGGCGGATGTAGGCATCCGCCCCTACAAAGTCATCTTTTTTATTCAATTTTTACTGTATCTTCTTTGATATTACTTTAATCTTTTATTTTGCCAAAAGCTCTAACAAAGATGCTATTACAGTAGCTGCTTCTGCTCTTGTAAGATTATCCTTAGGATTGTAGTTATTGTTGTAGCCCTGAATTAAGCCGATTGCCTTCATATTTGCTACAGCTTCCTTTGCATAGTCTGCAACCTCTGACGCATCTGCAAATGGTTCTACCTCTTCTTTTGCTACTTCAATATTCTTGTATGTAAGTACTCGCCCTATTAGTACTGCCATATCCTGTCTTGTGATGTTTGTGCCAACACCAAAGTTGCCGCCACCTACACCATTTACTATACCGTTTGATACTGCTGTTGCAATATAGTCTTCGTACCATGCTCCACCTTCAACGTCACCGAATGAATGTGTGCCTGCTTTAACTTCAACTTCTATTGCTTCAAGTATCATTTTTACAAACTGTTCTCTTGTTACATTGTTTGTTGGATAGAAGTAACCTGTACCGTCACCTGAAACAATGCCCTTGCTTGTTAATGTCTTAACTGCTTCATAGTACCAGTCTGTTTCCTTAACATCGTTATAAACGCTTGTTGTTGATTCTGAAGGTTTAATATCTTCTGAATAAATTGTATCTTCTTCTGTATCACCGATTACAGGAGCTGATGCTGCACCACCGGAAGCCATACCGCCGGCACCGCCGCCACCGCCACCTGAGCCACCGCCAACCTGTGAAGGTCCGCTTGTTGACTTGGTGTCTACATATACATCAAATGTCTTTGAAAGTTCCTGACCGCCAACAACTGCTTTAACAGTTAATTTAACTGTTGTTGCGCTTGAAGGTCTTGTAATGTTACCCTTTGAATCAATAACATCGTCATCTGAAGATGTCCATGTAAATGCTGTGCCGTTTGCACCCGTTTCAGACAAGCTAATCTTTGTACCTGTAGGAGCAACATCAATTACAACATTTTCAATGTCGTACTGTGCAAGCTCTAAATCTGTTCCGCCAAAGAATACTTTTAGCTCTGCAATATCAATTTCTGCACTTGCGCATTTTTTAGTTACAAGCTTAATGTATTGAGCATTTGTACTTGTAAATCTGATAAGATCAGAGCACTTACCTGTCATATCACCTGATTTAATTAAATTCCAGCTTGAGCCGTCATTTGAGTAATATACTTCGTAATTCTGCATATTAGCTTCTTTCTGAAGAATATACAATGTATTAAATGTCTTCGCAGTACCAAGGTTAAATACCATTTCAGAATCACTGATGCTTGCATCTGTAATCTTAAATATTGTATTTATATTACCGTCAGTAGCATTAGACTGATGATATGTAGGATCCTTAAACGAAACTTCAGGTATAATGTTATAAATAACGTTTTTGTCATTTGCACAGTCTACACTTATAACAAAATCCTTTGTGAGAGTAATGTCAGCATTGCTGCCATCAGCAATTTCAAATGCAAGATTTACATTTGTCATTGTGTTAGGAACTGTAACTTTACCATTGTTTGCAAGCAATGATGTATCTGATGATGTCCATGTTACCTTTGCATTTGTAAGTGTAGTTGTTGGTAGATTAATACCGTTCTTATCTGCATAACCCTTTTCTGCATCAACGAAATAATCGAAGTTATCAAGGTTACTCTTAAGAATTCCGTATTTATCCATTTCAACTTTGATTTCACCAACATTAATTTCAGATTCTACCTTTGTAATATAATCAGTAGTGAATTTAAGTGTTGCATAGTCAACAGCAAGTTCATCATTTACAAATATAGCTACCTTATCAACATCAGGCATTGTAACAATCTTGATTTCTGCTGTTGCAAGGTCGTACTTCTTATAGTCTGAACCGACATAATCAAAGTGGAAGCCTGCTGCATCAGCTACAAGAGAAACTATAACATCGCCCTTTGTATTAACTATATTTACCTTACCTGTTGAACCCTTTGTATAAGTAAAGCTTGTTACTGTATCACCTGAAAGTTTTGCATTTTCAACACTGCCAACCTTAAATGTTACACCATTATTTCCTGTTGCAACAGTTGAAAGCGGTGTGCGAGGTGAAACTGTAAGGTTATAGTTTTTGCTTACACCATTACTTGTAGCAGTAATTGTTACAGGAGTTGCAGCTGTAACAACAGCATTGTCAATAATCTTACCGTCATTGCCGATAATATCTGTTCTTGATGATGTCCATGTAATACCGTCAGCTTCGGGGATTGCAAGGTCATATCTTATATCATCATAATTCTGATTTGTAATTCTGCCAAGGCTGTTAATTATAAACTTGTCTGTTTCTTCGTTGTTTAATGCAGCACGTACGTTAAGTTCAAAAGCCTTTCTTACAACATACGGATATTTTGCATCTGCATCAAAAATTTCTGCATACAGATAAACCTTTTTAGCTGTTGTATCGTGGAATACTTCACCAGATTCAAGGTCAATCTGGTTGCTTGAAGATGACCAGACAACATCATAACCGCCAATTGTATTTGGAAGAGCATTTATTGTACCTGAAACAGAATCAGGATTTGAAGTAATGTCATTTACATCAATGTTTGCTGATGCATTTACAATAGCATTCAATTCATTAGCTGTACCACCAATAATCTTTGATACACTGATTCCCTTAACGATTACATAATCACCAAGTTCACTGTTTGTATCAAGTTCAACTTTTATGGAGTTGATTCTTGCATCGTCTCCCATTACTGTCTTAAATGACAAGCGGTCTGCAAGTATCTTGTCGCCATCGTACAAACAAATTTCATTTTTAATATTGTCAATTCTGAATGTTAATTTTCCGGAATCACCAACATTTATAAGCATAGATGTTTTTGTTTCGCCTGTTTCCTGATATGCGAATTTAGTACCTTCATTGTTGATTTTAAGCATTCCAAAATCATAGAATGTGCTGCCGTTTCTGTAACCTATTGCAATGTTCATAGGAAGCTTTGAAGCAGAGAATTTTGAATAATCAACTGTAACATCATAAACACCTTCGTGGTCTTTAACTTCTGTTACACTGTGATCTGCGGAATCTACTTCTGTATAAAGGTCATAGAAACCGAAATATCTCTTTGTTTCATATCCTAAATCAGGTTCAGCTGCAGGTGAAATCTTTGAAATTTTAACACCGTTTTCATCTACACTGTAATCACCGATTGCGATATCCTCAAGGTTTGTGAATTCCCAGTTTGCAAGATCATCTTCTGAAGTAAATGTTTCATTTAAAATTTCTTCAGATTCACTTGCTGTACCCTTTACAGTAAGTGTATAGAACTTTTCGTATGAGAAAACACCACTTGAAATTGTTGCCTTAACAACAACATCAACATCTGAATACCATGGTGTAATTTCGCCTGTTTCAGAATTAATGATTGCTTCATCAGTTGAAGACCATTTTACTCCTCTGATTACAGGAAGATTAACTGTTCCCTTTGCATCATAAGGATTATCAACTATTGAATCAGGCAGTTCATCAAACAAAGCCTGAACCTTCTGGAAATCATCTGAATCTGAATAATCGTTATACTGTGTAACCTTTACTCTCTTAATCTTTATATAATCGCCAACCTGGTTACATGGCATTGTTGTATAGTAGAATGCATTAATAAAACCAAGTTTTGCCATAGGTGTACCTGTTGCAACCAAGTCACTGCCACCCATTGTCATATATACCTTACCTTCAACAGAATTATAACGAATCTTAAGTGAAACGTCACTTGCTACACCACCGGATACATTCGGATAAGTAAATGTAGTAGCTGAACCAACAGCACCTGTTGCATTAAATGAGTTTGTTCCTACTGATGTAGAGTTAAAACTTTGAACATTACCACTATATAATCTGTTTGCAAGAAGTGGGTTAAATACTGAACCTGCATAAGTACCTGTACTTACATAACCGTACGGAGCATTAACAGCTGTGCCGTCCGGTGCAGTATGCTTACCGCTTAGTTTAGCATCATAAACAATTTCTACTTCGTAATCACCTACGAATTTTGAATTGAAAATTTGCGTTCTGTTTGTTTCGTCATAATCCGTTACAGGAGCTTTAAATGTAGCCGTTAAAATCTTTGTAATACTTCTGTCTGTTGGTGTCTGTTTAGTAACCCTTACAACATAACCGTCATCTATCAAAGATTCTGTCCATGCAGTTGTAGTATCAATAAAGTCTACGTTGTTTCCCTTTGCTGTTGTGTACTTGGTAATATCTTCATCAAGGATAACCTTAACTGAATATTGCCATGTAGCATATACAGAAACTTCTGCTGTAACAACTGTATCCTCTGTAAAATCAGTACCGTCTGCCTTCTTCCATCCTGTGAACTTATACATATCCTTTGTGGGTTTTGGAACAGTGCCGTATGCTGTGTTGTAGTAACCTGTACCTGTCCGGAAAAGTTCTGTCATAGCCTCATCCATGTAGAAGTTAACCTTTACAGGATTTGGATTGAACTTAGCTTCCAATGTAATATCAGAAGTAATAGCTGTGTCTGCTTTGAATTCTGCACCATTCAAAGTCCAGTATGTAAATGTGTAATTTGCCTTTGTTGGGTTTCCGGGCATTGCAACTGTGTAGCCGTCATATACGCTATCTGTTGCATAAACTTCGCCGTCAACCTTGAATGTTACTGTGTAACTTCTTAGTGCACCTTCAACGTATTTTGCATTGATTACCATGTCAGGACCTGTAACCAATGTACCTTCACCGAATACTTCATCAGTATCACCTACATACCAGCCTACTGCTGTAAAGCCATTCTTTGCAGGAATTGAAGGAATGTTTCCTATTACTACATCATTATATTTACCTGTTAATGTAGCAACTGTGTTACCGTCTGCTTTGAATATAACATTATACGTTTTAGCTTCGTATTTAGCATAAAGCGTTACATGATTGTTAATTGCTTTATTAAAGTCAAATGCTGCTTCAGCACCTTCTTCAAACCATCCAAGGAAGTTGTAATGTTCAACTTCCGGAGCATTAATTTCAGATGCTTTTTCACCGTCTTTAACTTCAATTGAATTATACAGATTGCCGTTTATATCATAATACTTAATTATGTTTTCACCTGCAGCAAGAGTCATTGAATATTCCTTAGAATAATTAATGCCGTCCGCTTTAAATGTAGCTTTAACAGAAACTTCTTTAGCTTCGCCTTTTACTCTGTTAACTGTTGCCTTATTACCTTCAATTGAGATAAGTGCATCATCTGATGATGTCCAAACTACACCTGCAATATCAGGCAATGTGAATTCTGCTGTTGTTACAGAATTTATATCGTTAACGTCAAGCTTTGCAGGAAGAAGGTTAAGTTTTACTGTAGCTTCCTTACCAAACTTTGGATCCAAAGTTGTAAGTGTAATTCCCTTAACCTTTGAATATGAACCAACAGGAATTCTTATCATCTGGTGAAGGAAAATTTGGTCTACATACAAAAGATCTTTTTTGCTTGAATAGCTTGCAAAAGTTGAACCTGTAGCAACATTTGGTTCTGCTGCATTAGGTATTGTAGCTGAAATGGTTTCTCCAACTGTATCTACTGTTGTAGATAACAGTACACCATCTTTTGGAGAACCTCCAAGGCTTTTATTTCCTTTTTCGTCCTTAATATCTGTGTCAGCCTCGTTAGTGTGTGACATAGCCTGTGCATGAGATGCTCTAATTCTCCAACGTACCGCAGTTTGTGCACCACCAAGAATTTCCATACGTCCGTAGCTTGGATTTACAGAAATTTCAACACCATTTACGTTTGCTTTATAGGCTTCCGCAGGTCCCATATCATACTCACTGTCAACATCCACCTTAACAGTACCTGTATATTTACCATCCTCATTTATAACCTGTGTACGGTTTTCAATATCCATAGCAACCGGACCTGCAGGGAATGCAAATGTCATATTTGAACCAAAAGAAGCTGTTGCTTTTTCACCGTTTTCAGTTATTGTCTGTTTGAACTGTTTTAACGTCGGAACTCCGTTTTCAACAACAAATTCAGCATGATTTTCTGCACTGGATGCCCAACCGTCTGCATAAGCAGCATTAACATCAGCATAGTTAAATGTCTTGCTGAAAGCAACTACACCGTCTGTTGTAGGATTATAATTCGGGTCTGTAGAATATTTCGCATAAAGATTTACATCTTCTGTAATAGCTGTATCAAAATCAAACGAAGTGTCTGCACCCTCTAAGAACCAACCGTCAAAAATCATACCTGTTTTTACAGGAGCATCAATTGCAGATGCTTTTTCATTCTTTTTCACACTTACTGCACTGTATACTTTACCGTCAACATAATATGTTACGGCAAGATTATCATTCATAGCAAGTGTAAACTTATATTCCTTAGAATATTTAATACCATCTGTTGTGAATACTGCTTTTACAACAGCATCCTTTGTACCTGTCTTTGAAGGAATCAGGTTAAGTGTGCTACCGTTTACTGTTGCAGCATTTTCATCCATTGATACCCATTCAACACCGTTGATTGAAGGAAGTGTAACAGAAAGTTCTGTCGCACCGTTTATATCTCCTACCAAAGTTGCAGGCAACTGTGAAAGAACTGCTGTTGTTTCATCACCGAATTTAGGGTCAATTGTTGTAACCTTTACAGATTTAATTTTTGAATATGCAGTAAGAGGCAGTCTTGCCATGTGCTGAGCTATAATTCTGTCCACATAAGTAAGGTCTTTCTTATCTGTAAGCTTTGCCCATGTTGAACCGTTACCTGTAAGCCCATTACCTGTTACGGGAACGCAGGCAGAAACGGTTTCGGCAACTGTATCAACAGTTGATGACAGAATAAGCCCTTCTGCAGGCTTACCGCCAAGAATATTGTCCTTCTTCTCAGTTTTAATATCACTTGGTGATTCACTGGAATTTGACATAGCACGAGCATCAGATGCTCGTATTCTCCACTGTGTTGCAATGTAATCACCAATTACGTTAACATTTGCATATCCGGGATTTACTTTGAATGAAGTTTCAGAACCTTCCGGAGTATGATAATATTCCTTAACAGGTTCCGCATTGAATTCACCATCAATATCAACTTTAATGACACCGTGATATTTACCATCTTCATTTATAATTGAAGTTCCGTTTTCTTCATCAATAGCTACAGGACCTGCCGGCAAATCAAATACCATTGCTGTACCATGATTAGAATTAACACCAGTGTTATCAGCCTTCATTATTGTCTGTTCTGTTTGTTTTATTGTAGGAACGCCATTTTCAACAACAAAATCAGAATTTAAAGTTTGATTTGGTGTTAAAACATAAGTTTTACTATCAAGTATACCGTAACTCCAACCATCTGCTAAAGCAGAATTAGCATCAGCATAGCCAAATACTTTATCTACAGAAACAACAGCTTCTGCAGGGGTTGGTGTCGGTTCAGGAACGATTACTTCCTCACCCTGTGCCAAGGTCATTTTATATGTCTTTACATATTCATAACCGTCTGTTGTAAATGTAGCTGTAACCACTGCTTCCTTTGTTCCTGTTGTAGAAGGAATAAATGTAAGTGTATTACCACTTACTGTTGCAGCAGTTTCATCAGCAGACGCCCATGTTACACCGCTTACCGCAGGAAGTGTAACAGACGCTTCCTTTACATTGTTAACGTCCGCAACATCAAGCTTTGCAGGCAATGCTGAAAGAGTTGTATTTGTTGCTCTTTCAAGCTGTGTAACCTTAAAGTTTTTAAATTTCAAATATGTTCCAACATCTGCACGAGATAGTGTGGTAATTTTTAACCCGTCAATTGTTGCAGCATTCTCGCAATACACAACTTCATCCTCGGATTGTAGAACACCTTCATATTCTGTCATAAGAATTCCGTTTACGTATGTGGAAATTTTTTTATTAACAGTATCGTACTCAATTTCAAACTTCAAGTTTTCTTCGCTTTCATTTGCATTATATCCCCAGTCGACCGTTTTTGCGTTTGCACTGGAACGCTTGTATGTAGAGCTTGTTATAGCGCTTGGATTATTCGCAACCTCAAAATAACCGCCTCTTAAACGTATAGTCAAAATCTCACTTTTCCCTGATTTGAAACCAAAAGCATAATAAGGTGCATTACTATCCGCATGTTTTTTCATCAATACATCAACGTCAAGTTCAATACGGTACTTACCGCTAAGATTATTGGTTACAACCTGAGTTCTGTTAGCATCATCCTTTGATATAACCAAATCATCCAATGTACGGTCTATACTACCTACTTTTGTTGTTGGTGACGAAGTAGTTGTATGTTCAAAAGTATAATAACCGTTTTCATCAATAGTTGCTGTAATGTATGGTGATGCGTTTGCATTCAAAATCCAATTCAAATCACTTACATTATCAAATGTCGTTTCATGAAGCACAACAAGTCCTTCATCCGCACTTGCAAACAACTGTGTTATGGGAAGGCTTGTTATTGCAAGAAGCAAGCATAATGTAAGTGCTAATATTCTTTTTATTTTACTCATTATTCACCCTACCCCCTTTATCTGTAAATAACGATTGCATACGAGTCGCCGTTATATGCATAAACCAATATTCTGTCTCCGTATCTTATGTCTGATACTTTGCCTATTTCAGCATTTCTGTTTGCTGAAT
>JAZQIO010000069.1:0-15891 GCA_045541135.1 Clostridia bacterium
GTTCGGGGTGTCTTTAATAATGGAAAGGGAAGATTTTATGGAAGAAAAACAGTATATGAGCGGTTGCCAATTACGGCAATATCTGCACATATCAACAAGAAAGATGAAGTTCCTTATGGACCATAAATTGATACCGCATATAAACACAGGACACGCAACGCATAAGTATTTGGTACTCAAAGAGGATGCCGAGAAATTCCTTGTAAGGCTGGGAACTGATCAAAAGTTAATCGCCAAACTTAAAGGTCAGTTCCCACATGAAGGAGAACGCCATCCGAAACCCTTCTTCGTAGCATCCGAAGAAAACTGCACCGCCTTCCACCGTTGGCTTGAAAAGAGATGGGCAGAGTTGCCTGATGCTCTGCCCACTCTGACAGCTGCACAAATATCAGGGCATGCTCACCAAAGGATCCGAGAACTTATAAAAGAAAACATCCTGCACGGAGTTATAGTAAATACAACACAGTATATAGCAAAAACAGAATTTATATCATATCTATCATCGCGTGAAAAACTTGCAATACCGAGAACCGAAGCATACAGAGATTTAATACGAGAATTTAAGAAAAGACAATGCAGAGAACGAGAAAATGAAATCCGCCGTCAAAAAAGAAAAATGGCAAGATAACAAAACTAACTTTGAAAACACAGAGGGTGAAATTAAGCACAAATGCTTGGTTTCACCCTCTTTTTTGCGTTTATAAGATTCCTTCGTAGACTTATTGAAAATAGTGTGCTATTGTTTGTGTTTGAAAAGGAGGAAACATAAAAACCATTTATATTGACAAAACTTTTCGTGAATAATATGAGAAAATATATGGTAATGCTAAAATATAGATAGGAAAGGAAAGTGGTCAATATGAAAAAAATCACAAACGAACGAATAATCAAGTTTAAGAATTACTTAATTGAAGAGGAAAGAGCTGAGGCAACTGTTGAAAAATACATTCGAGATGTTATGGCTTTTATGGAATGGCTCTGCGGAAAAGAAGTGACTAAGGCAATTGTAATTGAGTATAAGCATTTCATTATGGAACAGTATGCTCCAAGAAGTGTTAACTCAATGCTATCATCCATAAATAGTTTCTTCCAACATAACGAATGGAATGATTGTATCGTTAAGACTTTGAAAATACAAAAACAAATCTTTGCAGACAGAGATAAGGAACTTACGAGAGAAGAATATGAAAGATTGCTTGTGGCAGCTGAGAAGAAAAGTAATCGGAGACTTTATATGCTGATGCAGACCATTTGTGCAACCGGCATCAGAATTTCGGAACTTAAATATGTAACAGTTTCTTCTGTACAGAGTAAACAAGCCCTTATTAACTGCAAAGGGAAAATGAGGGTTGTAATTCTACCAAAGAAACTATGTAAGATGCTAAAGACTTATATTAAAGAAAACAATATAAAAAGTGGCCCCGTATTTGTAAGCAAAAATGGGAAACCACTTGATAGGTCGAATGTATGGAAAATGCTAAAGGCTTTGTGTGAAAGTGCCGGAGTGTCAAAAGACAAAGTGTTCCCACATAATTTCAGACACTTGTTCGCCAGAACTTTCTACTCGCTGCAAAAAGATATTGTAAGGCTCGCAGACATTCTTGGACACTCAAGTGTAAACACGACAAGAATCTATACTATGGAAACTTGTGAAATCCACAGAGACCTCATACAAAAGCTCGGACTCCTTCGGTGCTGAAAATAAAAACACCACATAATCTGAATTATGTGGTACAATGCTTTAGTTTTTCTTCAAAAAATAAGTTGTGCATCATGCACAACCATAAATGTAACGATTTTTTGACGACATTTAGACCAATGATTGCTGTATAATTGCCATTGGTCTGGTTTTGTTGCATATTTTATTGGCATTTTGACAAAATTTCATTTAAAAGCGTTTTTTTACCATTTATCATTGACATTTTATATCTTCTGTGCTATACTTTATATGTATGATTGTATGCTGAGTGCACATTACATCTACCACATAATTCAGATTATGTGGTGTATACATATTTTTTTGTGAAAAAATATGACCGACTTGTCAGTTCATAAAATTATGAAAGAGGGGGTTCAATGTGTTTAGTGATGAACATAAAGAGCAGAAAAAAGAGGAAATGCTTGAAAAGTGTTTTGAGCTATTCGTAAAGCAAGGGTTGGAAAACACAAGCATAAATGAGTTGGCACAATACTGTAATACACATAAGGCAACATTTTACAACTATCTAAATTCTAAAGAAGATATTGTAATTGAAAGTGCAAAACTTTATATGAGAAAAGTGGACAGAATGTTTTTTGATGTTTTCAAAAATCCTGAAAGAACACTAAAACAAGCTTTGCAACGTGGTTTTGAAATTATTGCAGGTGAAAAGAATAAATTTAAGTATATCTACCAGGTAATTGCATCTCCTAATTATGGAGAAAGAAGTCGGTATGAACTTACGAAGATCTATATGAATTATATGGATTATTCAAAAGAGCTTGCACAGATATACAACGTAAGACATGAAATTTTCAGACCATATTTTTTGCTCTATATAGCAACAATTCATGATTTTTGTCTTTGGGAAAATGAGGATATGGTCAATGAAAAATTAAGTTTTATTTATAGTGAGATAGATGGTTTCAAAAGGTTAGAAGGGTAAAGAACTATGGATGTATTTAGTTTTGATAGTGGTTGATATACCGTAAAAATGTTTGTTATAAGTTACTGTGGCATAAGGGGTGATAACGATGAAGAGAAAATTTAAAATGCTTATATATTATCATAAATGGTTAAAGTAAGCATCTGATAAAAACAAACACTAACATTCTATATTTGAAACAGAAAGGATGAAACAAATTATGAGAACAAGAAAAATTACAGCTTGGATATTGTTTATGGCAATGCTTGTTACAATGATGCCAAGCTCACTTGTCTTAGCGGCAGGTGACACTACAACACCGGCACCATATCCGATAATTGTAACTGATGTATTTAGTGAAATGACTAATGATATCAGCGGTGTGGATAAAGGTACGGATTTAGACTTGACAGGAACAACAAATGATTCAATGCCGACTGTTAATTCAGCAGCTGGCGCTGAAGCTACTCTTGATGGTATAACTGGTACAGTATACCATAATAAGGATAGCGAAATTAACCGTATGAGAAGAAAGCAAATTCTTACATTCGTTGCTAAATCTCAGAATGGCAGTAACTTTATTAACAGCTCTACAAGTACAGGCGTGGCTGAAAAGGCTGTTGAAATCGCTTATCTCGATGCAGACAGAAATCCTTTGGAAATAAAGTTAGACAGTGAAAATTTTGAAGTTATAGGAAGTGGCGATTGGAGTAAAGCATGGATAGACCTTTCACAGGATGTTCAGCAGACAGACCGTACACTTGAGTCTTTCCTTACACAGGAACTTGATGGAATTAATCCTAAACTTTTAACTGCTGCCCAGCTTTTTGCAACAGGCGATATGGTATCCTTTATGATTTATAATGTTATCAGAAGTGATTTTGCTGGTTATTTAAGAATTAAGATTACTGATAATAATGGTAACACTACCGTACAGGATTATCCTATTGTGGCAGATGGTCAGTATCCCGCTGTTTCTATCAGCACATCAACTTACAAAAATCTTGTAGGTGCAAATGTTGAAAGTGATCCCGTAACAAATGTTGCAGAAAATACATTTATTAATGAAATGGATTTTGTAACCGTTATGGAAGATACCGACGAAAATAAAACGGTAAATGAGACAGACAACATTCATAAGAGCTACAGATGGCATAGCCTTGATAAGGCTGCATTGCAGAAAGCTTTAGATTGGGAAGATGAAGAATATAAGCCGGAAAAAATTTGGGCTATGGGTGATATTTCTATAGACAAAATAGAAATTTCGGATTTATTAGTTACTTCTGGAATTAAGAGCGTTAAATATTCTGTTGCAAATTATGGATTAGAAGAAAATGTAATTCCGTCTACACTCGAAGGAACAGTTGAACTTACATATGATCCGGCAACAAAACTTTGCTCGGCAGCAACACCTATTGTAATTAGCGGTGAAGGTTTTAATGTTTTAGCAATTACTGCAATTGACAATTCTGGTCTTAAAACAACAAACAGATATTATTTCTACATAGATACTACAGCGCCTAAAGCAAAGTTTAATCTTGTGGAATTGGATAAAAACGTTGTTTCCTTGTTTACTGTTGCTGATGTAATAACAAACAGACAGCAAGCTATTGATATGAGTGCATCAGATGACGTAACAGCAAGTGTTGATGTGATTTCCGGACTTGAAGATGCAACAGCCGGAGAAACTGAAAAGAATAAGATGTATCAATATCGTTTACTTGCAACAAAAGAAGGTGCAGCAGAAGGTGGAAATGTGCCTGATGGCTATACTGCAACCGTTCTTGACAAGGAAGGAAATGATTTGAGCGGTTGGAAAATTTGGACTGGCGAAACAGAAACCCCTGTTATATATAAAGAATTTGATGGTATTATTCAGGTGCGTGTTCAGGATAGAGCAGGTAACTGGTCTCCTATCGTTTCAACAACAAGCGATGGAAAGGAAACAATAATTACAGATAACACTAACCCTGTAATTGATGTTAAAGAGTATGCTCTTAACTCAAACGCTGATACAACCGGCAATACGGCAGACGAAATAATCAATGGCACTGCTACAGATATTTTGGTTACAACTGCAAGAGTAACAGAAAAAACTGATGGTGAAATCGAAAACGAAGTTATTCATACAACCACAGGAGATGTAGCTCCTTGGATTAATGATTCTGCAGTATTAGAAGTAAAGATTACTGATGAAGATCTTGCTAATGAAATTCGTTCATCAGGTCTTAATAAAGGTCAGATTAATGTAAAAGCAGAATTCAATGCCGAAAATGAAAACAAAAAAATTAAAATCTGGAATAAAAATGGCGTTGACAAGAAAAATGTTGATGATTCTTTCAACCTCACAGAAGATTACATTTTCGGAACAGAAACAGACAAAGATTTAACATTTTATATTGAATATGAAGGAACTGGTGTTGTTGATATCACTGTTTCTGTTAAAGACCAGGCTGATGTAAATGATGGTGATGTTTTCTCATCAATTTATAAGACTCAGCTTCGAGTTGATAAAATAAATCCCTACATTATATATAAGGGATATGATATCACAGATGATGCCGAGAATGATTTATTGAAAGCAAACAACGAAAAAGTTGATTACGAAGTTCGTAATATGCCTTGGGGACCGAACAGTCAGGTTCTTGAAGTTGTTGTAAAAGATGATGACATCACTCCGGTACAGTCAAAAACAAAAAATGTAAAATTCAACGCTGACAAAGCATTAGATTTGTATAAGATTAGCGGTGATACATTTACAAAAGTTAAAACTTATGCCGCAAGCAACAATAACATCGTATCACTTGGTGATTGCGAAGAACTTGCTAATGAAAAGTATGAATCCAATGTTGGTTATAAGTTCTATCTTGTATATGAAGGTACAGGTATTGCAAAGGTTGAATTCTTCGCAGATGATTCAGCTAAAGAGCCTAATGTAAGAGATTATCCTTCTGTAGCAACTGCTACCGATGCAGAACCTGTATTGTACGATGCAATGCTTCGTGTTGATAAAATCAACCCTGAAATTAAAAACGCAAAACTTGTTGAAACAAAGACAGACGTTGCAGATAAAGGATGGAGTCTCTTCTCCTTCAATGAAACAGATGCTGATGTAAATACAAGAAAGCAGATGAAGATAACATTTGAGATTGTTGATGAAACTACAACAGCAGAACAGTCAGGTGTTAATATTCAGAACGAAAAAATATCAGGCGTAGATTTAATTGATGTATATGATAAATATGTAGAAAAAGACAAAGCACATCTTTATGATAATGAAGCTACAACATATATAACAGATGACGCAAATGATGTTGCAGTTGATCCTAATATTGATTACATTCTTCTTCCTGTAGAGGCTGGAACAATTAATGGTACAGGTGGAACATTTACAGAAGTAGCATCTGCATCTAATGAAGACATTGAAGCACTTGTAGCTAAATATCTTGATAAAGAATACAATGCAGATGGCGATAAATGCGAATGGAAAAAAGCAGCATGGAAAGATGGCGGAATTGTTGTTCCGGATGAATTCCAAGGTGCAATCGTTCTTAGAACAATTGACCGTGTAGGTAATATTGATTATTCAGAACCTATCACATTTGTTGCTGAATCAAGAGAAGCATTAATTGACTTTGAACCTCAGAATGGATATATTTGGTCACAAAATAATTATGGTTGGTCAAAGCGTGATTATGATTATGTTGAAATTCGAGTAAAAGATGATAACGAAGAAAAAGTAGATGCTTGGCTCGAAAATGTGTTTATTAGTGTGACTGACCTTGAGGGCAATGATATTTCAACAAAAGACACAGTTAAATTTGCCCATAAGATTCATGCGGATGATGCTTCTTTAGAAGTTGATCCTTCTGCATATACATATGTATCTTTAAGTGATTTCACAAATGAGGCTGCATATGGTTATGATGTAATTGATAATGATGGTCTTGTTGAGAAACTTGCTCGTGACACAGAAGGTTACATCCATCTTGGTTATGTAAGAGTTTCTGAAAGTGCTCAGATTAAGGTTACTGTTTTTGATAAAGCAAAGACAGATAATGTTGAATACACTGGAAACAAAACAACAGGTATTTGGACATCAAGAATAGACAGAATTGCACCGACTGTAAATGTTAAGGTTGTTGCTATTCCTGCAAGCGAACATGGTCTTGCTGATAATAATAAGGTTGTTCTTGGTTTGAAAGCTGATATTATCGATAGCGAGTCTGGTGTTGCACCTGCTATTACTGATGACACTTATAATGTTTATACTCCTGAAAATGTTCCTGCAACTGGAGTATTTGCATCCGATAAATCTTTCTTATATAAGGTGACAAATGATGCCGATGTTGAAATTGAAAGATTTAATAAAGGAACATTTAATACAAGACAGTACGAACTTCCTGGCTTACAGTATGCTTTGATCCCTGAAAATGGAGATTTAGAAGATGTTATGCCTTGGGATTTTGAAACTGCTCCTGATACCATTTATGATGAAAATGGATATAACGGAAAAATGGGCGCTACAAATGTATGGCATAACTATGTAGACGACAAAACACCTATACTTCCGGAAGAGGGATTTGACGGTTATGTTGTTGTAAGAGCTATTGATAAGGCTGGTAATATTACCGTTATTGGTTGTGCTCCTGCAATTGATATTGAAGCAACAGAAGGCTGGCAAAAAGAAACACAGTTTATTCAGGTTAAGGCTTCTGCTAAAACAGGAAATATTACAAAGATAGAATATACCGGCAATAACAATCTTCTGACTCATGATGAAGAAGGTAATGTAACAACAAGAGATATTTCTGCTGAGGCAGCTAGTGGTGAAGGTGCATTCATTGAAGTTGCAGAAGAAGGAATTACAGATGTTATAATTACTGCTTCCGAAGAGTATATAACACAGCAAACAGTTAAAGCAGTCAATGATGAAAGAAATGCAACTTGGGAAGGTTCTATGATTATTGGTAATGCTACAACTGCTGGATATGAAGATTTCAAATTCCAGACTGTTCAGGTAAAGATTGATAAAACTGCTCCTACATTTGAATTTGCATTAGTTGATGCTGCTGACAATGAAATAGTTGCTTCATCTAAAGGATTTGGAATTAAAGTAGTAGATGGCGATGAAATAGTAGATCCTATTCCTAACTTACCTGATGTTGTTGGTTACCGTTCACACACCCCTTCTGGAATTGCTAAGGTTGAATATTGTGTAGCAAATGAAGGAATGGAAGAATGGATTGAAGTTGATAAAGTAACTTGGGAAACGGGCGTTATAAAAGCATATTCTGACAATGAAGCTATAACAGGTACTGTTAAAGTTCGCGTTACAGACAATGCCGGTAACGTAACAGAAAAATCTAAATCTATCAATATTGATAGTGCAACACCTATTATCAGCATTTCAAAATCTTATGATGAAAAGTGTAGTCATGAACCTGTAGATGTTTTTGTAACAGTATCCGAAAATGCTGAGTTTTCTGACATTGATACAGTTACTTATGTAGTAACTGATGAAGACGGAAAAACCATTACTGATGGATATGACGGTGAGCTTACTCGAATCGGAGGAAATATTTCTGTTGACAGAGAAGGCGTTACCAATATTAAGGTTACAGCAAAGAACAAAGCAGGAATTACTGAAGAAAAATCTGTAACAGTAATAGTTCACTATGATCTTACAATGCCTACTTTGAACAGTGTTACATCTGGCTCTTGGAAAACAGACAACAACAAAGTGACAGTAGTTTTTGATAACACTGATAAGGTACGTTATTCAAATAACGCTGGACAGTGGACAGAATTATCTACCGATAAAAATATTGAACTTGTTGCAGGTGCAAACACAATCCGTATACAGGCATACAGAGAATGTGGTTGTGAGAGTGATGTTAACACGTATGTAATTAATTATGAACCTACTGAAAATGTACCTGTTATTGATATTAGACATGATTATGGCACTAAGGACATGACTGTTGGCGGTTCAGATTTTGAAGTTGTAAATGCTACAAATGAATCGGCAATTGTTAACATTATTCCTAATAAAGGAACATGTAAAGCTAACATCCAAAGTGTAAAATACGACTTGTATCTTAATGGCGTAGTTGTACAAAAAGATGTTTATCTTCCTACAACAGGAGGCACTTTAACACTTTCTGACGAAGGTGAATGGGCAATTGGAAATGTAAGAATAACAACAGAAAGTGCAAAAGAATATAATGTTCTTTCTGATTATAAAGTAGTTGCTTTAATAGACAAGACTGCTCCTGTATTCGATAATGCAGAGACAAAACTTGTTGGTATAGGTGGCGAGTTAACATTATTTGGATTAGCTGAACCAACCAATGAGCAACAGAAATTAACAGCAAAAGCTGATGATACTTGTATAACATATGCAAGTGCGAGTGAAGCATCTACTGTTTTATTCTATGAATATGCATTGCTTGAAAAAGGCATGATTGAGCCTGATTGGAAGCAACTGAAATATGAATGGAATGACACAAAAGTTGAAACCGAAGCAATTATAACAAAATCATTTGAAGGAACAGTTCTTGTTCGAGTTACAGACGTAGCAGGCAACAGTTCTATAAAATCAATCCAAGTATTTGCAGAAGGAACCAAACCTGAAATTTCTATTACAGCTCCTTCATCTTGGCAAACAGAAGACATTATGATGAATGTTGACATAGTTGACAAAGGATTATCTTCAACAATCGAAAGCGTTAAGTATACATTGTATAATGGTGCTGACACTACTGGAACAAAAGTTGGAGAAGGTGAACTTTCATCAATAGGTGGTTCTATCGAAATTACAAGAGAAGGAACTACTACAGTTGAAATTATCGCAAAAGATTATGCTGGGAATGAAGCAAAAGCTACAAGCACAGTAAAACTTGATAAGACTGCTCCTGAATATTCACGTATGATTAAGTTGCTTGGCGTTTACAACGAACACGAAATCCCTGAAAGTGAATGGAATATTATCCATGACGGTTGGACATATAACCATGATGTAAGCCTTGATGGAATTAAAGATATTCATTCAGGAATTAAGAAAGTAAATATTAAGTTTACAAGTGCTGATGGAGCTACAACTGAAACTACACTTAATTCACACCAGACAAGTAGCAGCTTCTCTGAAAGTGGTAAATACGATCTTACTTTAATTGACAATGCTGGTAATGTTAGAAACATCAGCTTTGCAATCAATAAGGATTTACAGAATGTAATTAATGTTATTGGTGTAGATGCACTTGGCAAACTCAATATCGCAGTTACAGATGGCGATGATATGCTTACATTCTACAAGAAGGAAAACAGCGAAAGCAAATACACCAAGATGTATAATGGTATTACAGACCAGTTAGTTGATGGTAAGACCGGCGTACGTTATATCTACGGACAGAATGATTCTGGTAAGAAATCAAACACATTGTATGTAATTGTTGCTCCAAGTACTGAATATGGAATTTCATTAATGAGTCTTAATGCAACACCTAACAGATACTTAAATATTGATGCTGAAGGTGGCAATGTGACTGTTAAGAAGATTGATGAAATTTTCAATCCTGGAATAAACAAAAACATCTCTGTCGGATCAGTTGTTGAAATCAACGAAGATGGTGTATATTCAATTACAACTAATGACTAATTAAATTAATTGTGCAGAGAGTAGTTTCTGCTACTCTCTGCCAAAAAACTTAGAGAAAGGACAGATACTATGAAAAAATTTATTTCCTGCATTCTTGCAGTTACAATGCTATGTTGCAGTGCTGTCGCTTTTGCTGATGAAAAAGAGGTTGTAATTGATACTGAAGTACCTGTATTTAAAGATTTAGTGGATGGTTCAAGCTATTCCGGAAGCAAAAAAGTTGAAATTGCGGACTTGAGTGAAGTTGACTGTGTTTTAATGAAATCTGGAAGCGGAACAGTAAGTTTTGCAGGAAAGACATTTTCCGGATATACAAAAGTTGCAGAGAAGCAGAACCTTGATTGTATAAGCTACACTGAGATAGCTACTGTTTCAGATGCGGGTTCGTATATGGTTTATGCAACAGACATCTACAATCACGATATCGCTGTAAGGTTTAAAGTGACCAAATCGGGAGAAAACACCGGCGGAGGTTCCGGCGGAGGTTTCGGTGGTGGCGGTGGCGGAGGCACTGGTGTCGGCGGAGCCACTATAACAGTTAAACCTCCATATGCTAATGGTGATCCTAATAATACAAAAGGAAATGTTACAGCAGGTAAAAAAATCATATTAGACTCAGATACAGGGAACACAAAGATATATTATACAACTGATGGAACTATTCCCACAAGTAAAAGCAAACTTTACGACGACATAAGTGGAGTTATACTAACAGAGGGACAGACTTTAAAAGCGGTTGCTATTAAAAGTGGAACGTCCAGTGAAGTCTCCGAATGGAAATGTGTTGCAGCAACTGTAGATACTCCGCAAAAGGGAGATTCTATTGTTAAAGATGTATTAGAAACGGAAGAACATATTGTGTATATGACCGGTTATCCAGATGGAACATTTCTTCCCAACAACAACATGACACGTGCAGAAGTAGCGACAATGTTTGCAAGACTTATGAAGGACAAAATAGATGCTAATGCCGTATATGAATCTTCATTTGCAGATGTTACTTCTGATGCATGGTACTATAACTATGTTGGGTATATAGAGAAATTTGGAATTATTACCGGTTATGAAGATGGAACATTCAGACCTCAAAACACTATAACAAGAGCAGAATTTGTTACTATGGCAAGTCGTTTCGCAACTATAAGCAAAGAGTTTAAGTGCAACTTTGCAGATGTTACAACTGAGCATTGGGCATATGATTACATTGCATTTGCCGCTGGTAACGGTTGGATTGGTGGTTATGAAGATAACACCTTCAAAGCCGATAATACAATAACAAGGGCAGAGGTTGTAACTATTGTAAATAACATGCTTGTTAGAAACGCTGATAAATCATATGTAAGCACTAATAAAGAATCACTTACATTATTTGCAGATGTGATCGAAGAACATTGGGCTTATTATGATATTATTGAAGCAACAAATGAACACAGTTATAAGATGACAGACAATGTAGAAAAATGGAATCAATAAGGTGGTATGAGCGGTGAAAAAAATACTTTCTATATTGATGACTACTATTGTTGTATTAACAATGAGCAGTACGATTGCGGTGTTCGGATATGGTGAAAACAGGTCATATTCAGATGTAAGTTCAAATCATTGGGCATTTGATGCTATATCCTTTACTACTGAAAAAAAGTGGTTTAACGGATATTCCGATGGCACTTTTTGTCCCAATAATACAATTTCACGAGCAGAAGCAACGAAAGTATTAGTTTCTTTGTTTGAAAGAGAAGTTAATGAAATATCGGATACCAGTTATAGTGATGTGTTTGTTAAAGATTGGTATGCACCTTACATAGAGGCTGGAAAAGATTTGTTTCTTAATGTAAAAGATGGAGGGAAATTTAAACCAAACTCTCCTATCTCACGTGAAGAGACTATTTATGCTTTGGTTCGTGGAATGAAGTTTAACATTTCTGTTGAATATGTGGATCAGTCAATGCTTGAGAAATTTACTGATGCAAAAGAAATAAATGACTCAATTAAGCCTTATTTCACAATAGCAATGCAGAAAAATTTGATTTCAGGATATAGCGACGGAACAATTAAGGCGAAAGATTCTTTGACAAGGGCAGAATTCGCAACGTTGCTGTACAGAGCGTACTGGATCAACCAAGGTAAAACCATTGACCAAATTGAAATGACAGATGATGAAGCGAAAAATTATGAAGAATCTTATGATGACTTGGATTTGACTAATTCAAGTGAAATTGCTTTTAGGAAAGCTGTTGTAACTTTGGTTAATGAGATACGTAATGACAATGGTTTAAATCAGCTTTCTGAAAACCCAGACCTTGCACAAGTAGCACAAATGAAAGCTGAAGATATGCAAAACAACAACTATTTTGATCATCAGTCTCCGACTTATGGTTCACCCTTTGATATGATGGAAAAATTTGGTATATCATATATGAGTGCCGGTGAAAACATAGCAAAAGGGCAATCGACTCCGGAAGAGGTTGTAAATAGTTGGATGAATTCAGAAGGACATAAAAAGAATATTTTGAATCCTTCATATACTCAAATTGGAATTGGTTACTCAGCTGATGAAGATATTTGGGTACAAATGTTTATAGAACAGTAATTATAAAAGAGAAAGGAATTTTCATATGAAGAAAATAGTAAGTTTGTTAATTTCTGCTGCACTTTTAGTTTCAATGACAGTAACTTCATTTGCAGCACCGTCCTATGGTTCTGAATGGGATGGATATTATCATAATGCAACAACAAAATACTCCGATGTAAAATCTTCACATTGGGCATACGATGCTATTATGAGAGCTACTGAAAAAAATTGGTTTGGCGGTTATCCTGATGGCAGATTTATGCCAGATGGTTCAATTACAAGAGCAGAAGCTCTTAAAGTGTTTGTAGTTTTCTTAGGCTTGGAGCTTGAAGATGTTACCGAAAGCACTTTTTACGATGTAAATCCTAATCAATGGTATGCGCCTTACATCGAAGCAGGAAAAGACTTATTCCCTACACATACAACAGTTCAGGGTAAAACACCTTTTCAGCCTGATATGCCTGTAACAAGAGAAGATACAATATATGCTCTTGTTAAAGCACTTGGCTATAATGTTGGTGTAAAATATGTTGATGAATCAATACTTAACATGTTCAGTGATAAAAATAGCATTTCAGGAAATATTAAACCTTACTTTGCTATCGCACTTAATAATCAATTAGTGTCCGGTTTCCCTGATGGAACAATTCGTGCCCAGGATTCACTTACAAGAGCAGAATTTGCAACACTTTTATATCGTGGTAGTTTTGCAGGTTTTAACGATGCATATGAGCCGGTTATAGATTCTGTAACTGTAACACCTACAACCAGCACTGAAATGACAATTGGTGAAACAGTCACATTGTCTGCAAGAGCTATATATACAGATAAAACAAACAAACCTTATTCAGGATTATCTCCTTATGATGCAAACGGCAATGGCGTTATAGCATTAAACGGAACAACAATTACAGCAGTTAAAGAAGGTACAGCAGTAATTAAGTACAATGATTCTTATCTTAAAAATGAATCTTTAACAATAACTGTAAAAAAGCCTACTGATGCTCCTACTTTGAAAATCACCGACTATGACGATGTCACAAAAGATGCAACTATGGATATTAAAGGTGTTGTTACTGACAAAAACGGTTCTGTAGATTTAACATGCAATGGCAAAGATGTTTCGGTAAGCAAAGATGGAAGTTTCACAACAACCGTTTCACTTGTTCTCGGCACAAACAACATTCAGTTTATTGCTAAAAACATTTATGATATTGAAACAACAAAGAGCATCAGCATTGAAAGAGAAAAATCAGAAGCAACATCAACAACAGTACCTAGCACTTCACCTGTTGATGAAGACGAAGAAAAAACTCCCACTTCTTCCACAACTGTAAGTGGTGAAGATGGAACTCCATACTTAACATTTGATAAAGGAACAGGAACAATTACAAAATGTGGAACAAGTGCTGCTGATATTGAAATCCCTGAAAAAATTGAAGGTGTAAATGTTTATAACATTGGCGAAGGTGCTTTTGCAGATTGCACATATCTTGAAAGCATTGAATTTCCTTCAACTTTAAAAAGTATAAAAGCAGATGCATTTAGCGGTTGTATTCGTCTTTATGAAGTTGATATTCCCGAAGGTGTTACATCAATCGGAGCAAACGCATTTGATGGTTGTGTATCTTTAACAGAGGCAAGCATTCCTGAGGGAGTTAAAAAGATTGCTGATGAATTGTTTGCCGGTTGTAAAAGATTAACAAAAGTTTCTCTTCCGGAAGGAATTACATTAATCGGTGCAAATGCATTTGATGGTTGTAAGAGCTTAACAGAAATTGACCTTCCTGAATCTACAACTAAAATTGCAAATGGAGCATTTACTGATTGCGGTAGCCTTAAAAAGATTGTAATTCCTGATAATGTAACATCAATTTCTGATGATGCTTTTGATGGTTGCAATGCAATTACAATATATGCTTCTGTTAATTCATATGCAATAGAATATGCAAAAGCAAACAGTATCGCTTGGGAAATCATCTAAAATATATACATGATATGAAAAGGCGGCATACTCTGCCGCTTTTTCAAAAATAGAAAGGAGTGCTGAACATGAAATGTAAAGCAAAGAAAATTATCACCCTGTTATTGAGCATAATGTTGCTTTTATCAACAGTGAGCACAAATGTGTTTGCATTGGGATATGGTTCTGAATGGGCTAGATATGGTGATTCAAATTCTCAAACGTATTCTGATGTACCTGAGTCTCATTGGGCTTATGAAGCAATAAGCAGAGCAAGTAGCAAAAATTGGTTTGGCGGTTATCCGGATGGAAGTTTTAGACCGGATGGTTCTATCACAAGGGCAGAAGCTCTAAAGGTTTTTGTTGCATTTTTAGGATTAGAACTTGACACTGTAACAGAAAGCAGTTTTTATGATGTAAATCCTAATCAATGGTATGCACCATATATAGAAGCAGGAAAAGACTTGTTCCCCACACATACAACAGTTCAGGGTAAAACACCATTTAATCCTGATATGCCTGTAACCAGAGAAGATACAATCTATGCTCTTGTTAATGCACTTGGTTATCAAGTAGGCGCGAAATATGTTGATGAGTCTGTATTAAATATGTTCACAGATAAAAATAGCATTTCCGGTGACTTGAAAGCTCATTTTGCTATCGCACTTGAAAACGAACTTGTATCCGGTTTCCCTGATGGAACAATTCGTGCTCAAGACTCGCTTACAAGAGCAGAATTTGCTACACTTTTATACAGAGGTTCATTTGTAGCTCCTAGCGATAATTACAAAGCTAAAATATCAAAAGTAACTGTTTCTCCTGCATCACCGGTAGAAATTGAAATTGGCGAAAGCGTTACACTTTCTGCAAGAGCAACATATACAGATGGCACAAATCAGGCTTATTCAAGCCTTCAGCCTTATGATGCTGAAAACAACGGTGTTATATCTTTAACAGGAACAACAATCACCGGACTTAAAGAAGGAACAACAACAATTAAGTACAATGATTCATATTTGAAAAAAGATAGTTTGACAGTCATTGTAAAGAAACCGACAGATGCTCCTAAAAT
>JAZQIO010000070.1:0-2816 GCA_045541135.1 Clostridia bacterium
TGAGTACTTCGGTTTAATAAGCGGCGAGGGAGTAAGCTTTGCAAACGGCGGAGATGAATTTACAAAGAACGGTATCCGCTGGGGACTTTATGCGAACGATTTCGGTGTTGGCGAAAATGACCTTTTCGCAAGCGGTATGGGGTACCGTGCTACCTTGTACTTAAGAGCTGACGAGGGATATACCTTCAGCAGGGATCAGAATGCACAGTATAATCCCGTTGTAATCGTAAACGGCGAAGCAGCAGAGTTTGAAACAGACGGCACTCTTATGACGGTTAAATATGAAGTGAATGCTCCCGAGATTTCCGTTTCATATATCAATATATCCGGAATTGATTTCCCCGAAGTCGGAAAGACTGCCGACCGTAAGCCTGAATCTGCAGATCCTAACTATTATGACTGCAAGAGCATAGCTTGGTATGAAGACGGCAATTATATGGGTTACGATGACACATTTAAGGCAGGTAAGGAATATACGGTAGAAATGTACATTGATACAATCCGTTCAGGTTGGGATTATACAGCAAAATTTGCAGAAAATTTTGCCGGTGTGACGGTTGACGGTTTTAATGTTGAAAATGATGGTGTTGAAAGATTTCACGATACATCAGTTCTTGTTTCCTACACTTTCCCCGTTTTGGAGGAAGATAAGGCAGTAGAACCTGAAAAACCTGCAGAGCCCGAAAAGCCAACAGAACCTGAAAAACCAACAGAACCCGAAAAGCCTGCAGTAACAGATAAACCTCAGGAAACTGAAAAATCAACTTTTGTTGATGTTTCAAAAGGTCAGTATTACTACAATCCTGTTATGTGGGCAGTGGAAAACGGTATAACATCCGGAACAGGAACAAATACTTTTTCACCTGATGCCAACTGTACAAGAGCACAGGTTGTAACCTTCCTGCACAGAATGGTAGGCTCACCTGAACCTGCGGCAATACAAAATCCGTTTTATGATGTTGCAGACAGTATTTATTATTTTAAGCCTGTAATGTGGGCATTGGGAAGCAAAATCACAGGCGGAACAAGTGCAAACAAATTCAGTCCTGACGAAAACTGCACAAGAGCACAGGTTGTAACCTTCCTGTGGCGTACAACAGGACAGCCTGAGCCAAGCGGAAACAACAATCCGTTTACCGACGTAAAGGCAGATATGTATTATTATGATGCTGTGCTTTGGGCAGTTGAAAACGGTATAACAGGCGGAACAAGTGCTGATACCTTCAGCCCTGACGAAAACTGCACAAGAGGTCAGGTTGTAACCTTCCTTTATCGCTTCATCAACGGTCAATAAGTAAGAGGTGGTAATATGTTGCGGATTATAGCAAGCATCATACTTCTTGCAGCAATGGGGCTTAGTGGATACGGATTATCGGACCGTAAAACAGATGACATAGACGGTGGAGTTAAAACATACAACAGCGGCAAGGATTCGCCAAAGGTTATAGAGTCAACAGAAATAGTAAGTTTTGAGTGTGAGTTTTCATTACTTGCCGCTGTTTTAGAGGAAGAAAGCGAGCTTAGCGGAAGAATTTATACTCTTAGTGCACAGCTTAATGATGGAACAGTTAAGTGTAAAATTGACTGGTATGGACGCGAAAGCAGCAGTGCTCCGAGAGAATTTACGGCGGATGCATCATTTATGACGAGCCTCCAGGAAATCGTATCAAAATATGATTTTGCACAGCATAACGGCTACATCAGCAAGGTAAGCGGACTTCCCCATATGTATGGTGCAAAGCTTGATATCAAATATGCATCAGGAGAAAGCATATATGCATACGATAATCAAGATTGCTTTATATCCATTGATGCAATAAATGAATTGGTTAAGATTTTTAAAGAATCAGAGTAAGAATAAAGTTATTACAATCGAGGCCTTGGGCACGTCGCTCACTTCTTTTTGCTACGCGCCACATCAATGATACGCAGTATCTTGATGAATCAGATGTTGCGTCATGCATACAAAACACCTGTAAGAGATAATTCTTATGGGTGTTTTTTTCTTATGTCAAAAGTGTAATGTGTCAACAAATATTCCCCGCAAAAAATGTGATAAATTTTATAATATTCGTTGCATTTTATGAAAATATGTGGTAAAATAACACCATAATAAGAATTTGGAGGATGCTCTATGTATCGTTATGCAATAGAAAATCTTGATGAATGGAAAAACAGTAAAAACCGGAAGCCTCTTATTATTGAAGGTGCAAGACAGGTAGGCAAAACCTGGATAATGAAGGAATTCGGTAAAAAGTCATATAACAAAACTGTATATATCAATTTTGATTCCAATGTACAAATGGCAGAATTGTTCTCTATAGACTTAAATGTGGAACGCATCATTATGGGACTTGAACTATATGCAGGACATAAAATAAACCCGGCTGATACGCTTATTATATTCGATGAGGTTCAGGAAGTACCGAAAGCATTATCGTCACTTAAATATTTTTACGAAAATGCTCCCGAATATCATATTGTGTGTGCCGGTTCACTTCTTGGAATTGCATTGCATGAAGGAACATCATTCCCTGTCGGCAAGGTAGATTTTCTTAAACTCTACCCTCTGTCATTTAAAGAATTTCTTATGGCAATTGGTCTTGAGAGATTTGCAGAACTGTTAGATAAAAAAGATTATGATATGATAAAAAGCTTTAAGCAGACATACATCGATGCCTTAAAGCAATATTACTATATTGGCGGTATGGCTGAAGTTGTGGCATCCTTTGCTGACGAAAAGGACTTTAATGAAGCAAGAAAAATTCAAAAAAGAATACTGACTGCGTATGAACAGGACTTTTCAAAACATGCAC
>JAZQIO010000071.1:0-7311 GCA_045541135.1 Clostridia bacterium
AATGGTACTGCAAAATTGCCTTTTTAATAATTCTTGCAAGACGGCATTAAAGACCGCAAAACACATAAATCTTTTTAATATTATGGTGTATTCGGTATGTGTTCTGTTGTTTGGACTATTGCTTTTAAAAGAAAAAATCTCTTTTTTTACTGTTTTGTTAGGGTTATTGTTTGGTGTTGTTACTGCACTTAGCAATTTGTTTAAAATGCTTTCTCTGTCCAATGGTCCGATGAACATTACACTGCTTGTGACAACATCATCTATGATTATCCCAACTATGTCCGGTATTTTTTTCGGTGAAGTTTTTAGCCTTGCAAAGCTTTGTGTAGTTGTAATTCTTATTTGGTTTATATATTTGTCTGTTAGCAAAAGTGATGATATAAAAGTGAGTAAAAAATGGTTTTTGTTTTGCTTGTTGGCATTCCTTTTTCAGGGAACGGTTGGTGTTCTTCAAAAAATACATCAAAACTCTGCTCACAAAACAGAGGTTAGCGGATTTTTATTTGTTGCTTTTATTTGCGCAATTGTTTTTTGCTTTATAAGAAACAGGGGGGTTCAACCAAGAAATCAAATTGGGTAAAAAGACGGTATTTATTGGCTTGGTTTGCGGTGGCTGTTCTTTCGGTATGAATTATATAAACCTGATACTGTCGGGATTGTTGCCCAGTCAACTGTTTTTCCCACTTGTAAACGGGAGCGCAATTGTTATAAGTTCAATAATGTCGGTAATTATTTTTAAAGAAAGGCTTTCGAAAAGACAAACAATCGGTCTTGTTGGTGGAATCATTTCATTAATTGCCATTTGTCTTGTGCCTTAAATAGGTGGGAGAGAGTATGAAATTAACATTCGAGCAAATAATATCTGCTGCAAACGGAATAGTCAGAACCGAACAAAATGAATTAGGATTGGAACTTCACCGCTTTACAAGAGAGCAAGAAGGTTTTTTTTACAAAACACATCCATTGTTCTGCCGAGAAAGCTTTTTTAACGGCTATTTTGGTAAGAATTGCAGAACATGTGCAGGTGTAACCTTGGATTTTATCAGTGATGCAAAGGTATTTAAGATTAAGTTCGGGGAAACAGAATATGCAAAAAGCAGGATAGATAGGGTTCATTTATTTGATTTGTATGTTGATGGTGAATTTGCCCAGTCTTACAAAACAGAAAATGAAATTATTTATAAATCGTCAGGCGATAGACAACGATTCACGTTGTATTTTCCATCCTATGCATTCCCGATTATATCTTCGGTTGAGTTAGATGATGCTACTGTTTTTTTACCGCAGAAAAAACATATAGATATTTTATTTTTAGGGGATTCGATTACCCACGGTGCTTTTGCTGTTAATCCGTCTAATAGTTATGTAATGCGAGTTGCACGGAATATTGATATTGGTATATTGAATCAAGGCAATAGCGGATTTGTGTATGACATGGGAAGTATTGAAAAGGTTTGTGAGCCTAAGATTGTTGTGACGGCTTATGGAATAAATGATTTTCATAGAAAAAATATTGAATTGATTGAAAGCGAAACTACTGTATTTCTTGAAAAACTAAAAGAGACTTATAAAAACGCTAAGATAGTTTCTATACTTCCGTTATGGACGTTATGGAACGGTAATGATGAAAATTATAAATCGGCTGAAAGGAAATGTATAAAATATATTTACGAAAAATACAGCGATTATATAATTGATGGATATGATATGGTACCTCATGATAAAAAATATTTTGCTGACGAAGTGCATCCAAATGATGAAGGTTTTGCTTTTTATGGAGATAATTTAACAAAGGAACTTGAAAGCATTATCGCAAAATGTGAGGTGTGAATATTTATGATACAAACAGTGACAGGCGCTATACATAAAAAAGATTTTGGTGCTGTTTTGACTCACGAACACATCAGTTGTGCCTCTTTATCATTTAATAATGCATTTGCAGAGTCCTGGCTTAATAAAACACAACTCAAGACTTTAGCCTGTGAGACACTTAAACGAACAAACCAAAAATACAATCTCGGTTTAATGGTTGACGGAACCTCAATAGATCTTGGCAGAGATGCAATTCTTTTAAAAGAGGTTTCGGAACTTTCGGGTGTGAAAATTGTAGCTTCTACGGGTTTTTATTATTTACAAAGCATAGAGGCTTTTAATAACAGCCCACAAGAACTTGCAGAGTGGCTTATAAAAGAATGTAATAACGGAATCGGTGATACGGATATTAAGCCTGGAATTTTAAAATGTGCTACAGGAAATATAGGGATAACAGAAGATAATCTAAAAAAGTTATCTGCAATGGCAATCGTCCAAAAGGAAACCGGGTTGCCGCTTTATGTTCACTGTGAGCATAACGAAGATATTGCTTTTAGACAATTAGAAATATTACTCGAAAACGGTGCCAACATAGATAAAATAATTATTGGACATACTGCAATTCGTCCAGATGCAGATTATTTGGAAAACATTTTAAAGACAGGATGTTATATCTGTATGGATCAAAGCCATTGCCATCCTCATCATTTAAGTTCTATTGCAGACACTTTGGTCAAATTGTGCCCAAAAGGGTATTCAGATAAAATCCTGCTCTCTAATGATTATTGTATACATAATGATTTTTGCAATAATAAGACAAATGGTTTACATTTGAACGCAGAACAACATGCAGAAAATTTAGGATATGTTTTTGATGTGCTTTATAAAGAGTATATATCATTAGGCGGAAATGAAAACAATTGGAACAAAATGCTTTGTCAAAATCCATTTAATGTTTTGGATGTTTGATAAGCTATTTTAAGGCTTTTATATTAGAAAGGAGACTTTTATGAAAAAACAAACATTTGCTTTATATTTTGGAAACAGAGGTTTTATGCCTGCTGAGCTTATTGAGGGTGCACGAGAAGATATGGTCAAGGCAGTAACTAATGCAGGCTACGAGTATATTATGATGGATAAAGATGCTACACGCTATGGTGCGGTTGAAACAAGAGACGAGGGCAGACTTTACGCTAAATGGCTCAAATCCCACGAGGGCGAGTACGATGGTGTGATTCTATGTATGCCTATATTTGTTGATGAAAACGGCGCTATTGCGGCTTTACAGGATGCAGGTGTACCTATTCTAATGCAGGCATATCCTGATGAAATTGGCAAAATGGACTTTGCACATCGCAGAGATGCGTATTGCGGAAAGTTTTCTGTAACCGATGTTTTCGAGCAGTACAGGGTGCCTTATACCGTTATGAAGCCCCATGTTGTTCATCCGTTAACTTCTGAATTTGCACAGAATCTTCATGATTTTGCGGCTGTTTGCCGTGTTGTAAACGGAATGAAGCGCTTTAATATCGGCTGTATCGGTGCTCGTACAACCGCTTTTAAGACCGTTCGTTTTGACGAGGTTACAATGCAAAGACATGGAATAAACGTGGAATCCTTTGATTTGTCCGAGCTTTTTGAGTTTGTAAGGGCAAAGGCAGACGATGACCAAAAGGTATTGGATAAGATTGTAGCGTTAGAAAAATATACAGATTTTTCTAATGTTCCGCAGGATAAGAAAATTATGCTCGCTAAAATTAGCGTTGTTATTGACGAATACATAGAAACATACCATCTTGATGCTATCGCACTTCGTTGCTGGAATGAGATGGAAACATATCTTCGAGTTTGTCCTTGTGTTCTTCTCTCGGAACTTAATGACAGAGGTATCACCGCATCTTGTGAAATAGATATGTGTTCTGCTATTACAATGCGAGCATTGTCTTTGGCTACCGAAGGTCCTGCCGCTTGTCTTGATTGGAACAATAATTATGGTGATGACCCCGATAAGGTTATACTTTTCCATTGCGGTTCTACTGCACAGAAACTTATGAAAGAAAAGGGAACAGTTACTTCTCATAAAATGTTTGATAAAACTGACCCCGGTAGTGGTTGGGGAACAAATGAAGGCAGAATTGCCGCTTTCCCGATGACCTTCTCTAACTGCAAGACTGAGGACGGTAAAATCACCATTTATTTCAGCGAGGGTGAATTTACAGACGATAATATCGAAAAAGAATTTTTCGGTTGCGGCGGTGTAGCTAAAATTGATAATCTTCAGGATAAACTTATTCGTTTGGCAAGAGGCGGCTTCAAGCACCACACAACCGTTGCAAACGGTCATGTAAAGGCAATTTTAGAGGAAGCATTTAAAATTTATCTTGGCTACGACGTTGTAAGTATTGAGGGCTAAATTATGATAATAGGCGGACTTGATGTAGGAACAACAGGCTGTAAGATTGTTTTATATAACGAAAAGGCTGAGCTTTTAAATACTTATTACTGTGAATATAATTCTACCCATAAAAACGGTCAGCACGAAATTGATTTTACCAATGTTAAATGCGGTGTTCTTTCGCTTTTAAGTGAAGCTGTAGGGGAATATAAGATTGATGCTTTGGGTGTTACAAGCTTTGGTGAGACCTTTGCAATGCTCGACGAGGATGATAATATTTTAACTACTTCTATGCTGTATACAGACCCCAGAGGTAGTGAAGAATGTGATTATCTTTGCGAAAAATTAGGTGAATATAATCTTACTTTGCTTACGGGTGTAAAACCGCATCCTATGTACAGCATTTCAAAAATAATGTGGCATAAAAACAATAATAGCGTTGCATTTAAAAAGTGTAAGAGAATACTTTTGGGCGAAGATTTTATTGTTTATACGCTTACAGGTAATGCGCAGATAGATTACTCTCTTGCTGCCCGTACCGCCGCATTTGATATTGAGAAAAAATGTTGGATAAACGAGGTTTTTGATACCGCAGGTATTGATGTTTTGCTTATGTCAAACCCTGTACCTACAGGAACAGTTGCAGGAAAAATCACTGAAAGTTTAAAAAATGAACTTGGCATAGATTATGATATTACTGTTGTAAACGGATGTCACGACCAAGTTGCAGGTATGATAGGCTCGGGCGTCTTTGAAACATTTCAGGCTATGGACGGAACAGGTACAGTCGAGTGCATTCCGGTAATTTTAAAGGAAAAACCCACCGACATAAAGTTTTATGAGGGCGGTTATTCTGTTGTGCCGTATCTTGACGATTTATATGCTTGTTACGCTCTTTCTTTTACAGGCGGTGCTACTCTTAAATGGTTCAGGGATAATTTTGCCGAGCTTGAATTTGAAAAGGCAGAGAAAGAACACAAAAATGTTTATGCTGAGCTTGATAAGGCAGTAGGGGATAAGCCTACAGGAATACTTGTGCTGCCTCATTTTGCAGGCGCGGCAACCCCTTATATGGATAACGATTCAAAGGCGGCTTTTGTCGGTGTTACACTTGAAACAACTAAATACGACCTTTATAAAGCACTTATGGAAGGTACATCTTACGAAATGCTCTTAAATTTCAATACCATGAAAAGCTTAACAGGTGAAATTAAAGAAATAAGAGCAACAGGCGGCGGTGCCACCTCTGATGTATGGCTACAGATAAAGGCAGATATCCTTAATACGGAAATTACTGCGCTTTCCTGTAAAGAGGTTGGTGCGGCAGGTACAGCGGCTTTAGCCGGTATTGCAGTGGGCGGATTCGAGGGACTTCAAAATGCGGTTTCAAAAATGGTAACTGTACGCAAGGTGTTCGAGCCAAACAAAGAAAATAGTATAATCTATTCAGAACTTTATAAAAAATATGCAAATTTATACAGTGCAGTAAAGGGGTTATAAAAATGAAAGATTATATTGGTAATCCTCTGCAGATAAGAGGAGCAGAGCAATATATTCTGCAAAACGGCAAGGGCGACGGTATGCACTTTCTTAATATCCGTAATGGTCTGGGACTTGAAATATGGATTTCTCTTGACCGTGCGGGTGATGTTTCGCGCCTTAATTTCAAAGGTGATAATATGGGATACTTTGCACCGTGTGGATATGTAGCTCCTCAGTATTATGATAATGTAGGCGCAGGATTTTTAAAGTCCTTTACAGCAGGATTTTTCACAACCTGCGGTTTAACTGCGGTAGGTTCACCTTGTACTGATGATGAGGAGGAATTACCGTTACACGGTACAATTTCCCATATTCCTGCCGAACTTTGCGCTATTGAAGAAAATGCAAACCAACTTATTGTTAAACTCAAGGTTCGTGATGCCGCGCTTTTTGGAAGAAAACTTGTAATGAATAGGATATATAACATTTCTTATACCGAAAATTCATTTACTGTAAGCGATACTGTTACAAATGAGGCTGATACTGAGTCTCCTTATATGATACTTTATCACTGTAATATGGGTTATCCGTTGCTTAGTGAAAACAGTATTGTTAAAATTCCAAATAACTCTATTACTGCAAGAAATGAACACGCCAAGGATTATATTGAAACTGCTTTACAGATGGAAAAACCACAGTCAGGATATGAAGAGTGTTGTTATTACTATGATGTAAAGGAAAATGACGGTACTGCAAAAGTCGGTATATTCAATGGTGATATCAGCAAAGGTCTTGTTATGGACTATGATAAAACCACACTTCCTTATTTTACCGAGTGGAAAATGATGGGTAAAAACGATTATGTCTTAGGTTTAGAACCTGGCAACTGCACTCCTGATGGCAGAGATGTTCTCAGAAAAAATGGAATACTCAAATTTTTACAGCCTGATGAAAGTGCAACAACTACTGTTAAATTTACTTTTACAACTGAATTAAAAGATTTTGAAGGAGCGTTTTAAATGCTTGTAAATTTAAAAGAAATACTCAAAATTGCAGAAGAAAAAAAGATAGCCATAGGTTCATTTAATACCCCTAATATGACAAGTATTAAGGCGGTAATCTCTGCTGCAGAGGAATTAAATCAACCTGTAATACTTATGCACGCTCAGGTGCATGAAGAAATGGGACTTTGTGTTATGGAAGAAATCGCTCCCATAATGCTTATGTTTGCAAAAAAAGCGAAAGTGCCTGTATGTGTTCATCTTGACCACGGAACAGACCTTGATTATGTTATGCGTGGATTGGAATTAGGCTTTACCTCTGTTATGTATGACGGTTCAACTCTATCTACCGAAGAAAATGTTGCTAATACTAAGATTGCTGTTAAAGAAGCAAAGAAAACAAGCGCTTCGGTTGAGGCAGAAATCGGCTCTATGGGCGCACGGGAAGGTGGTGGAGAAAACGATACTTCTATTTATACCCACCCCGATGCAGCAGTAAAATTTGTAGCAGATACAGGCATAGATGCTCTTGCTTGCGCTTTTGGTACTGCACACGGATTTTATAAGGATGCCCCGAAGCTTGATTTTGATAGACTTTCAAAAATTGATAGTCTTATAGAT
>JAZQIO010000072.1:0-21661 GCA_045541135.1 Clostridia bacterium
ATTACCGGTTTATATGTAATATACTGAAGTATGAAACGAATAATTAACGACAAGTTTATCGACTCTCTTATATGGGTTATGTTTATTCTGTGTATGGGATTTCTTCTTATATTTCCCACACAAAGCGCATCTGCAGTGAAAGAAGGATGCGAACTGTTTTATAACAGCATACTTCCTACCCTGTTCCCGTTTTTCGTAGTCTCTTCCTTTGCTGTAAACGCAGGAATCAGCGACACACTGGGTATACCACTAAAAAGTTTTTTACGAAGAGCATTTGGAATAACTTCCGGGGAATATACATACACTGTGTCCGTCCTTTCCGGATATCCGACTTCCGCAAAGATAATAAGCGGAGGCTACAATGACGGCATCATATCCCGTCGTGATGCAACAGTTCTTCTTATCCAAGTCGGATCGTAGCCATGTCGTTCTGTGATCCAAGGAGTTGACCAGGAAGGTTGTCTTCCTAAGACCGCTTGGCCTCCGACTTAACCGGGGATTATTCCTTGCCATAGAGTTGTAAACAGAGAAGGCAAGGTTGCACCTGGTTTTGCGTTTGGCGGCGAAGGAGTTCAAAGACAACTGCTCGAATCAGAAGGCATTGTTTTTGAGCCGGACGGCAGGATAGATTTGGAGAAATATAGTATATAACATAAGAAAATTTACAGGTGTATTCAATATGAACAAAATAGCATTTATAAAATATATATCAGCACTATTGCTGTTTGGACTTAACGGTATAGTTGCAAGTCATATAGCAATGAGCAGTTATGAGATAGTTTTTATGAGGACACTCATAGGGAGTATTCTTTTGATTAGCTTGTTTGTGATTGGAAAAGGAAAATTTCATATCAGGGAAAGTAAAAAGGATTTCCTCTTTGTAATATTTTCAGGTATTGCAATGGGAACAAGCTGGATGTTTTTGTATGAAGCATATCAGCAGATTGGTGTCAGTCTTGCATCTTTGCTTTATTATTGCGGACCGGTTATAGTAATGATTTGCTCTCCGCTTATATTTAAAGAAAAATTAACTGCACCAAAAATAATTGGCTTTTTGACTGTGCTTGTCGGCATTTTTCTTGTAAATGGAAACACTGCAGATAATAACACAAATGTCTGGGGTTTATTTTGTGGTATTATGTCGGCAATTACATATTTCTTTATGGTAACGTTGAATAAAAAGTCCAATAAAATTGTTGGTATGGAAAACTCGGTAATTCAGCTTATAGTCAGTTTTATAACAGTAGCAATATTTTTAAGCATGAAGCAAGGATTACATATAACAATCCCGGCTGATGCGTGGGCTTGGATTTTGATTTTAGGTGTTGTAAACACAGGAATTGGATGTTACTTGTATTTTTCGCCATTATCTAAATTGCCTGTACAGACAGTCGCTGTTTGTGGCTACCTTGAGGCACTATCTGCAGTGGTATTTGCAGCACTTTTACTCGGCGAAAAAATGACCTTAATTCAAGTTGTCGGTGCAATATGCATAATCGGTGGTGCAATGATAGGAGAATTGGTGAAACCCAAAAGCGAGGCGAAAAATGATGACAGATAAATTTGCAGAAATGATAAAGGAGTGCAGTAACATTGTTTTCTTTGGCGGTGCAGGTGTATCTACCGAAAGCGGAGTGAAGGACTATCGCAGTGCAGACGGACTTTATAACACTGTAAAAGAATACGGCGTGCCTCCCGAAGAAATATTAAGTCACGACTTCTTTTTTCAAAATACCGAAACTTTTTATGATTTTTACAGAAAGTATTTCATCGTTGAAGTGGTGCCGAACAATGCTCACAAAGCATTGGCAAAACTTGAAAACATGGGCAAACTCAAAGCAGTGATAACACAAAATATAGATGGTTTGCATCAAAGTGCAGGAAGTAAAAATGTAATTGAACTTCACGGAACTGCGGAAGAGTTTTATTGCGCTTCCTGCGGTAAAAAGGGTGATACAGATAAGGTCTTGTCGGAAATTAAAGACAAAAATGTGCCGAAGTGCAAATGCGGCGGCATTATGAAACCGAAGGTTGTTCTTTATGGAGAAAATCTCTATGACGGAGTTGCGGAGTCGGCAATACGACATATCGAAAACGCTGATATGCTGATTGTTGGAGGAACATCTCTTGCGGTGTATCCTGCCGCATCATTCGTTAGATATTTCAAAGGTAAATATATCGTTATGATCAATAAGTCTGAAACGGAATACGATAACAATGCTGACTTGGTTATCAGGGAAAACATCGGCGAAGTGTTTAGGAAGGTAATGAAAAAAATTGAGGGATAATTTGATGAAGAAAATATTATGTTTTATATCAATCTTACTTTGCATACTGCTAACAGCCTGCGGACATGATAGCAGTATCGGAATTATAGGCGGTGCAGACGGACCGACATCAATTATAGTTGCCGAAAAAGGAGAAAAAGCGATGTACGAACAAATTACGGCAGAAGAAGCCAAAAAGATAATGGACTCAGGTGAAGAACATATCATTTTAGACACAAGAGAACAGAACGAATTTGACGAGGGACATATTCCCGGCGCAATCCTGATTCCGTATACCGAAATTGAAAACAAGGCAATCGAGATGATACCCGATAAGGATAAGTTAATTCTTGTATATTGCAGGTCGGGTCGCAGAAGTAAAATAGCCGCCGAAAGCCTTGTAAACCTTGGCTACACCAATGTAAAAGAATTTGGAGGAATTATAGATTGGCATTATGAGGTTGAAAAGTAACATAATGAGAAATTAAGGGTAATAATCTCCGTTGTTTTTCTTGACTTTAATTATAAAATGTGGTAATATTTTAAAGTGATTTATAAAAGGAGATGTACCCAAGAGGCTGAAGGGTCCGCACTCGAAATGCGGTAGGTCGGGAAACCGGCGCAAGAGTTCAAATCTCTTCATCTCCGCCATGAAAAAGAGATAAATTTTACTGTCGGTAAAATTTATCTCTTTTTCAATGAATTGCCTGACGGCGTGAATTGAAATCTGTGATTTCGTGAATTGAGCCTTACGGCTCATGAATTGCACCTCTCGGTGCATTAAAAGGCAATTCAATTCATGTTGCTTGCAACAATTCATGGCGTAGCCAATTCATGACAACGAAGTTGTCAATTCATTTGAAAATGATGCTGACAGTAAAATTATATCGTTCTTACAGATAAAGGAACATACTTCCGGTTTTGTTTATGCACACAGAACTTTTGCGGCGGTTATCTTAAACTGTTGTATTTTTTCGGCGATACGCCCGTTTCTTTTTTAAACACACGGCTGAAATAAAGACTGTCCTCAAAACCTAACATATGGGCAATTTCCGATATATTAAGATTTGTTGTTTCAAGAAGGTCTGTTGCCTTTGTAACAATAATCTTATTTTTGTACTGCAGGGGCGTAAAACCTGTTTCTTTTTTAAATTTTCGGATGAAGTGATATTCACTTAAACCGCAAATTTTTGCATAGTCTTCGTTTGTCAGCTTGTTTGAAAAATCTGTCTGCATTTTTTCAATTACCCTGTGTATTACGCTGTCGGTTGTGTGAAGCTTTCGGGAGGTTAAGGAAAGCAGGGAAATAACATGTGCCGAAAGCAGGCTTGCTGTAGCAACGTCGTTTATTGCATTGTCCTTAATCATTTTTTCAAAAACCTCTTTAAAGCCGAAAAATTCACCTGTATAAAAAAATGTGTCATTAAGTTTTAGTTCATCAAGCAGTTTTTCAACCCCGATTCCCGTAAAGTGAACCCAGTAATAGTTGGAATTTAATGAAAAATAATATTCTTGACTTTCAAATGGTCGAAATATTACAACATTCCCACTGTGTAAATTATACACTTTCTTGTCGAAAGTAAATGTGCCTGTACCATTTTCTATATATATTATCTGATAGTCACTTCTGCCGCTTTTTCGAAGGGTATTGATTATTCTTTCTGTCTTTTTAAAGTAACCGAAATTGTTTACGGAAATGTATTTGTCGGATTTTCTGTCGGAATGAGATTTCATTATGCCGTGAAATATTTCCATAGTATCACCACCTTTTAAAATTATATAAAATTATCTGTTGTCTGTCAACGGTAAAGAGCAATTTTGTCCATATAAAAGCAGTTTTTTATATTGCTGTTTTAATGTGCGTGTTTTATAATAAAATCATATTAAACCGAAAGGATGATTGCTGTGCGAGAAAAAATACTGTTCGACGATAAATGGATATTCCATAAAGGGGATATTAAACTTGAATTTCCAAAGGATAAAGGTCCTGTTTACAAATCCTCAAAGACTGAAAGAATGATTTGGGGACCTGCATCAAGACACTATAACGCTTGTCCCGATAACTTTGATTCGGAAAAGGAGATTTGTACACACCGCTGGGAAACCGTTAATCTTCCTCACGACTATATTATAAAACAAGTACCTACAAATGAGGAAAATAACACACTTGGCTTTTTTAAGTACGAAAACGCATGGTACAGAAAGAAATTCAATATTCCCGATGAAGATAAGGGCAGAAGACTTACATTGCTTTTTGATGGCGTTGCAACACACGCAACAATTTACCTTAACGGCTGTCTTTTAAAGCACAACTTCTGCGGTTACAACAGCTTTGAGGTTGAAATTTCCGACTATGTAAAATTCGGCGATGAAGAAAACGTACTTGCAGTTTATGTTGAAGCAATGCCAAATGAGGGCTGGTGGTATCAGGGTGCAGGTATTTACCGTCATGTATGGCTTTGTAAAACAGATGCTGTTTGTGTTGATTTGTGGGGTGTATATGTTGCACCAAAGAAAATTGATGATACTAAATGGAATGTAAAAACAGAAACTACCGTTGTAAATGACAGATTTGAAGATGTAAAAGCAGAATGTATTACAACTTTTTATGATAAAGATAACAATGCGGTTGCATCTGCTTCTGCAGAAATTGAAATTCCCGAAAGAGAGAAAAAGACCGCTACATACTTTATGGATGTTGAAAATCCTGAACTTTGGGATATTGATACACCAAATTTATATACTGTTGAAACCGTTATAAAGGTTGACGGTGTGGAATGTGACCGACACTATACCCGTACAGGCTTCCGTACTGCGGAAATTGACCCTGACAAAGGTCTTTTCATTAACGGTAAACACGTTAAAATAAAAGGTCTTTGTGCACATCAGGACTTTGGCTTAACAGGTAAGGCTGTGCCGGATAATATCCACAGATATAAAATAGAACTTATAAAGGAAATGGGTGCAAACGGATACCGTACAAGTCATTATCCTCATGCGGAATGTGTAATGGATGCCCTTGATGAACTTGGCTTTATCGTAATGGATGAAACACGTTGGTTTACTTCTACCGACGAGGGTAAGGCACAGCTTGAAATGCTTGTAAAGCGTGACCGTAACAGACCTTCAGTTATATTCTGGTCAGTGGGTAACGAAGAGCCTCACCACTTAACAGAAGAGGGAAGAAGAATATGTAAAAATCTATTCTCATTTTTAAGAAAGCTTGACGATACACGCTTTGTTATGACTGCGGTTTCCCATGACCCTGACAAGGCAACAGTATATGATGAGCTTGATGCAGTAGGTATAAACTACGGACTTGCAAAGTATGAGCACATACATGAAAAATATCCTACAAAGGGTGTGTTTTCTTCCGAATGCTGTGCTACGGGTACAACACGTGGTTGGTATTTCCCTGATTCTCCCGAAAAGGCTTACATCAGTGCCTATGACGGTGATTCTATGAAAAACTGGTTCCTTGGCAGAGAAAAGACATGGAAGTTCATTACAGAACGTGAATGGATTTTAGGCGAATATCAGTGGATTGCCTTTGAACACAGAGGTGAAACCGTATGGCCAAGACTTTGTTCACAGTCAGGTGCAATAGATTTGTATCTGCAAAAGAAGGACGCCTTTTATCAGAATCAGACCCATTGGATAGAGGACAGACCTTTGGTGCATTTGCTTCCTCATTGGAACTTTAAAGGCATGGAGGGAGAAGTTATAGATGTTTGGGCATACACAAACTGTGAAGAGCTTGAGCTTTTCTTAAACGGTAAAAGTCTTGGTAAAAAACAGATTGAAAAATACGGCCACGGAGAATGGAAAGTGCCTTACGAGCCGGGCAAAATTACTGTTGAGGCAAGTAATGGCGGTAAGGTTGTATGCAGTGATACACGTGAAACAACAGGCAAGGCTGAAAAGCTTATGCTAAAGCTTGACAATAAAATTACCGATGCAAACGGTAAGGATATTGCTGTTGTAACCTGCTACTGTGTGGATGGTGAGGGCAGAGAAGTTCCCGATGCCGCACCTTATGTAAGATTTTGCACAAACAGCCTTGGTAAGGTTGTTGGTACAGGCTCGGATATAACAGACCATAATCCGCCGCATATTACAGACCGACGGATGCGTGCAGGCAGAATAACTGTTGCCGTAAAGGTTGGTAATGATGCAGGTGACCTGAAAGTATATGCAACATCAGACAGTCTGGATACAGGTGTACTTACAATTAAGCTTAAATAATTTAAAACGTACGGTTTTGATGGCAGATACTAAAAAGTGTCTGCCATTACTATATTACATCAATTTCATTGCATTACATTTTTTATTATGGTAAAATAGATATAAAGGAGTTGGTTTTATGTATTATCCCGTACCTATGCATATGCATTCCTGCTGGGAAAGTGAGGCAAGCATGGCAGGGCATTTTTACCACGCAAATAAACTTGGTATAAAGCATATGTATTTTACCGACCACGACAGCCGTATGGGCAGAAAAAAATTTCATATAGATACATTTGATTTTTCTAAAAGACAGCTTTTCATAAACGAGCCGTCTTCGGACCCGTTACGCCCCAAATCTTACGGCTTTACCGTAGAGGAAGCGGATGAGGGCTGTGATGCTTATTTTACAGATGACAATGAGCTGTGCCTTAGTGCAAAATCTTCTTCCGACCAATGGTCAACAGTACGGCTTAAATTTTCCGCTTCACAGAAAAGACATGAAGCCGCACTTTTGGCAGGAATTATTTTGCATCTCGGTATGAAAGTGCCCGATACAGATGAGGATATAAGAGTTTGTGTGGATGTAAAGCTTTCTCGCAGACCACCTGATTTTGAATTTGCTCACGTTTTATATGTTTTCGGAAATAGCGAAGGTCTTGAAAATGATTATACTGCCGTAAAAAAAATGAGTGTAAATAACGATGAGTATTCTCTTGATATATTAGGCGATGCCCAAAAGGTAGGCGGAGGAGATAATGTTTTAAGAAACATTTCTTTTTCTGTATCCGTAAGGAAGGGTAAAAGTGCACAGTTGTTGCTTTCAAACTTGCTTATAACCCGTGAAAAACAGTTTGAAGAGGGCAGACGTGAACAGCAAAAGCTTGCTACGGAAATCGGCAAAGAATACGGTGTTACACCTTATGTTATAACGGAAATAACAGAGGCAGGGCCTCACAAAAACTGCTTTTCCACAAAGGTGCCCATTATAGACTACGAAGCAATGAATTATGAAGTTTCAGAGGAATATGCAATAAACCACGTTATGTCACATGGCGGTATATTCGGGTTTAATCATCCCTTTGAACGGTTCAAAAATTTAATTACTTTAAATCCTGAACTTAAAGAAAAAAATGATGAAATTATAAAAAACGTCGCAGAAAATTTTATAACCAATAATGCCTTTGGTGCATCTCTTATTGAAGTAGGTTTTCCTGAGGGAAGAAGTAATTTTTCGCTTGAAGACCATCTTGAACTTTGGGATAAATTGTCAGAGGCAGGAATTTTTATAACAGGCTACGGCGACAGCGACAATCACAGCAATATTCACAAGTGGTATGACGGCAATAACTTTGCGGGTTACATATTTGCAGACAATCCCTGTGAGGAAGAATTTGTAAAAGCCATGAAAGGTGGAAACCTTTACACCGGTGACCCTGTACACCTGCAAAATGTTGAAATATCATTTGAGGATGAATATAAAAATCCTATGGGAAGTGTTGTTTTTACTGATAAAACCGCCAAAGTCAACCTGTCTGTAAATGGTGGTAACGGTGAAATGAAGGTTGTGTGGAAAGTGAATGGTATAACTGTAAAGGAAGAAAACTTTACAGATAAATATGTCGGATTTGCAGAAGCATTGCCTGAAAAAAAGGTAAATTTTGTTCGTGCGGAAATATATAAGGACGAAAGATGTATAATGCTTACAAATCCAATATATTATACTTCCGATAAAAAGGTGTTTGATAATGCCCGTGAAGAACGGAGAAGGAAAATTGATTAAAAAATTATTGAGTTTTATAATACCTATTCACATTCCCGAAAGTGTAAAAAACAGAAAAGGGAAAATTCTTTTGCACATAGGCGATGTTTCAACATGGGGATATCCGTATATAAAAAGACTTATTAAAAAAATAAAACCTGACGTACTTGTGCATACGGGAGATCTTGCAGACGAATTTAAGGTGGGAAGAATTCCTGACCATATTCTTCCGTATAAAAAGGCAGTACCAAAGCTTTTGAAAATTATGGAAAAGTATGCAATTGAGGTGTATATTGTGCCGGGTAACAATGATTTGGAGGACTTTATAACTGAAAACATAACAAAGAGTAAAATTGTACAGGCAAATACCGTTATAGACATTTACGGTATACCCTTTTTGTTGTGTCATAGGGTTATGGATATTGACGGAGATGCAGAGTTTTATCTTTACGGTCACGGACCAACAGGGGATACACACAATTTTTATAAGCCTGAAAACGGCAAGGTTTTTTCAAATGCTTTTTACGCACCTGCGGTTATATTTTTGGAAGATAAAAGCTATGTAGGCTTGAAAAATTATAATGGAGGAATGCATAAATGAAAATTTATATAACCCGTCACGGTCAGGTGTGCCCAAAGGAATTTTTCGGCAGTGCAGACTTTCCTCGCTGTGATATTCCGCTTAGTGATGTTGGTATAAAACAGGCTTTTTGCCTTGGTAATCAGCTTAAAAAAGCAGGCTTTAAGGGTAAAATAATTTCTTCACCTTATCGCCGTACTATGATGACTGCAACCGCTGTTTCGGATATTTGCAGTGTTGGTATTTACCCCGACAGTGCCCTTCGTGAAATGTTTTTTTCTGATGAGTCGGCAAATGAGTTTAGTGGTATGACACTTGATGAACTTAAAGCGGAATTTCCGAATGTGGCTGATAATGCAGTGCTTTCATACCCATGGTGGACAAGGCATTCTGATACCAATGAAGAGATTATAAAAAGACTTGAAAAATTTTGGGATGAAATTACGGTAACAGATGAGGAAGAATTGCTTGCAGTTTGTCACGGTGCATCCTTTTACGGAACAATTTGTTATTTCAACAAAAAATCAGGACTTGGCTTAACCGATGATGTTGAGGAAATGGCAAACTACCTTGCAGAGCGAAACTTAAACTGCGGTATTTCGTATATTGAAATTGATAACGACGGTAAGCTTGTTTCTGCAAAACTGTTTTCAACAGAGCATCTATCCAATGAACTTTTAACTTCTAATTCAAACAAAAAACCAAGACCGGAAGTTGTGGAAAAACAATGATGTATGCTGACAAAGCCACAGACGAATGAGAATATGAACAATGGGAGACGGGATGCCGACTCATTCAATGACATAGTATCAAAAAAACTGAAACGATGTCAATATTAAAATAAAATGTATAAAAATTATCTGAGCTCTTTCGGAGTTTTGCCGGTGAGCTTGATAAATACCGTTCTGAAATAATTTGATGATGAAAAACCCACATGGGAGCTTATTTCTTCAATTGAATGATTTGTGTGTGAAAGAAGCTCCAAAGCGTGTTGAATCATAATATTGTGCTTATATGCAACAGGTGTAACACCTGTTGCTTTTTTAAATGTTTTGTATAGGGATGATTCACTGCAGCTGCAAAGCTTTGCCAGATAGTTTACGGAAATGCTTTTGTTATAGTTGTTTTCTATATAAATTATTGCAGGCTCTACGGATGTGTATAATATATGGTCTGCAGGTTTAAGCTTTTTATAAATATCATCAAGAAGCTGATAAAAATATGAAACTGAAAGCAAATATGAACTTTCGTATGTTTCATATATTTTATCAAATAAATCAGATGGGTAATTCTTTAAAATCTGGAAGGGATACTCATAAAAATCATATTGTGATTTAAAGTTAAAATCTATTGTAATCCATTCAACATCGGGTGAACCAAACCATATTGAAGCATATTTTGTTCCCGAAGCAATGTAAATAAGATCACCGTTATGGGCATATATGGTTTTTCCCTTGTAAAGGAATTTGGCATAACCTTTTTTTATATATGCCACAAGGGGATTGTTAAAATACTGGTCGTGACCTACCGAATGTATATTTTGAAATTTGAATTTTTTTATGTTGTAATTTGTAATTAAAGTATTCTTGTTCATTTTATTCCACCTTTGCAGAATAATGGTGTTTTTGTACAGTATAATCTATATTTTTGCAGTTGTCAATAGAGTATAATTACTTTGTGAGGTGTTTTTATGGATAAGTATGCTTGGTGAAATACACTCATCTGGCATACATATTTTTATGGAAGATGTGAATGACAGAAATTTTCCGACAGTAGCTCAAATTGATTGGGAGAGGTTGTAAATATGAGAAAAATTAAAATAGCACAAATCGGCACAAGTAAACACAGCCATGGAAATCCGATTTTTAATTCACTTAAAAAGAACGATGATATTTTTGAAATTGCTGGTTATGTACTGCCTGAAAATGAAAGGGAAAAGATTCCCGACCATATTAAAGTTTTTGAGGGTTACAGAGAGCTTACGTTGGAAGAAGTTCTTAACAATCCTGAAATTGAAGCTGTAACCGTTGAAACAGCGGAAATATATTTAACCAAATATGCACAAATGGCGGCAGAACATAAAAAGCATATACATATGGAAAAGCCGGGCGGTGTATCTTTGGTTGAATTTGAAAAGCTTATTGAAACCGTTAAAGCTAACAATACTGTGTTCCATACAGGATATATGTACCGCTATAATCCGTTTGTAACGGAGATTAAGGAACAGATTAAAAACGGTGAATTTGGTGAAATAACAAGTGTTGAAGCACAGATGAATTGTACTCTCAACAGCGAAACAAGGCAATGGCTTGAAAACTTTCCCGGTGGTATGATGTTCTACCTTGGGTGTCATCTGGTTGACCTGATATACTCAATTCAGGGAAAACCGAAAAACATAATCCCTCTTAATAAATGCAGTGGAGTTGATGGCGTTACTGCAAAGGACTTTGGTATGGCGGTTTTTGAATACGAAAACGGTATTTCCTTTGCAAAAACGTCTGCTGTGGAAATCGGCGGTTTTGAAAGACGTCAGCTTGTTGTATCGGGTACAAAGAAAACTGTTGAATTAAAACCACTTGAATGGTATGGAGTATCATCTTCAGGTGACAAAAAATTGGTTACACAAAGATGTGTCCGCAAAAGTGAAGGATGGCATGAGCCGGGAGAAAAAGACACAAGTATTCCATTAGACCGCTATGACGGTATGATGAAAGGCTTTGCAGAAATGGTACGTGGAGAAAAGGAAAATCCCTATAGCTACGATTATGAGCTTGAACTATATAAAACAATATTAAAAGCATGTGGAGGAATGTAATATGTATAAAAACAAAAAGGTATTATTAATAGCCGGCGGCGGAACACTTGGCACATATACCGCAAAGGAGTTGTTAAGACTGGGATGTGACGTTGATGTTGTATGTCTTGAGGACAAGGAATCAGACAATGAACATTTGAAGTTTTATAAGTCATATGCAACAGAAGAATTTTTAAAAGACTTGTTCAAAGAAAACCATTATGACGGTATTGTGAATTTTATTCATTACAGAAATCCCGACGACTACAAACCCTTACATAAGTTTTTGGCAGACAATACAGACCATCTGATATTTTTATCATCATACCGTGTGTATGCAGATATGGAGCATCCCATAACAGAAAACGCACCAAGACTATTGGATGTTTCAGATGACGAAAAGTTTCTGGCAGAGGAAGATTATGCACTTTCAAAAGCAAAGGCAGAAGATTTTATAAGAGCAGAGGAACCAAAAAACTGGACTATTGTACGCCCTGTAATTTCTTTGTCAAAGCTAAGATTTGACATTGTAACAACAAGCAGAAGAATTGTTTTGGAAAGTGCAAGGGAAGGAAAGACGGTATACTTACCTGCATATGCAAAAAATCTTACTGCTGGTCTTGACTGGTCAGGAAACACAGGTAAAATAATAGCAAATCTGCTGTTTAAAAAAGAGACATTTGGTGAAGCGTATACAATTTCATCTGCCCCAAACCTTACATGGGGTGAGGTTGCGGACATTTACACAGACCTGATCGGCACAGAATTTGAATGGATTGACACATATGAATGGTTAAAGAACAAAGAAAATAATTACTATTGGGCAGAATTATACGACAGATTTTTTGACAGAGCAGTAGATAATTCAAAGGTCTTGGCAGCAACAGGACTTAAGTCAGAAGATTTCCTTTCCATCAGAGAAGGGATTATAATTGAACTTGGTAAAATCTTTGAAGAAGAGTATAGTAAAAAGAATTGATAATAAACAGCCGACTGCGGGGTACTTTTGCAACAAAAGTACCCCCGTCGGAGACATTATAAAAAGGATAGCAATTATGTATTACTATCCTTAACAGTATAAATCATATTTCATTTTCTTTATGTAAAAATTTTTCGATTTCATCCTGTGTAAGAGGTCTGCCCTTTTTAAAAGACTCGTCAACAATAGCTTTGTATGTATCCGCATCCTTTACGGTAGTTCTTAATTCCGAAAGCCGTTCTGAAATTTCATCAATGGAAGAGGGTATAATCTTTTCAACTTCTTTTTTTATTTTTACTGCTGTTGCAGGACTTTTGCCGTTGGTAGATATTGCTACCGTAAGATTTTCCGTACAAACCATTGCAGGAAAAATGAAAGTACAAAATTTTTTGTTGTCAACTGTGTTAATGGGTATTTTTCTTTCAACACAAAGGGCAAACAGCTTTTTTACATCTGCAAGGCTTTCATCTGCAACAATTAAAATGTCGGGCCTTTGTTCATTTAAAAAAGCTTCTTCATTTTTAAGTGTTGTTTTAACGAAAATCGGATTTATGTTAAAGCTTTTCAGCCTTTGTGCCTTTTCAAGAGCCTTTTTGTTTTCACCTATTATTATAAATTTTTTATCTTCAATATTGTAAAAAAGAGGAAAGTATTTTGCCATTTTTATGCCTCCACCTGTTTTTCACAGTAGTATTTAAAACCGTTTTCGGCTTCAAACCTTTTAAGCCTTATGCCAAAAACACTGTTTATAACATCATCTTTATATATTTCATATGGACTTTTGTGTGCAACAATTCTGCCATCATTCATTACAACAACGCTGTCTGAATATTCCATTGCAAGTGTAAGGTCGTGAAGCACGCAAACAATACCCTTGCCTTCATCCGCAAGGCTTTTTAATATGTCCATAAGCTTAAAACGGTTTGCAACGTCTAAGTATGTTGTAGGCTCGTCAAGCAAAATGCAGTCCGTATCCTGAGCCAGAGCCATTGCAATATAAACATTTTGCCTCATACCGCCTGAAAGTGAAGCCATAGGCATATCCGAAAGCTCTCTGATATTTAGCTTTTCCATTGCAGACATTGCAATTTTTCTGTCATTTTCACTGTAGCGGCGTGGGTAATTAAGGTGTGGAAATCTGCCGTGTAATACAGTTTGACCTGCGGTCATATCAGGCACATTTTTACCCTGTGCAAGGTAGGCGATTTTCCTTGCAATTTCAGTTTTGCTTAAAGCCTTTATGGGTTTTTTATCTGCAAAAACTTCACCTGCCGTTGGGGTTATAATGTTCATAACCGTTTTTAAAAGTGTGCTTTTTCCACAGCCGTTAGGACCTGTAACAGCAGTAATTTTTCCTTTTTCAAAGGTTGCGGATATGTTTTTTAAAACCTCTTTTTTGCCGTATCCCGAGCATATGTTTTTAAGCTCAAGCATTTTTATGACCTCCCTTGCCTTTAATAAGAATAAAGAAAAAGAAGGGTGCACCCAAAAATGCCATTATAATTCCCACGGGAATTTCGTAGGGAGCAAAAAGTGTTCTTGCAACGGTGTCGCAAAGGCACACAAAGCTTCCGCCAAAAAGTGCCGAAAGCGGAAGAAGATGCGCAGATTTTCTGCCACCCAGCATTCTTACAATGTGTGGTACAATTAGCCCCACAAATGATAAAAGCCCCGCAATACTTACCCCACAGCCCGAAAGCATAGCCGCAAGAATGAAAAATACAGTGCGTACAAGCTTTGTATTCATTCCAAGACCACGGGCGTTTTCTTCACCAAGTGTAAGTACATCAAGCTCGTTTGAAAGTGTAAAGGTAATTAAAAGTGCAATGGCAATAATTATCATTGCAGGAATAAGCTTTGGGTATGTAACTGCTGAAAAGTCACCGATTTTAAAATCCGTGGACATTACTGCAAGGTTTGGGTTAAAGGTTATAATTGCATCTGAAAATGCGTTTAAAAGACTGTTTACGGCAACACCCATCAAAATAACCGTACCACGTGATGCACCAAGCTTTTGTGCACCGAAGCTTATTAAAAGAACGGTTAAAAATGCACCCAAAAATGAAAATGCCGACATCTGCCAGCCACCGTAAAGCCCAAGCACTGTGCAAAGTGTTACAGCAAGCCCTGCCCCTGCATTTACACCTATAATGCTTGGCGAAGCAAGTCGGTTTGCAAGTACGTTTTGAATTACAGCCCCTGCCACGGCAAGAGCGGCACCTGTAAATATACTTCCAAGTGTACGTGGAAGCCTTACAAAAATTATAATTTTTTCGGCAGAATTTACAGGTCCGTTTTTAAGGGCACTGAAAATGTCGGTAAATTTAATTTGCGTACTTCCCAACATAAGACCAAAAGCCGCTGCAGTAAATAACAGCAGGACGGCTATTGTAAACAGTATAAATATTTTTTTGTTATTTTTGCAAAATACCGCAGAGTATTTCATAGCTTTCATTCCAGCGTGCATTTGGCTTTAAATTAAAAAGCCTTTTGTCCATATAGTGCAGTCGGTTTTCCTTTACTGCACTAAGTGTATACCACGCAGGATTTTCCTCCATCATTTCGGTAATGTTTTTTCTTACTGCTTTTTCATCGTCACCTACCTGAACAATAAAAATGCGGTAGGGATTTTGTTTTATAATACTTTCTATACTTAAATTTTCAAGCAAAGAGCTGTCGGAATCTGCAATGTTTACACATCCGAGTTCCTTTAACATTTCGCCAAGTATACTGCCCTCGCTGTTTTTAGCACGTATGTAGCCTGAAGATGCTCTTAAAAACAACACAGTCTTTTTTTCTTCGGGAATATCCGTAGCTTTGTAGTCTGATTTTATTTTGTCAATCTGCCTTTTGATTTCAAGCCCGTTTTTTTCGTACAAATCACGTCTGCCTGTAATGGAAGTGCATATATCAAGCATTTTTAAGTAGTCGTCAAAGCATTCAATATCAAAATATGCAACGTTAATGCCTGCGGCTTCAAGAGTGCTTTTCATTTCCACATCAGCGGCTGTTGCGGCACTTGCCAGCACAAGGTCGGGATTACTTGCAATTAAAAGCTCTGTGTTTGGCTCTTTGGTTTTTCCAAGGTTTACGGCATCCTTCATATCAAGCCCAAAATCGTCCCATGCATCGTCTGCAGATGCACAAACCGTTCCACCTGCAAGCTGCCATATTTCTGCAAAGCTTCCTATAAGACAAGCCACACGCTCAGGATTTTTGGGAATCGAAACAGTTCTGCCTAAAGCATCGGTAAAGTTAACTGCATTTTCATCTGTTGCAGGTGCTTTTTTTTGCACACAGCCTGCAGATACAAGGACAATAAGTAAAATTATAATTAAATTAGTCCAAAAGCTTTTTTTCAACATATTCAAATCCTAATCTTTCTATTGTATCTCCGAAGCGTTCACCCTTAATGCCTTCGTCACGGAACAGTATAATTGCCTTTTCAATAACTGACAGAACCTCATCATCGGAGGTGAAAATTTTTGAAAGAGCCTTACCTCTGGCAACCTTTTTGCCCCATCTGCCACCTATGCAAACCTTGTAGCCCTCATTTGCATTTTCAAATACACCGAAAGGACATTTTCCGTTACATCTGCCACAGTTGTTGCATATGCTTTTGTCTATATTTATTTTACCGTCAACCACAGCTGCCGCCTTCATTGGGCAACCGCTTTCAACAGCACATTTTTTACAGCCGCGGCATTTTTCTGTATCAGGTGTGAAAATTCGCTGACCTATAACACCAATGTCGTTAAGGTCGGGCTTTACACAGTTGTTGGGGCAACCGCCAACACCAATTTTGAATTTGTGAGGAAGTGTTACACTGTGGTATCCCACATAAAAACGGTCGTGTATTTTACGGCTTAATGAAAATGTGTCTATAAGTCCGAATACACAGGTTGTACCCTTGCAGGAAACGATGGGGCGTACTCTTGCACCTGTACCGCCTGTTTCCATACCGTTTTCCTTTAAAAATAAAATAAGGGAAGGGATGTTTTCATATTTTACTCCCTGTATTTCAAGGGTCAGTCTGCTTGTCATTGCCACTTCTCCCGAACCGTAAAGGTCTGCAGCTTTTGCAACTGCACGGTGTTCGTCTGTTGTAATTTTTCCGTTGCGTGTAATTACACGTACGTTAAAAATATCGTCAAACCGTTTGTCCCTTAAGCATCCAAGTCCTTTGACGGCAGTAATCTGCTCGGCAGTAAGCTTGCCGTCTTTTGGTGTAAGTCCTAATTTTTCAAATGCTTTTAAAGTATCCATATGTAAAAATCTCCCTTTTTAATAGTTGTTTTTAACACTGTAATTATAATATAAAATGCAATTTGTGTCAATAAATACAGGCAATGATACAATGGCTTATAAATAATAATTGATGAAATTGTATTGTTTTTGTTTGGTTTTTGTGGTATAATGATTTCATCTTTGATGAAGTCAACTAAGTTTGCCCTTGTGGTCAAGTGAAGTTATTTTCGATAGTGAAGCTTACTTTGTAAGTTCTGAATATTTTTAATTTGAATAATTCATGGGAGGAACAGTTATTATGAGTTTTGAAAATTTAAAGGCAACGCTTGACAGATATGTGGGTGTACATTACCCGGGCATAGATATGTGTGTTCATCACAAGGGTAAGGAAATTTTCCGTTATCAGACAGGTTATTCCAACCACGAGAATAAAACACCTGTTAACCCTGATGCTCTTTACCATATTTTTTCCTGCACAAAGCCGGGAACTTGTACTGCTGCACTTCAACTTCTTGAAAAAGGATACTACCGACTTACCGACCCGGTTTATGAATATATTCCCGAATACAAGGATGTAGTTGTAAAGGTTCAAAAGCCAAACGGCGGAGTGGAATATGTAAAGCCAAAGTCACCTGTTACCATAGGTCAGATTTTTTCTATGACATCAGGTATTGACTATAATTTCAATGTGGATTGCATAAATGAAGTGCGTGAAAGAACAAATGGCAAAATGCCAACCCTTGAGGTTGTAAAGGCGATTGCGAAAAAACCGCTTAACTTCCACCCCGGCGAAAGATGGCTGTACGGTCTTAACCATGATGTTTTAGGCGGTCTTATTGAAGTATGGTCAGGTATGAAATTTGGCGACTATATGCAGAAAAATGTGTACGAACCATGCGGTATGACAGAAACAAGCTTAAAGATAAATGATGAAAAGAGAGCACGTCTTATGGATATGTGCCGTGTGTCAAAAGGTGTATTCAGCTACGTGCCCAATGTGTGTGAATATACATTTGAGGAAGATTGTGAGTACGAAAGCGGAGGAGGCGGTGTTGTATCGTCTGTTTCCGATTACATAAAGTTTGTTGATGTTCTTGCAAACGGTGGTGTTTCACCAAAAACAGGAGAGCGAATTTTAACTCAGCGTACAATAGACATAATGCGTACCAACAACCTTACAGATGTTCAGCTTAAAGAGGACTATACAAAGAAATGGGTTAACGGTTACGGCTATGGTCTGGGTGTGCGTACATTGATGACTAATGCAAAGGGTACTTTAGAACCTGTAGGTACATTCGGCTGGGCAGGTGCGGCAGGCAGCTACCTTTCTGCAGACCCCAAAGAGCAGATTTCTGTATTCTATGCACGCAGCATACGTCCGTGTAATAATTCAATTTTGCCCGCTATGGTTATGAATACTCTTTACTATGAATTGTATAAATAGGGAAATGATGCATAAACTTTTTTACTAAAGAAGGTGGTATAATGGATTTTTCTGATATCAAAATTGATAAAATATTTTCTACTGTCGCATTGCAACGCACAAGGGGAGAAGTAATAGAAACAACCAATCGCCGTCACTGTGGTATTGTTGTAATAAAAAGTGGAAAGTTGTCTTTTTTTCAAAATGATAATGAGTTTGTTCAAACACCGGATGTAGCTGTAATATTACCTAAAGGAATCGACTATTCACTACATTGTCATGATGATGCCTCCTGTTATTTGATTAACTTCGAGGAGGAAACGGGTTTTTTGACCGATAAAATACATACAGTAAATCTAACACAAAAAAACAATGTGATAGATAAAGTTGATAAAATGTGTCGTACATGGAGTATGCGTTCAAATTCATATAATCTTATTTTAATGTCACTTATGTACAGTATATTTGCGGATTTTAATATCGCTCTTTCTATGGACAAGCAACAAAGAAAGTATTACGAAATTATAAAGCCGTCTATAGAATATATGGAGGAACATTACTGCGACAGTGATATAAAAAATGATGATCTTGCAAAAATATCCAGTATAAGCACAGTGTATTTTCGCAAAATATTTACAAAATTATATGGCTTGGCTCCCATACACTACCTGGAAATCCGAAAGATTGAAAAAGCCAAGGAGCTTTTGGAATATGACGACCTTTCCATTACAGAGATTGCCATTGCTTCCGGATTTAAGGATATATATCATTTTTGCCGTGCCTTTAAAAAAATAACGGGTTTTTCGCCTAATAAATACAGAAAAGAGTTTTTGCCGTAAAAGGGAACGTAAATATGAAGCGTACTGTTAAGGATAGTAATTACTATCCTTTTTTTATTAGTTAATGTATTTATTCCGCTGTCCGCGGGGGACTTACTTTTGCTACAAAAGTAACCCGTCGGAGATATATAAAAAATAAAATTCAATGTCTCCTCCGCGGACAGCGGAACAAAATAAAAGACAGCAATCAATTTCGGTTACTTTCCTTTAGAGTACACTTCATATACAGTTTTGTATCAAAATGTACAAAAATTATATCATTTGTGTCATTTTAAAATTTATTATATTGTGTTAGAATTATAATAACAAATAATATAGGAGGAGATTCTATGAAATTTAAAAAAATGTTATCGATGTTTATAGTAATTATTCTGGTAATTACTGTACTTGCCGGTTGTGGCGGTAAAAAGAGCAGCACTTTGTATGATGGTGAATATGAGATGGATTCGGTTTTAAATCCATTGGGTTCAGAATATATCTGCAAAGAACCTGTTGAGCTTGAAATCATGATGGCTTCTAACGGTAACGTTGAGGATTATGAAACAAACAAGTATACCTTGGAATTGGAAAGAAAAGGTAACGTAAACCTTAAGTTTACACTTTTGCCTCCGGGTGATGCTACAACTAAGATTAATCTTACTTTAAGCTCAGGAAAAGACCTTCCTGATATTTTAATCAGCTCACTTACAGATGCAAACCTGGCTACATACGGTGAAGCAGGTGTTCTGATACCGCTTAACAAGTACTATGAAAACTCAAGTGAATATTTAGTTCCACAAGCTAAAAAGTTAGTTGAAGACGGCGGAATTGATATATTAAAGTACATAACAATGGCAGATGGTAATATTTATACTATTCCGCAGTACAATGAATCTTTGATGAACGAATTTTCTACTGTTTTGTGGATTTATAAACCATGGCTTGACCGGTTGGGTATGAAAGTTCCTACAAATCTGGAAGAGCTTGAAGCTACTTTGCAGGCGTGTAAGGATAACGACCTTAACGGCAACGGTGTAAAAGACGAAATTCCTATGGTAGACTGTACTGCAAATAAGGGTATGATAGACATTTTGCAGACATTTGTTCAGACAGGTGAAGATGACCTTGTTATTCAGAAAGACGGCAGTCTTGAATTTGCATATACAACAGATGAATATAAAGAATTTTTGAAATATATGCGCAGACTTACAGAAAAAGGTCTGTATGATATGACAAGCTTTTCACAGGATAATGCTACTTTGAAGACACTTATCAATTCTAAAGAGGTACGTGTTGGTGTATTCTCACACACAAGTACATCCATACTTTCAGCAGAAAAAACAAGAAGACTTGATTATGTACCTATGAAGATTATGAATAATCATGTTTCTGTGCTTTTCAAAAAGACAATGCCTGTTAACAAGTTCTACATAACAAAGGATTGCGAACATCCTGAAGTTGCATTCAGAATTGGTGACTATATGTGTAGCAGAGATATGACAATTTGGTCAAGATTCGGTGAACCGGGAGTAGACTGGATTGTACCTCCTGCAGGTACAGAGGCTCTTTATGGCTTCCTTGGTTATGATGAAGCTAAGATAGAAACTATATTGGTATGGGGTTCTTTACAAAATGCACATTGGCAGAACCAGACACCGGGCTTCAGAACAACAGATGTTGTTTTGGCAGCAGGTGCAGGTAACGATGACTCTCAAAGATCAAAGGCAGATGCTATAGAGCTTATGTATGACCAGTATCCTGAAGACGGAGATATTGTTTATAAAATCACTTATGATATTGATGAACTTGAAGAAAGAGCAGCTATCGAGCTTCCGTTAGAAAATTATGTAAAACAGGCAAGATACGAATTCTTAACAGGTAAAAAAGATATCGATGCAGGCTGGAATGATTATTTGAAGGAACTTAAAGCTTTGAATGTTGAAAGATTCCTTGAAATCAGCCAGACAGCATATGACAGAATGAACGAGCAGTAATATACAAATTCCACTTCGCAGGCGCAGTATTTTTAAAGTGAAAATTTGTATATGATAAAAGAAAATTTAAAAAAATGAAGAAATCAGCAGGGCTTTATCCCTGCTGATTTTTTGTGTTAAAGAAAAAAAGACACTTCATATGATGTGTACTGTTAAGGATAGTAATTACAATATAATTGCTATCCTTTTTTATGTCTCCAGCGGGGTACTTTTGGAAACATTGTAATCATGATTTTATATGTAGAAATGACAGTAAATTTTATTAGTTAATGTATCTATTCCGCTGTCCGCGGGGGACTTACTTTTGCGCCGACAAAAGTAAGCAAAAATCGGCGCCGGGACGTTCAGTCAACATTTTGTACGAAAAATTTTCTTAAAATTATCGTCGGGGCTATACGCAAACCCTTTGCGCGAGCCCCTTAAATTGCACATCAGCAGAGGGAAATGATATGTGCAATTTTCCAACAATTTTTTCAAAAATTTTTCTACAAACTGTAATCCCTCACTCTACGGCGTATTTGGTTCGTGGGAAAGTATGTGCCACAGAATGAGCACAAACAGAAAATCCAAAA
>JAZQIO010000073.1:0-23687 GCA_045541135.1 Clostridia bacterium
TTATCAAATGCTTCAATATCCGTTTTATATTGTGACAGCATGTGTATAAGTTCTTCTTTTTCTGTGTTCTAATTTTCCATGTTGCCATTTAGGTCTTTTACTGTTTTCTTATCAATCGCAATCCTAGGCATTTGAGCAATATCCTCTTCTAAAAGGAATGAAATTTTTATATTTTAATTATTTAAAGTAAATATTTACAGTTTAACCGGTGAATAGTCCGTAAACGGAATATCACCCATAGCGGCTTTTACAAAAGCCTCAACGCTTGGTGCAAGCATTGAATATGCATTTACATAAGTAAGTGCACGTTCAAAGTACTGGTTGCCGAAATACGGTGAACCGAATGAAACAACCATTGTCTTATCCACACCGCACTGCAGTGATCTCAGAACCTTTTGTGCCTCGGATGAGTGGAAATCCAAAAAACCGATTGGTCTGAAAGGTCTGGAAAACAGTGCATAAAGCACAAGGTCATAATTGTCAACATCCTTATCCTCTATACCCTCTTTGTAATATGTAACCTCAAAGCCTCGCTCGTTAAGACGTTTGCACAAAAGTTCTGCCTCTTCAAAAGCAGGTATATGATGAGTAATAGGAATAACAGCAATCTTCTTTAACTTGTTTGTTGAAAGAGGGAAAAAGCCTTCCTTGTCCTTTATAAGTGTAATGGATTTTTCAGCAGTATCCACCTGTGCCTTTTTAACAACTGCCTTTTCTTCCTCTGTAAGCTTAATTGCATGGTTGTCTTCACCAAACAAGCCGAGCTTTTCTTTCATTGTAAGTATACGGTCTACTGCATCGTCAAGTCTTTCCATTGAAATATAGCCGTTTTCAACAGCCTCAACCATATTGTCAACATACTGTTCCGTCGGCCACAGCATCATATCACAGCCGGCTTTAAAGGCTTCAACCTCCGCAATCTGCTTTGTTTTGTACCAACCGTTAAAACCTCCCATACCAAGAGCATCTGTAACAACAACTCCCTTAAAGCCCATTTCATTCTTAAGCAAGTCAGTTATAAGCTCGTGTGAAAGTGTAGCAGGCAGCTTCATACCGGTTTCAAAAACTTCCTTTTGGTATGCAGGAAGTGTAATATGCCCTGCCATAATGGAATACACACCGTCATCAATAAGGTCCTGAAAAACCTTACCTGAAAGCCTTTTCCAGTCTTCCATACTAAGCGTATTGTTTGTTGTAACAAGGTGCTGGTCACGGTAGTCAAGACCGTCACCGGGGAAGTGCTTGGCACATGCACCAAGACCGTTTTCCTGCATACCCCGTACAACCTGTTTTAAAATACGACTTGCAAGTTCAGGGTCATCAGTTAAACCGCGAACATTTACAAGTGGGTTTCTTGGGTTTATGTTAAGGTCCGAAACCGGCGAAAAAGACCAGTTTGCACCAACAGAGCGTGCTTCCAAAGCAGTAGCCTTACCGTAAAGATAAGCAGTTTCCTCACAGTTTGCCGCACCAAGACTCATAAGGTAAGGAAGTGGTGTTAAGCCTTTCAGCATACTTCCGCAACCGTTTTCAAAGTCCGATGTTATAAGTGGAGGAATGTTGGCGTTATCTATATACTGTGCAAGAGTATTTCGTGCAACCTCAAGTCCCATTTCATCAGCCTCAGTTATGATTTCACCGAAAAAGAACGCAGCACCAACCTGACGTGAGTCAAAGCGGTCTTTATCTACCTTTATAACCACAGTTTGTAAAATTTTATCTCTAAGTGATAAATTCTTCATATTGTTCCCCTCTAAAACAGATTTATACTTATTATAATACAATTTTTCCCACCGTATGTTAATTTACAGATCGCAGATAAGTGAAAATTAATTACAGCAGGGCAAGGTGTAATTCCTTTATACTCTCTTAAGTCATTTAAAGACATATCAATAACTGGCATAATAAAAACTTCCATATATATTAAAAATAAAGTCGAAAAGCTAATTTATAGCTTCCATACATAAATTATAGAGTTATTTTCTGTCAAAAACTCTTACATAGTCTACTATAAAAGCATCATCAATGAATTCATCAACTAAATCTGGTAAACCGCGACGATATCCAACTACTTCAGTTGTAAGTAAAATAAACTGAGGTATTTGTGAAACGGCATTTGACACTCTGCTTATTTCTTTACCATCACAGTAAAATACATAGCCGTCAGGATCCCAAAGTAAACCAATACGATGATAACCATCTTCGGTTTCTTCAAGAAGATATTCTCCAACTCTGCCTTCGTGTCTTAACTGAGGACCATAACCACCCATAATGTTACCACAAGTAATTTTACCATCCTCAAAATATTCCATAATGTCAGATTCTATACCACTCCATGCAGGGTCAAAAGTTGTACCGATTGAAGGAGACTGAAGCCAAAAAGCACTCCACATTTCCTTAGGATACTTTTGGAATTTGCAACGACATTCATAATAGCCGTATCTGTGAGAAAATTTAGGCTCTGAAAGTTCACCCAATTTCCATATATCATTTGTTCCTGCAGTTCCTACAAGACCGCCTTCATCCTTTTTAACAAAAGGAATGTCAAAAGAATTTGACCCGGTCTGCAACTGCGGTGAAACGTAACGTCCATTTCTTAAAGTTCTGTGTAACTCAACATTACCCTTACCATCAAGGATGATACCCTGGTCGGTATAGGCATCAAAAGGTTTGCCCCAGAAATTAAGTCTTATATCCCACTTTGATGTATCAAGTTCTGTTCCATCAAATTCATCAGACCATACAAGGTTCCATTCACCATCGGGCAAATAGCTGGGTTTATGATTTTCAACTTCAAATTTAATCATAATGATCATTCCTTTCACTTAAAAAAATTTCTTTTGTTACAGAAAACAACACCAATAAATTCATCAGTTTTGTGTCTTCCATTATACCATAGCATCCATTGTTTCGTTTCTTCATTCCATAAGAATGATGGTTTGTAGCAGGCATCTTCGTCCCACATACCCTTATCAGGTGATACAATAGGATTACCATCGTATTTTTTCCATCCTGTAATACCGTTGTCGGAGCGTGCAACACAAATCTGTGCCTTGTCGATATTTTCATATCCTATGTAGAACATTAAATATCCCATATCCTCGGTTTTTATAACCTGACATCCTCCTACTCTGTCCTGTTCGTATATGTTTTCTTTGTCTGCAACAAAGATTGGATTAATTTTTGACTTTGTCCAATTTATACCGTCTGTACTTTCCGCATATGCAAGTACGTTTGGTTCATAAGTTTCACCTGCAGCATACCACATTCTGTACAAACCATCCTCATAAAGCACGCAAGGGTTCATTACTGAAAAACCTTCCCACGCTCTTTCGGAAATAAGTACAGGTTCATTAAGCGGACGGCAAAAATGAAGACCGTCATCACTTTCAGCATAGCCGATAAAACTATAACCTCTTGCCTGACCTGTGTACCACATCTTATACTTGTCGCCGATTTTTAGCACACAATTACGGTTTATATCATCTTCCCAACCACTTTCAAGATTGTTCTGTAATGTAATCTGCGGTTCTTCCCAATTAATACCGTCATCGCTAAATGTTACAGCTAATGCCTTTTTGTACCTCCACGAAAAATCCATACGGTATCTGCCGTTTTCGCGTGTTACATAAACGTCAAAGCAAGTTCCAAGTTCCTTGCTACCCAAAACAGGGTTGTTTTCATATTTTATAAATTTACTGCTCATTATATTTCGCCTTTCATAATTTAATTTCTGTCTTTTCGGGTGATTGCTTACAAGCCGCCTCATCACCATCAACATATATGCGCAATCCTGCACCCTTGCCGTATCGGTTGCCTGTTTTATCCCACATTACACAGATGCTGTGACCTCGGTACATTATACCGTCTGCACACATATACTCAAGATTATCATCTTCAAACAATGGATTCACCTCTAAAATATCGTCGTCGCGTGTACGTACACCAACCAACCCGTTAAGTACAAGGTCGCAAAAGCTGGAATGATTGTAATGCTCACCTCTGCCTGCACCGCCCGGCGGATTTTCCATTTCCTCAAGAAGTTTTTTTGCAATCCAATCACCTGTAAATGGGTCAAGATTTTCATCTATAAATGGTACTCTTTCTCCGTCTTTTTCGATATAATGTTCATTTGCAAACATTTTAAGTAAATCAAAATAGTCGGATTTTGAAATAATATTCTGAGAATAATTACAAAGAAGATTACCCATTGCAGTAGCGGTCTGTGATGTGGCAAAAGGCCATGAAGGACCGTTCCACAAGCATTCATGGTCAAACCACTTCATAAAATCGGGGTAATTTCTTTCCGTTGTTGTAGGACCGTAAGGTGCCCAAAAATAATTTTCGTCATTCAAAAACTTCCATGCAACTGATTTATTCTCATCAGGAATATTGAAGCACCATGGAACAAAACCTACTTCTTCCCTTACGTCCGCAAGTTCATAGTTTTTATCTTCCGCAAGAGTTTTGAAAAATTCCGCATCAGCATCCCATAGCATTGTGTTTATCTTCTCTTTCAAAACCATTGATTTATTTTCATAAATCTTTGCTTCCTCATCTTTGCCAAGCATTTTGGCAATCTTTGAAATCGCAACTGCATCCGCATACATATATGAATTGATTGTAGGACGGTTTCCGCTTCCACCTGCGGAATATTCCATGCCGTCACGGTCGTCTATCTGGTAGAACAATCCGTTTTCCATTAAGTGGTCGCTTTCCCATTCGGAATAAATTCGTTTTAAATCCTCATACATTTCCTTTGCAAGCTCATAATCGCCCTTAACACGGCAAAATTCCATTACGGAATTTGCAATCCAGAAGCTGTAACGGCGTGGATCTCCATCTTCGGAAACCCAGAATTTTGCATAATCCGTTAAATACTTTGAATCATGTATCCATCTGCCCTCGTAAAAATGATGACCTGCAGGACAGTTTATTGTATTATATTTTCCCGCCCAAGGTACAGGGGGTAAAAATTCAGTTATTACATAACCTACAGGAGTTTCCTTTACGTGTCTGAAATAGTTGTGCCAACGGAAATAGTAAATTTCCTGAATAGTGTTGTCGGAAATATCAAGCAGTGGAATACCCGCTTCAAAAGGTGATATTTTTCCTGTTTCCATGGAATAAAGCTTTTTATGTTTATCAATATTCAAAAAACAATATTTATTTTCCATAACTTAGAATCTCCCTTATTCCGCGACGATTATCGCACCATCTTTAATTTCTCCAACGATAATCTTACCGTCTTTAACTTCAAGCTTACGTGTTTCAAGTGTTGAATACAAAGTAGCCTTCTTAACATCACAATTGCAGTTTATGTTAACCTCAACAGTATCCTTTTCAACAGCAATATTTGTGAGTATAAAAAGCTTGTTGTCCTTATTTTCAAGAATCTGCAAGCCTACCAATGAATTGTCAACCTTTGCAACAGGCTTTTCATCCATAATATATGCAAGGTCGTCCATTCTGTAAAGAGGATTGTATACACACTCTTCCTTATTATAATGTCTGTAACCGTCACCGGAGTGATTTGAACCGAGTGTTGTAAGGTAATAAACATTACCGCCTTTTGCAATAAATTCTTCAATTATTTTAGTTTCCTCGTCTGAAAGCAAATGTCTTTGAGGAAGGAAAAGTGTTTTGATTCCCAATTTATTGTTTTTAAGAGCAACTGCATCGGCAACTGTTACTGTGTAACCTGCCTGACGAAGTTCTCTGTACACATTAAAGTATTTTGTAAGGTATGAATTACGTAAAATATCTCTTCTTGTTTCATCATCATTTTCCAGAGCGTCGCAAAGAAAATTTGCATAGTCAGAATGAAAAATGCCGATGCCGTCATTTGGTCTCTTTGCATCCACAAGAAAGTCTGACATCTTATTAATAAACGCAATCATTCTGCCTGCATTTTCAAAATTTTTGGTCTTTGAACCGTCATAGTTTACAAGTCCGCATCCGTTAGGAATAGGTGTAGCCTCGGAAGGATAGTCACCTCTCCACTGGTAATATACAATACCCTTTACGCCTGCACCGATTGTTGCATAAGTATTACGGTTAAAGATATGCAATGGAATATATGTTCTGCTGTCAAGCTCCACGCACCAGCATTCCTTATCCTCGGAATTTGCCGCACTTGTAGCCATATCCGTTAAAAATCCCATGGAATAATAATCTATACCTATACCGTGAATATAACAAGTGTAACCAACTAAATCCATGGTACGGGCATCACCGAAAAAGTCTACACCGCGGAATACATTGTCCCCGCTTACAGGACATGATGTAAGACAAGTGAATGTAGGTAAATCCGAACCCATTTTAGAGCCCTTCGAAGCATTGGCAAGAAAATCTGTCAAGCAGTCACGTGCGAATAAACGCCAAAGTGCCCACATTCTTGCAGACTGTTCCTTACGCTTACGTGGTGGTTCGTAGTTTTCCGCCTCTTTTTCAGTCATTATACCGTATTTTACCAACCATTTACGGTATGCATTTATTGTTGTTGGATTATAGTCAAAAATTGTACTTCCGGGATAATGAGGCTCATTATAAATCTGGAAGCCAACCATATTTTCAAATTTATCGTAATGTGCCGCCAAGCCCTTTGCATGGGTAACATTATCTTCCAAAATACCCTCGTGGCACATTGTTGTCTGTATGAAATCAAGCCATACTGTTGTATCCTGAACAGTACCGTTGTTGTCAATCATGAGAACATCTTTAAAATCACGCAGGTTTACAGCAAAGCCCTGAAGACGTATTGAAACAGACATGTTGTTTTTGTCCGCCTCTTCAATCATAGCGTCTACAAAAGGCGTGTCTATTATAAGCTTTCCGTTTTCGTCAAGTTTAGTAATACCTATTGCCGCAAAGCGAACATGGTTAAAGCCCATTTCGCTCATCATTTTAAGGTCTTTTTTCATCTCACCTATTCTGTCACCCTCGGGCGGAACAGGATATTTTGCATGGTGAAAAGAAGGATAATATGATTCACCCAATGCAAATATTTTTTTGCCGTTTTGATGTAAAACGCCATTTTTAATCTTATACATTCAAAACACTCCCTATAAAGCTAATTTATTACGCAGTATAGGGCTGTCGATTAAACCGACAGCCCGATTTACTATATGTTATTTCAATTCTGTAACTGCATGACGTCCAAGTGGCTTAGCAGTTGTAATACCGTCAAACATAAATGCTTTTACAGTTTTTACATCAGTATAATCTGCAAAGTCATATGTAAATTCTACTGTTCCTTTTGTTGCATCAATTGTTGCACTATCGTCGCTTATTGCCATTTTTACAAGCTTACCGTTAGCGTTGTAGCCTGCAATAACTACCTTCTGTGTACCGTTTCCGTTAAGCACAAGACCCTTTGCTGTTACAGCCTTGTTGTTAACAGTTAGTGTTATAGGGTCGATAAGGTCATTCATATTAGAATAATATGTTGAAAAATCAGTATCCCATATTCTTGACACAATGTTATCGTAATATGTTACAACAGATTTCTTTTCTGTATCCGCTAATGTTGTAATGTCTGTACGTGCCTGTGTTAACTTTATACCATCTGTAATTGCTTCTTCAACAACAGTAGCCTTTGGTACTTCGGTATAAGATTCATAAATCTTGTATGAAGTATCTGTTTCCAAATCTATTACAAAACCTTCTGTAGTAATCAGATAATTTGTACCGCTGTTTGTAATTTTCAAAAGCTTGATGATTCTGTACCATTTGTCAGACTCTACATCCAATGTAATAGATTTTCTTGTATCTGTACCCAGATATGTACCTTCCTGATAGAAACAGATTTTCTTATCAACCATTTTTGAACCGATAGCATAAACAGATGAGTTAGCAGCAGTATTATTGCCCAATCTCCATATCTGGCTTCTTGTAGCACTTTCAGAGCCTGATACAACCTTTACATCATACGACATCTGCATAAATTTTGTGGTGTCTGCAGGGAAATATGTTGTAAGATTTTTCTGGAAGTTCTGAATTGTTGCATGAGTAGCATTAACGGTATCCGAAGGTGTTAAAGTAATCTTCATTGCACCATCTTCATTTTCGTAAGCCATATTCTGATAAACACTGCCGGTATAATAGTGTGGCTTTGTTGTCTGAGAAGATGTCTGATAAACAACCTTTGCTGTACCGTTATCTGTTGATTGAAACCCATTTGTACTCAAAATTGTGTGCGGTGTGTTAAAATCTACATTAGAGTAATGCAGCACATCAGCGTCAGGTACAAGTGTTGTGTCATAATATTCTGTTGCAAGGCTCATGTCTTTAATATATGTATTTGCAGTTGTTTTAAAGAAAAGTTGTCTTACACCGATATCGTCAAATCTTATATCAGAAGCTGCTGATTCACATACAATGAACAACATACCGTCCATATACATTGCAAATGTAATTTTGCCCTCTTCATGTGTGTACACGCGGATGTTCATCTGATGCCATTTATCACCTGTAACAGCCGTTGATTTTCTGTAGATATTGGTAGCATTGCCACTTGCACCGCCGTATGCATTACCTGATGAGCTTGTCATTGTAAGGTATACTGTACCGTATGTATTATTTGTATAATTTCCGTCAGCATCCCTTTTTGCCAATGACAAATTCACTTGTCTTACATTTTTCAAGTCAGCAGTGGGAATATACATTTTAAAGCTGAAATTAATAACAGGCTTTGTCACATCTACAGCTGTGTTATAGTTACACAAAAAACTTTCACTTATAATATTTAAAAACGGATCGTCACTTACATTTTCCATTTTATCATAATGAGTAACGGTTGACGTTTCTACATAATTTTCATTGACATGAAATTCCTTGCCGCCGTACTTGCCGTCTTCACTTAGCGACGAGTATAGCTTGCCGTCTTCTTTATTATAATAGTCCCAATCATAAAGATTAGTGGTTGCCGCTGAAACAGATGTTATGCCAACAGTTGCAACCAACGTCAACATTATACTGAATACAGTCAATAATGAAATAACTTTTTTCATTTTTAAACACTCCTTTATATTTAAACAGAATTGATTATGTCGGGAATTAAAGTATTACATAGGGGGTTAGAAATACAATCCCGACATAATCTTAAGATTATTGCTTATCTTTAAAAACCACGATATATCTTGTAACACCTGTTCTTGCCTGACAAACAACATAATCGCCGATTTCAACATCATCTATTGAACCGATATTAACTTCTACACCGCGTTTGCTATCAGTTACGAAGTAAATCTTAGCACTTCCGAACAATAGCCCCTGAGTTTTGAAAATATCACCATCAAGTGTCATTGCAGAATCCTTATTGTCTGAAACTCTGAATATTGCCCCATCGTTAAATGCCACATAACCGCTTGTGATAAACAATGAACCTGATGCATAAAGCTGTTGCTTTGCAGAGCCTTTAAATGCATGCTTTATTGCATTATATTCATAAATTCTCTCACCCTGGCGAACATTTCCGTTTTTATCAGTACCCAGACGAACAAGGTCACCGGGTTTTACATTAGCGGCATCAAAAGTCACAGCAGCCTTGTTGCCAAGATCGTCAAATTTATATTCACTGAACTTTACACCATCAGGTGCATAATACATTTTTTCATTGTTATCTGTATAACCTTTTATAGCGGTAACCTCGTTACCATTGGCATCGTAAGCCTTTCCTACTGACAACACAACAGTCATGGACGAGTCATAGCTTGTGTTAGCATATTCACCGTAAATAACTGCAGCATCTGCATAACCGTTATACTTACTCAAATGGAATACATCCCATGTCATAGAGTTTGAAAGAGGCAAATAGCTTTTTGCTGTTACTCCAAATGCTTCTTCATCATCCATATTTTCAGGAACAAGGAATATTAATGTATTTGCATTTATAAATTCATATCCCGAGAAATATGTTCCGTCATCCTTTTTTGTACTAAGTGTAAGCATACCATTAGATAAAATCTGTGCTTTTTCTCTTGATGCAGACTTTATAAAGCCGTCTTCGTTATAGTTAAGAGATGATTTCGGAAAGGTAATGGAAACAAGCTTTCCGTTATCATCGGTATTATACATAACAACAGTATTATTAACATTGCCATCTTTCATAAATAATGAAACATCTGTCATGTCAGAACGTTTATAAAGTTTTCCGCCAACACGGAATCTGTCACCAAGTTCCAAAACTTCTATGTTTCCTGCACTTGTAAGCATTTTAATCTGAACTTTTTTATCAAATCCTGATTTAAGGTGTGCATCGACAAGAAATCCGAGAGGTTCTTTAATATCACTTACATAGCCGTCTATTACATAAACCGCCCTACCTGCAAAGTCGAAGTATACTGTCACTGTGTCGCCATAAGATATATCCTTAAAATAATCCTTTGTTCCGTTTGGTACATCTATTTCCATTTGGTCAATAGATACTGTATATTCGTCTTTTTCAGTTACTGTACCGCTTACTTTTGAATTTGTATAAACAACATATACAAATTCGTCGGTTTCCATAACGCTTACTACATAATCCTTGTATATGTATTCAGGAGATTTCAATACACCGCTGTTATCAAAAACATATGTTTTCTTTCCGTTTTCCTCACTCAAATCAACCTTATATGTATTGTTCACAGATGAAACAAGATAATCTGAACTTATGGAGTTTACAACAAATGTATCATAAATATTTACAAATACATAATCATATTCTTCATCAGCATTACTGTCGATAAGTGTCATATCCGCAAATTCAGCATTTGAAAAGCCCGTTGCCTTAAAGTCTACCACGGTTTCACCGTTTTTAAGATATGTAGGAGTCTTTGAAAGATTCGCCTTATAATCGTTATCGTCTACATAATACTTTACAGTGTCGCCGATTTTGGATGAAAAATCTCTTTTTGTAAAGTTTATAACACTGCTTGTACCTGTGGGAGCTATACTCACAACATTTCCGTCAACATCGTAAAACAGGCTTACTTCCTGACCGAGATAGAATTTATATGAACTGTCAAGAAGTTTTGAATTATACTGTACATTGTCAACTATAATTGTATTTTTACCTGTATTCCCCTTATCGGTTATATCACAGTCGCCGTTAGACGTCATAACACCCTTTGCATAGTTAAGTCCCAATGCTTCATATGCAAAAACCTTGTTTGAATCCACATACTGGTGGTAGAAAGAATTTATTGAAACCAATTTGCTGGCATTACATCTTAAAGCATTGTAAAACATTGCTGCAGCATTTCCAACCAACATAGGGTCGTTTGAGGATGTAATACCTGTGTTTTTCAAAAGACCGATGTTTTTTGCAGTAGTGTAATATCCAAGAGTATAATCACCGTTATTTCTTGCATATTCTGTATAGTTAAGCACTCTTGCAATTACAGTCATGCCTTCTATATATGTTATGGAATCATCAGGTCTGAAAAAACCTGCATCACCTGTCATATAACCGTTTTGCGCACAATAATTTATTGCCGCAGCATAAGGATGTGCATCACCTACATCGTAGAACACAAAATTTGCATCATATACAATTTTTTTCCCTACCATTTTATATACAGAGTTTGCAAACTCTCCTCTTGTCATTACGTCATCTGCTTCAAGAGTAGGAGAAAAGATACCAAGGTTTTGCAGATGTGCAAGCGCCTCCACCCCGTAAATTTCAGAATCCGCATTAGCTGTAAAGGTCATACAACCGATTAAAAGAGTAAGCACCATAAGAAAGGATAATATTCTTTTTTTCATTATTTACTTCCTCCTTCCCCGGCAATTGAATTGTAAATCATCTGACAAGCTTCAGCTCTTGTAGCACCCTTTTTAGGATTGAAATTGCCTGTATCATCACCTGATATAACTCCGTTTGCACTTAGCATAAGTACGGAATTAAGGGCATATTCCGAAATACTCTCTTTGTCCTTAAAAGTTTTGTCCATAGGAACTTCATGGTCTATTTCCAATTTGTTAAGAAGAATTCTGTATAGCATAACTGCCATATCTTCTCTTGAAATCAAATTATTTACTCCAAAGTTTCCGTCAGGATATCCCTGAACGACACCGTATTTATAAAGACTTGCAACATATTTGTATGACCATCTGTTTTCTGCATCTTTAAATTCACATTCCGCATTTTCATCATACAGTCCGTAAGCCAATACAAGAATTTTTGCAAATTCTTCTCTTGTTATGTTATCCGAAGGTGCGAATTCGCCTTCAGCCTTACCGTTTACAATGCCCTTACCTGCAAGGTATAAAACAGCATCATTTGCCCATTCATAGCCATTCATATCGTCAAATGACAATGTCTGTTCAGGCTTGTTTTCAGGCTTTATCTCAGGTTTCGGTTCGTATCCGATTTCACCCGTTCCGGAAGAAATCATACCACCTCCGCCACCGCCGGAGCCACCACTTGAACCGCCACTGCCGTCTGTAACAGGTTTTTTAACAGGTTCACCATCTTCAGTAGCATCTTCATAATACTTGTCATACAACTTCACGAAATCAGCTTTATTGTCAGGAAATTCTTCATCTAAAATTCCGGAAAGAATTTCAGCGATTTCAGTACTTTTCAAATCTTCAAGATTTTCAAGTTTGAACCAATCGTTATGGCTCTTTAAAAATTCGTAAATTACAGTATAGTCTTCCTTGTTATCTATAAATTTCTTTCCTGTAACAGCCATAAAGAATTCTTCTTTTAATTCAACAAAGTCAAACTTCTTGTTATCTTCCGCAAAAACAACTGAGTTTACCGTTTTCTTTTCCGCGTCAGTCATTGTCTTATATTCAGGATACAGAGAATCTGCACCGTCAAAACCTATGTTAAATTCAAGCATTGTACCGTATACAGTATGCTCTATTATTTCTGTTCTGTCTGCACCTGCATCAGAAACAAACAATTTTGTTACCACTACAGCTTTATCAAAGCTTTTTGATATATTATCAAGTGTTAACTTTTCTGCATTTTTTGCCTCAATCAAGTTATTGGCAATCGCATCTTCATTACCCTGATAATATGCCATATTAAAGCCGAATATTTCATTGTAGCTATCAATGCAGTCAGTCATTGTTTCTATTGTAGTTGCATCGTTGAATTTATCTACAATTCTCTGCTTTGCCTCATTGGAGTACAAAGGCACAACATAAGAATCAGTAGCATTCCTGTAATTACGTGCATGCAATGTGTATACAATCGGAAGGGCAGGGTCTGCTACCAAACCCTTATCCTCCGTTATTTCAACTCCTATTTCATACACGAATGAACCGTCATCACCTGCTCTTACCTGTTCAAGTGCGCGGATTTCAGAATTTACATTTTTAACCGTCAAAGAAACATTCTTTTTAGGTGTTGTTACACCTTTTACAGTCAAAATAAATTCATCACCTGTTGAAGTATATGTAACCGTTATTATTTCAACATTATCGGAAGCTGCTGAAACAAAAGGTACAAACATAGCAATCAACATGCATGTTACCGTAAATATTGAAATTATTTTCTTCATTTTGAATCTCCCCTATAAACCTTTATTTCAGTAAGCGAGTTATATGTTCCTCCTGTATTGTTGTGAACATCAATTCTAATATATTTGTATTTATCTGTTGAAGATACATCTACATATTCAAAACCATCCGTTACACCGTCGGACTGTCCTTTGAAGACTTCTGTCCAGTTATCACCGTCTGGCGACACATAAAGGTCAAAGAACTCATTACGTTTTGATCCGTTGTACCAGAAAAGACCAATCTTAGAGATTGTGGATTCTTCACTAAGTACCACAACAAATGAACCTTCATCGATTATACATGAATAAGTTGCCTTGTCGTTATCGAGTGCATTTGTTGTTGGTGCAGACAAATTACCTTCTGCATACATCGTGGCAATATTTACAATATCAGGGTCATCATATCTGTGTATCTTAACTCTGTCACGCTCTCTGTTTCCGTAAGTTATGCTGACTATTGATGAAATTTTATTATATTCAATTTTACAGCTGAAAACTTTTTCTAAAAGGTCAATAGGTGCATACAACACTCCGTCAACATTTATAACACCGTCAGTGCCTACAACAAACTTATGTTTTACTGTATCCGTATCCACCTCTAAGTATGTATTGCTTACGGTATATGTACCTATATCGAATTTCATCATCGTTTCGGATAATGGAGCATATACGGTGTCATCCTTATAAATCCATTCTTCCCTAAATGTCTCGTAGCAACCGTCAATTATAACGTCTATACCCTTTTCATCATCTGTTGCAAGTCCGTAAACTGAATAATCAGGTGCAACAAGTCCTGTTACAGGAGTATATTTCAAAGTGAATTTATCACCCTTTGCTTTAAATGAAATTGAATCGTGCATTTTGTATGCATATTCCTGTGCAATCTGCTTTCCGTTTTCATCATAAACAGTCCATTTTCCTTCAGCAAGACCTGTGATTGCAAAAAATCTTTCCGCATCTGATTTGCCCGGATTAATGGTAAATGTTTTACCCTTTGACATACCGTCTTTTCTAAGGTATGCCACATGACCTTTAATTTCAACACCGACGTAAACATCTGTTTCTTCAACAAGCTTTGCCTGAAGAGGTGTTATATATTCACTGTTGTCACCAATTTGAAGTACGTTCAGGAAATAGCTTTGTTTTTCCGCCTTTTTAGGAGAAATTTCCACTCTCCAGTTACCGACCTCTGCTGTTTCTGACTTTGGTTTCATTTCATACTTTATTCCATTAACCCAATAAGTATTTATTCCGTCAAAGTCCTCGCCGATTTTATTAATTGTAACCCCTGTTGTAGGCATCAATGTCTGGTTTACAATTCTGCCTGTATAGTCTATTGTATCTCTTGTCACAATAGTTGTGTTTCCATCTATTTCAGGCTCTTCTTCGGTCTGTAAAAGCCATGTCTTTTTAAAAGTAGGTGAAGATGAACGTATAGCATCAAAAACAATCAATGCTGCGGGATATGTTTCATCCTCAAAATTAAAGAACACAAATGAACGCTGATACTCTTCAACCTTATCTGAATAAGCTTTTGTAATATCACCCTTCATATAGCTGTAAACAGGCTTTTGAAGGTCAGGACCCCAGTTATATGAAAGTGTTTCACCGACTATTGCCGCTTCACTGTCATAATCTTTTATATGAGTGATATTCCAAGGTGCCTTAACCGGAAGATTCTGTCCTCCGTCATAAGTTGAAAAAATATTTTTTGCCGGGTTTGATTTTGTTTCGTTAGGGTCATACACAAGCATTGTGTTGTGTGCAATGGACTGTCTTGTATAACCCACATGGAATGGGCTTCCGTAACCTACGCTTGTAACACTTTTTCCGTCGCTGTCAACAAAGGATGAACCTTCATAAGTACCGGAATCAAGTGCAAGCAAGCCTTTGTAGTAAATATTAAAATGTCCCGAATCCTTGTGCTGGTGTCCCATGGAAAATCTGTTTTTAAGATTCATGGTACATATAACCGCATTGGAATCAAAGCCTTCGTCCCAGCTTGTTCTTGCAAACATATGAGCATTGTCAGCCCCTGTATATGTTGTAAGCGGGAAGTTTCTGAAGCTTTTGTCACATTCAACATCAACATCATTTATAATAAGCCACATTGCGGGAGTAATATGTCCCGGAAGGTTTGTGGTCATATCGTCTTTTCTGTTTGCACGGTAATATTCTGTTTTCAAATATGAATTTTCAAGCATATTACCAAGCAGGAAGAAAATATAATTATCAGAACCTATATATCCCGTCTTATGATAATTATACTCGTCGCCCTCTGCAATAAGCTCACCGTCAGGCTGGCGTGTATAGAAATATCCTAAAAGTGATAATCCCTCTTCATAATACGCATTTTCAAATCCCATACCTTTGAAAATATAGTTATTAAGTACCTGATAGTAATGACGGTACATACCGTATGCAGAGCCGTCTTCATAATAAGTACTTTCGTTTAGTCTGTTTACAGTAGGAATCAGGTGTTGTTGAATTCTTCCTGCAACTACGTTGTAATAGTCAGGTGCTTCATCATATGTTGCAACTGCAACCGCCATCATTCCGCCGAGAAGCTGGAATTCCATAATGTGTCCCTGTATTTGTGAATTACTCGGAACTTCGTATTTAACAGGAGGATATGAAGGTTCCGAATACCTTGTGTTATAAAGCATATGGAAAAGTAAAAATTCCTTATCATCCTCTGTTAAAAGGTCATAGCACCAGTCATAACAAAGTGCCGTAGACCATACAGCTTGCATAATTGTACGTCCTGTCGAAGTAGCATTTGCCTTGTCAATCATACAGCTTTCCATGTAATTCCTTGCAACCTTTATTGCCTTTTCACCATATGATTTATCACCTGTAATCTGATACAAAAAGGCATTTGATTCTATCATAAGTGCAATATTCATATTGATATTACTTGCCTGGCCGTATTTAAGTTCGGGTAATTTGCCGTCCGTTTTATACGCCGCCTTTGAAAGCAAGGCATTATATGCGGCAACATTCTGTTCATGTGTAAGATTTTTCTTTATTTCCTCAATATCACTTTTTCTGAACAAAAGTCTCGGATGTTCATCCGGAGGCAAGATATTCGGCAAAGCGTAGTATAGATTTTCTATATTACCGTTTTCATCTCTAGTATATATTTCGTTAGGATCTACAATAGAAGGTACACCACCTTCGGGAACAAAGGTATAGTCATTCGTTATGTAAAAAGCGTCATATTGCATAACATCAGAATAATATCTTATTTTAAACTGATGGTCCCCTTCCGTAAGCCAGTATTTGTCATCACATACCCACATCCACTCGTCTTTATATGCTACGTCATCAAAAGAATTTTGTTTTCTGTAAACACCGTCATCAAAGCATGTGTAATATTTTGCATGACTGTTTGAACGTACACGCATCCACACATAATATGCGTCATCTTCAGGTACTGTTATGTCATAAACAAGATGAGCATAATTACGTTGAGGAGATGAACCAATTGAAGCATCCTCAGCAGGCATCATGTAATATCCACCTGAAACTGTGGAATCTTTATACAACTGCATAGGAGCATATGCTGTTCCCGATTCTGCCTCAAAATAAGTTGTGCCGTTTACCACAATTTTTTCTTTTTCAGCTGTAACAGTATTATCTGCCAAAACAAAGTTTACTGTGCCTAAAACAAACGAAAAGACAAGGAGTAAGGAAATTATTTTATATAATTTTTTCATTTTGTTTCCTCCTTAACATGGAATTTAAGAATCCATTCAGGTATACTCATTCTTCCAACTGATCTACCACAATGATTACTCTTGTATCGCCTGTAATGTTATCAAGTGTTATCGAAACTTTTCCACCATCATCAGGCTGTACAATATAGTCACGGTAGAAGCTTGATTCATTTGTAATACCGTCATAAACATTGTTGTCATCAACTCTGTAACCTATTGCAACATCGCCTTCAAAATCTGTATTGTTCCAATCATCACCAAGTGATGCCTTTATTGTGTCAACATCTGTATTTCCCGTTTCATTACCTGCATTTGTAAATACATAAACTCTTGCAGACTGACTGATGTCAAATTCATATTTTACCGTACCTGACAAAGTATATGGTGTTCTGAATGCTGTTGCACCAACAAGTTCGTCAGGAACTGTAACAAGTGCAAATTGTCTTTTATCTGTTTCAAAGAATGTTGATGTAGCATTAAGTATATTACCTGTTCCTTTGAAAAGCGGAACTGTTGTAGAACTGTTTGACGTGTAAAGCTGATACCTGTCCGTCATAAGTTCTTCATCTCTTAAGTTAGGCTGTGCAAGATAATATGTTGCAGCAGTTTTCTTTGAGCCGGCTGCTGTATATGAAGCATTTGTTACAAATTCTGTGTCAAGGTACTTAAGGAATATTTTTGGCGTATTCTTACCTGCAGGAAGTGAAATGTCCAATGTTTCACCGGGTTCCACATAAAAATCTTTGGCGAAAACCATATTACCGTAAGCAACCTGATATGTATGTGTTGTAGCAGTTGGATTTATACGCATTTCATAGAACATTCTTCCGTACATTGAGTTATTTGACGGATACATATTGTTATATACTCGTTTCCATGAAGAATCAAGAAGTGATGTTCCGTCTCGATATGCCATATAAACACGTGCACTGCGGTCTATTGTAAATTTGAAAGCATCGTCGACTGTGGATGCATTAGTTGTATTTACCCATGGGGTTGCAAAATACTGTGAACCTAAAATTTCAGGTGCAATATTATCAAAGAACATTGCATTTTGACTGTTATTTCCCAAAGTATCAGAATACGCCCATGAAACATTTTCAAGTGTGTTTATTGTCTTATAATAATCCTGAGATCTCAAAGTTGAATCTTCAACATCAGGACCGGGGAATGCATCTGTCCATACAGGATTTTGTACATCGTACTGGATTTTAAGCTGTTTATCTGTATAATATTCCTCAGATGTTGTAGCCATATTAGCCTTATACTTACGGAACATAACGTTAGTAATCTGTGGAACTGCCTGCGTAACCTCTACTGTATACACCTCGTCACCAACAGTAATTGTTGCTACTGCAGTTTCAGATTCACCCATTACTCCAACATTGGATTCAAGTATTGTATGTAGTGGCTTGCTTAAAGGGAACACTCCCTTAAGTTCTACCTTTACATCTGCGGAACTGTTGTTTGTCAATACCACAACATCAGGCCATTCAACATAACCTGCATTAACCTCCACAGCACCCGTTTTAGTATCAGGGTCTATTTCTACAACTTCACCGCCTATGATAATTCCATCAATGGTATTATCATTACTTCCAGGAACCCCTTTGTTGAATATAGGCTTTGCATTTTCTACACTGTCCCAAAGATATACTTTTACACCGTCGATATCCTTATTTCCTATGTCAAGCTGTGTTGTAAGCTTCTTTACTCCCTCATCCGAAGAAGCAAAAGTCACAGACTCCGAGTTAAAACTTCTTAAAAATTTACCTTTGTATCCGACTACAACAAGGCTCACTTTAAGTTCAGAACCGTCATATTCAGATCCTGTTTTAACATTACATGATGCCGTTACTGCCGTTGCATCTGTAATATCATCAACTTCTTCAAAAGAGGACTCTGATACCTCTTTTTCATAAATCACCTTAACAGGTGTTACTGAAATAACGCCGTCACCCACATAAGGTGTATACTCATATGCAAACACACATGGTATTTGCATAATAAGCATAACGACCAGTATAAGAGAAATAAGTATTTTTTTCATAATCAATACCTCCCGTATTTTCTAACTTTATTTTAACATATAACCTGCAAAGAGAACACGTGATTATCCCTTGCAAATTCTGGTAAATTCCATTGCTTTTTTCATGATTCCCTCATAGTCGTCATTTTTCAGACAGTCAGGAGTAACAAGGGTTGCACCTGCCGCAACTGCAACAGCGCCACAATCCAAAAAGTCTTTTGCGTTGTCAAGTCTTACACCGCCTGTTGTTATAAACGGAATGTGCGAAAGAGGAGAAATAACCGTTTTAAGATAAGCGATATTGTCAGGCAGAATAGGGAATATTTTTACAATATCCGCTCCCCAATTATAAGCATTCATAATTTCTGTGGGTGTAAAGGCACCGGGAATTGAAATTAGTCCCAATTTCTTTGTAAGTTTAATAATCTTTTCATCACTATTTGGTGAAACGATGCATTTTGCACCAGCCTCTTTTGCGGCATATACAAATTCTTCTTTCACCACCGTACCTGCACAAAGTGAAATATCATCACCCAGCTTTTTTATAATGTCAAAAGTTTTATTTACCTTATCTATTGTATCGTCACTTGACGGGTTATATGTTACTTCAAAAATCCTTATACCACCGTCATAAAGTGCCTTTACGGTTTTTTCCGCCTTTTCGAGAGGCAGATGTCTTAAAATTGCTATAAATCCCTGTTTTTTGATAATGTTAATCATTTTTATTGCCTATTCCTTCAAAATAGTAATTGTTGTCATCAAGTGGTCTGATGTTCGTAAGAGCATTATTGTAATGTCTTAAATTACGAGGCTTGTAAGGATATTCCTCAATTACATCCTCATTTATTTCAATACCAAGACCAACGCAGTCATTAATTTTAATAAAGCCGTCTTCAAATACAACTTTTTCATTTGTAACACGTTTTCTGAAACTGCCGTCTGTAAGCATAATTTCGTGAATTAAGAAATTAGGTACAGTAGCTGCAAGCTGAAGTATAGCCGCATTTGATATAGGACCACTTGGATTGTGGAATGATACAGGAATGTGTTTAGCCTGCGCCATTGCCGCAATCTTTTTACTTTCAAAAATACCACCTGCATGGAAAATATCAGGCTGTGCAATATCTACTGCATTTTTTGCAAACAAATCCTCAAATCCGTATATGGAATATACTCTTTCACCTGCAGAAATCGGAACGTTTGAATTTTTCTTGACTTCTGCAATTGCCTGAAGATTGTCAGGAGGACAGGGTTCTTCCATAAGGAAGATATTAAACTGTTCCAGCCGCTTGGAAATTTTAACCGCCGTATAAGGATTAAATCTTCCGTGACATTCTATCAAAAGGTCAACATTCGGACCTACGGCTTCCCTTACCGCACCCACTATATTTTCAGCCTTGATAAGAACTTCGTTTTCAATAGTCATGTGAGAACTGCCAAACGGATCCCATTTTAGAGCTTTTACTCCAAGTGCAACGGTTTCCTTTGCCTTTGCGGCAAATTCATCGGGAGTTTTAGCACCTACAAACCATGAGTTTGCATACATTTTAACTTTGTTACGGATTTTACCGCCCAAAAGTGCATATACGGGAGCATTATAATACTTACCCATAATGTCCCAACAAGCCATTTCAATACCGCTTATGGCAGACATTAAAACAGGTCCTCCTTTCCAATATATATCACGGTAAACTTCAAAAACCATTTTTTCAATTTCCATAGGGTTTCTTCCTACGATTAATCTTTTAAGATCTTCAACACAACCGGAAAGCGCCATTTCCTGAGTACCGAGTGATGCCTCACCCCAACCGTAAATACCTTCATCAGTTTCAACCTTTATAAAAGTCCAGTTTGTTCTGTATGCATCCATTATATATGTTTTAATATCCGTAATTTTCATTTTATTCAAACTCCCTTTCGAAGTATTTTCTGTCTTTATATGTAAGAAGTGGTACCATAACACCTGCATCAATTACAAGTTCCGTCCCTGTTACCATTTTCGACTTATCACCTGCAAAATACAAAACACCATTTACAATGTCAGATATATCAACTTCTCTTTTAAGTGGATATGCCTTTCTGCGAGCATTTGCAAAATCCTCATCAAGAGCATCCCAACGGTGAGTATGTACAGCACCTGCAATAACTGTATTCACCCTTATATTATAAGGTGCAAGGTCAAAAGCAAGAGTCTTGCCCACCATATTAAGTGCCGCTTTTGACATACTGTAAACCGTTCTGCCCTCGACAGCGCCCTTACTTTGAACGGAGCTTATAAGAATAATACTGCCGCCGTTATCTTTCATAAGCTTAGCAGATTCACGGCAACAGAAAAAATTACCCTTTACGTTTGTATCCATTATTTCGTCATATCTTTCCTCAGTGACGTTGTATACATCTATGTCAACTGCAAGGTCTGCCGCGTTTGCAACAAACACATCAAGTTTTCCGCTGTTTTCCTTAACCTTTGAAAACACTCGACATATATCCTTCACATCTTTAAGGTCAAGAGCATACGGATAAACCTGAACTTCGGGATACTCTTGTTTTAAAGCATACGCAATTTTCTCAGCAGATTCAAGACTACGGCTTGTTATATGCAAGTCATACCCTTTTCCTGCAAAAGACTTTGCCACTTCAAGACCGGTATTTTGAGTAGCACCGGTAATAAAAACACTTTTTTTCAAATCCATAAATCCACCGCCAAACTTATTTAACATAAAACCATTTTATCCAATATTGACAAAATGTTTTTTTATAATATAATAATATTATACTTAAAATTCACATTCAATGATGTTTTGTTTGACAAATTTTGCATTTTGTTTGATGAGGTAAAATTATGAAAAAAGAAAGTTGTATTTTATACGAAAGATACGAAAACACCCCAACTGTCACAGCCCAGAAATTTTATTATTTTCCGCAATGGTCAGGGCACTTTGTATGCAATCCTGATTTTTATATCGAAAGATGTAACTGGCCGGATATTCTTATTCTCCTCACAACAGCAGGAAACGGAAAGCTTATATACAGGGAAAAGGAATATATTCTGGATAAAAACACCTTTGCAATCATAAACTGTATGGATAAATGTACATACTTTCCAATTTCTGAAGAAAATTGGGCATTCAGTTTTTTACACTTTACCGGGTTACAGTCAACAGAGCTTTATGAGCATATATACAACCTTAACGACAGCTGCGTTTTCAATACAACCCAGAAAATAGAAAGTAATATGGAAGATTGTATCAATCTCTGCAAGGAAAAAGGCAGCAAATATGAAATTCAGCTTTCAAAAAAAATCAGTAATATTCTACACGAAATATTACTGATTATGCAAAGAGACGACAGCGACAAAATATCTATGATTTGTGAATATATATCAGAAAATTATACTGAAGATTTATCAACAGAAAGGCTGGCTAAAATATCATGCTTTTCAAGATGCTATTTTTCCACGATGTTTAAAAAACACACAGGTACATCATTGCATGACTACGTAATCTGTTACAGGCTTGACAGGGCAAAAGAAATGCTTATAAACGATAATTTACCCCTGAATATCATTGCCGAAAAAACAGGCTTCAAGGATATGAGCACATTCATACGTGCCTTTAAGAAAAAGGAAAATGTCACACCTTCACAATACAAAAAAGAGCATTCCAGACATTAAAACAACTGATGCTATAACACAAAACAAAAAGCGCATTCATTACCAAAACAACAGCTTAAAATAAAAGTTAATTCCATCAAAAATGGCGTGTAATAAAACGAAATTCATTTTGTCACACGCCAAAATTTTTGGATTTGTTTTATCTATTTATATTTCCCAAAGCATTCCTCATCGTCTGCAATTGGATATATTGTAATTTCAACATCACTTATAACAGCAAATTTCTGTCCTAAAGCACCAAACCATAGTTTATAGCTGAATACAGCTTCATTATCAGTTATTTTCCTGATTTTAAAGTCTCTTAAATCTGTTATTGAATATCAGACTTTTCTCTGCAACCTTCTTTGCTTTATCTGTACTTTCATATGGTATCATATAACCTCATGTTTTTTTCATTTATATGATCCGAATGAATGTCGTTATAATGCTTTTCCAGAAACATAATTTTCCCACAAATTATTTTTTCATTCAATTATATACTATAAAAAAACCAAACTCAACAATTAAATCAACTAAAAATAAATTTATGAAACAAAAATCCAAATTCATCAAACAAAAATACATTGACATTGATTTTGTTTTATGATAAATTTTACGAAGATTTAAAAAAGGAGGGCTTTAATTATGCCAATAGTAGATATGCCCCTTGCAGAGCTTAAACAGTATATGGGCAAAAACCCTTGTCCTGCAGATTTTGATGCATTCTGGGATGCACGTCTTGCAGAAATTGACAAAATGGATTATGAAGTTGAGTTGGTACAGGTTGA
>JAZQIO010000074.1:0-22908 GCA_045541135.1 Clostridia bacterium
ATATATCAATTTTGATTCCAATGTACAAATGGCGGAATTGTTCTCCATAGACTTAAATGTGGAACGCATCATTATGGGACTTGAACTATATGCAGGACATAAAATCAACCCGGCTGATACCCTTATCATATTCGATGAAGTTCAAGAAGTGCCAAAGGCATTATCTTCGCTTAAGTATTTTTACGAAAATGCTCCTGAGTATCACATCGTGTGCGCCGGTTCACTTCTTGGAATTGCATTACATGAAGGAACCTCATTCCCTGTCGGCAAGGTGGATTTCCTTAAACTGTATCCTCTGTCATTCAAAGAATTTCTTATGGCAATAGGGCTTGAGAGATTTGCAGAGCTTTTAGACAAAAAAGATTATGATATGATAAAAAGCTTTAAGCAAACATATATAGATGCCTTAAAGCAATATTACTATATTGGCGGTATGCCTGAAGTTGTGGCATCCTTTGCTGACGAAAAGGACTTTAATGAAGCAAGAAAAATTCAAAAAAGAATACTGACTGCGTATGAACAGGACTTTTCAAAACATGCACCAAAGGAAATTGTGCCAAAAATAAGAATGTTATGGAATAGTATCCCTTCGCAGCTTGCAAAAGAAAATAAAAAGTTTATATACGGTCTTATTCGTGAAGGTGCAAGAGCTAAAGAATACGAAACTGCAATTATGTGGCTTTCTGATTGCGGACTTGTGCATAAGGTCAGCAGAATTAATGCACCCAATATACCCCTTAAGGCATACGAGGACTTGAAGGCATTCAAATTATTCATTGTCGATGTAGGCTTGCTTGGTGCAATGGTAGGCTTAAATCAGCGCACACTTCTAAATGGAAATGAATTATTCACGGAATTTAAGGGAGCATTAACAGAACAATATGTTATGCAGCAGCTTGCAGTAAATCAAGACTTGGGAATTTATTATTACACCAATGACCGAAATACTTGTGAGGTTGATTTTATAGTGGATAATGGTGATAATATCATACCGCTTGAAGTAAAAGCAGAAATCAATCTCAAAGCAAAGAGCCTTAAAACATACAGAGAAAAATTCACGCCCGAAATATCAATACGCTCCTCTATGGCAGATTATAGCGAAGAGAGTGGACTTATTAACCTTCCGCTGTATGCGATAGATGGGATTGAATGAAAAATTCACTAACTGTCCGTAAAATAGGACATTGTATATGATAAAATTTATACTTAGATTTACACATCATTATATATATCGAAAGGAATAAAACTATGAATACAATCAATTTTGAAAGTTTAAATAACCTTGAAATATTAGATCGAGACGACTTGATAAAAATAATTAAAACCATGGCAACTGGTGGTGTTGCTGTTATGTTCAATGGAAAAAGATCTGCAATGGAAATTCAAAAGAAAGTACGACCTAGAGCGGTAAGAACAAGGAAAGAACTATCGTTTGGCGATGAAAAAAGTAAGTCTGAGAATATTATTCTAGAAGGCGAAAACTTGCAGGCAATGGTAACCCTGTACAAATATAGGAATGCAATTGATTTAATTGTTACAGATCCACCATATAATACTGGACGATCATTTAGATATAACGATAAATGGGATGAGGATCCTAACGATCCTGAATTAGGAAATGTTGTTCCGTTAGAAGATGGTTCAAGACACACTAAATGGATGAAAGCAATGTTGCCTCGACTGCAAATGATGAGAGCGATGCTTAAACCTTCAGGCGTTCTAGCGATTTGCATAGATGATTCAGAGTTGTATCATTTGGGTATGATGTTAGATGAAGTTTTTGGTGAACAAAATCGTATTGGAATTATCAATTGGCAAAAAACATATTCTCCGAAAAATGACAGTACACATGTTTCAACATCAACAGAATATGTACTTGTATATGCAAAAGATGAAGCATCAGCAAAAACAAATTTATTAGACAGAACAGATAAGAGTAACAAGCAATATAGTAATCCGGATAACGATCCTAACGGTAAATGGACAAGCGGAGACCTTCAAGCTAAAGATTTTTCAAAAACTACATTTTTTGGTATTCAATCACCCATTTCGGGAGAATTGTTTTATCCAGATAAAACTAAGCATTGGAGATTTAAAAAATCGGATATAAAACAATGGCTTGAGGAATATGGGGTTAAATATTCGGAAGTAAAACTAAAATATGGCGAATTCCGAGATTTAAAAGCATTAGTGATAAAAGGATCTAAGGTTGTTGATGATAAATTAGTTACACCAGATAATATAATGAATGGTGCGAGAAAAAAGGCTTTATCTTATATCAAAAATAATCCTTTGCCTAAAATCATTTTTTTGAAAGATGGGTATGGTGTTCCTCGTATAAAAAGATACTTAAAAGATGTAAAGAAAGGCATGGTCCCTATGACTTACTGGGGTGATGAAGAGTATGAGGAGAACTTCTATTTGGGGACACAATCATGGGATCATACAGAAAGCGGACATAGTCAAATGGGATTAAATGAACTTGACAGAATTGTGGGGAAAGGGCATGGTTTTGATACGGTAAAACCACTTAAATTAATAGAGAAAATTATTCAATTATGGTGCCCGCCTAATGGTTATGTATTGGATCCCTATGCTGGAAGTGGAACAACTGGACATGCAGTGTTAGAATTAAATCATTTAACAGAAACCAATAGAAAGTTTATCCTTATAGAACAAGGGGCGCCTGAAAAAGGGGACAAATATGCGAGAACATTAACTAGTGAAAGAGTAAAAAGAGCAATTACTGGTGAACGAGTTGATAAGAATGGGAATATATCAGTTTCAGATCAGCCTTTAGGTGGTGGCTTTACATTTCAAACACTAACAAAGGCAATCGATAGCAAAACAATATTGTCTATGCAAAGAGATGAAATGATTGACTTGATAGTAGCAACACATTGGGATACTGGCAAAAGAAATTCTATTAATCTCATTAGAATTGATAATGATAAACTACTTTATTGCGTTGGGAAAAATGAAAACAACGAAGGATATTTTATTATTTGGGATCCTGATAATTCTTTTGGAGCTTTAGATTATTCAACATACAATAAAATTGTAAAAGAATCTAAAATGGCAAATCTAAAACCGCCATATCATATATATGCTCGATACGAAGTATACCAGGATAACAAAAACGTCGATTTCTATAAAATACCAGATAAGGTATTAGCACATCTTGGGCTTAACGAAAATAACGATAAGTTTAACGAAGAAAGTGAGGAATAAAATATGGAACCATATAAATTTCAAAGCATAGCTGCAACATGTATAGCAGATAGATTTAGTGAATATATGAATGACCCACTTTATGTAACAAGAAACCAAATTGTCCCTTTTTTTCAGAATTTATCTGCGATTACTGGAGCGGGAAAAACACTAATTTTAGCTGATGCAGTTTCTCAGATAAGAATGAGATTGCCTGCAGAACCGATAGTTTTATGGCTCTCAAAAGGAAAAGTTGTCGTATCGCAGACTTATAAAAATTTATCCATAGGAAAATACGCAGAGAATTTGCCCAATTTCAAGGTAATGCCTTTGTTGGATTGTAACATATCTCTTGTTGAAGATGTAGATACAGCACTTTTGTTAGTTGCAACAGTAGGAAAATTTAATCAAAAAGATATGGATAAAGGTGATAGATTAATTTTCAAAACAAATCTAGATAGCGCTGACACATCGCTATGGGATACAATTAAATCCAGAACATTTAGGAATGGTAATCGACGTCCATTAATCGTTGTATATGATGAAGGACACAACTTGTCAGATCAACAAACAGAACTTTTGTTAAAACTAGAGCCAGATGCAATTATTTCTGCAAGTGCGACAATGAGAGTCCCTGAATATCTCAATAGGAAAGTAATTCAGAGGATACAAGATGATAAAGGATGGGAAGTAAAAGATTTTATTACAACAATTAAAAGTTCCGATGTTGTAGAAAAAGGGTTAATAAAAAAACATGTATCTCTTGGTGGCTATGTTACTCCTATGGAGGAAGCTGTTGGTGAGTTGATAAATGATTATAATAGGATTGCGGCTTACAATAAGGATAACAATATTCCTTTTACTCCTAAGGCAATTTATGTTAGTAATACTAATATTGTTGCAGAAACAGGCGAAAAAGACAATGTGGCTTTGCCATTTGAGGACCGTTTATCTCGTCCGATAAAAATTTGGAGATATCTTGTCAACGATTTAAATGTTGATCCAGATGATATTGCGGTATACTGTGATTTGAAATTTGATGCGAAGTTCCCTGCACCAGATAAATTCCATCTGTTTTCTGGGGGCGATAACGATTATGAACAGTTTATAGCATCTAATTTTCATCATATTATATTTAATTTGTCGTTACAAGAGGGTTGGGATGATCCATCTTGTTCCTTTGCGTATATTGACAAAGAAATGGGGTCTAAAGGTCAAGTAACACAAGTCATCGGAAGAGTTTTAAGACAACCAAATTCACAACATTACCCAAATCCCGAGTTAAATACTGCGCACTTATACGTAAGAACTGATGACAAAAATGTTTTTGATGAAGTTATCAATGAAATAAAAGACAAACTATCTACTGATACTCCGGAAGTCACATTATCTGTGTATAAGGGAAAAGATTCCAATAATAACATTCGTGTGAAAGTGCGAAAACCTATGAAGTTGCCTCTTACTAATATTGATGCTTCAGGCGCAATAGAACCCATTAAAAAAATCGTAGATAGGATTCCGGATTTTACGAACGATAGTGATAACACTATTGGTAAAGGAAGTAGAATAAAGATATTACAAAGTGTTGGGACCTCTAAAAGTAATAAGGCAGTATGGATTGATACAGAGCATACAAATAGAATTACAGCTAGATGGTTATTTAAAAGAGAACTTCAGAAGTATTTTCCTAAGGTTGCAAATTTATGTGATACCGAAAATAAGATTTTTGATGCATTAGTAGAATTCTATAGTAAGGCAGCAGACATAATCAAAGAAAAGGCTGTAAATGTTGTGGATACTTACATAGAAAATTCTATAATTGTACAAGACTCAAATAATACTTTTGACGTTCCAGAGATATATGTCAATCCCAAAAATGAACAAAATTTCAAATATTCTGTACATGAAAAATATAGTGATTTTAATAATTTTGAATTAGAATTTGCTAATGAAATTGACAAGCAAAAAAAATATTGGTTCAGGAATCCTAAACAGGGTTGCTTTGAAATACCACTTTTAGATAAAGGTGGAACTAATAATTTTAATCCAGACTTTATTGTTTGGGATAAAAAAAGGATATTTGCAATTGATACAAAAGGCGACCATCTTATTGCTGGAGAAGCACCAAGAAAACTTTTTTCAATCCAGAAATACGGAAGTGGTCCGAATTTAGAAATCAGGTTAATAACTCAAGGTGAATGGAGTAATGAGATTAAGAAAATTGATAAAAAGGGATATACTGTTTGGAAATTAAAAAATGGTAAAATTTCTCCATATCATGCTTCTACAATTTCTGAATGTATTAGTGTTTGTATAAAATAGTCGAATTCCTTCGTTGACTTCCGCTCCTTCTTGTGATAGTGTTTGTGTCACAGGAGGTGACACAAATGGCAAAGTACACATTGGAAGAAATTATGTATGGTGACAAGTATGGAATTGAAAGTGCAGTTTTTGTGGAAGTATTCAAGATGGTTGAACAAAAAGGTAATACCAAAACCATACGAGAACAACTGAATATGATTTATGTCAAGCACGCACTGTTGACAGCAAAGAAAATGATTGAGAGGGCGACTCGATTTCGGATATACCGGAACTTGAGTCGCTTTCTTGGCGTAAGTAGGGGAAATAATGCAAATACTTGAAGAATTTTGGTATGGGAACATCAATCCGGCGGAGAGACCATTCCGAAGGCAAAGAAAATTTGATAAGGCATTCAAGATGCTGACTAATAATGAAGAAAAACTTCTTGAATCCTTAAATGAGCAAGAATGGGGTGATGAAATTCATCAGGTGGCGGTGTTTGATGCCAAGCGTACACATGGGGAATTTAATTATCCAAAAGAGTGAATATTTTAGGACGGGCTTACATAGTATGTAACATAAATCAAATTTGGAATTGGAGGAGAAATGTTATATGAAAAAGAATCACGAATTACATATAACCTTCCATAATCCAAATACGAGAAATGACTCCGAAAAAATCGCAGGGGAATTTATTTCACAGGCGGCGACAGGAGTTCTGACCAAAATGATTTTAGACAAGATGGATAAGCATAGCGAAAATAATAACTCTGAATCATACAATGATTTGGATTAAGGAATACATAGCAAACATACTCCGCCTGAATGAAATTTTTAGGCGGAGTATTATATTAAGAGCGGGGAAAGATTTATAAATCCTTCCGAGAGGGAATTAGAATTCCTTCGTAGACTTGTAGCAAAAACTGTGGTATGTTGTGTGTTGCGCATAGCGTACCAAAACAAGAAAGCGAGGTAATTATTTATGAGAATAGCTCCATATTGCAGAGTATCAACTGACAAAACAGATCAGCTGAATAGCTTGGAAATGCAGAAGAAATTCTACGGCGAATTTGCTGAAAGAAACAATCACGAAATTGTTCATATGTATGCAGATGAGGGCATTTCAGGAACACAGATGCGAAAGCGTCCTGAATTTATGAGACTAATGAGAGATGCAAGGCTTGGAAAATTCGATATGGTAGTAACGAAAGACATATCAAGAATGGCAAGAAACGTGGTTGACTTCCTACAATCAATCAGAGAACTGAAAGCTATAGGAATCCCGGTTGTATTCGTAAACACTAATTTGTCAACCGAAGACGGAGAATTGGTGCTCACCATGCTTGCGATGGTAGCACAACAGGAAAGTGAAAATACATCCAAAAGAATTAAGTTCAGTAAAAGTCTTAATGCTGAAAAAGGCAGAGTGCCAAACATCATATTCGGTTATGACAAAACCATCGGTGATTACTTTAATCTAAACATTAACACTTTTGAAGCAAATGTAGTCCGCCGTATATATCAAATGTACATAAACGAGGAATTCGGTGCAAGCAAAATCGCAAAAATCCTTAACGAAGAAAACATAAAAACAAAGCGAGGATGCAAGTGGACCCAAAACGGAATTTGCAGAATTCTCACCAACAGAATGTATTGCGGTATTGTCATCAATGGCAAAGAAGAAGTAAAGGATTTTCTGACAGGCGACAGAATTTATAAACCCGAAGAAGAATGGAAAGTGGTAGAACGACCTGACCTTGCGATTATAGACAATAAAACCTTTGAGCTTGCTCAAAGGAAGATGGAGATAAACAAACAAAAATTCTCTCAGGGACAGCGAAAGGACTGCAAGCATGTATTCAGCACCCTGCTTAAATGCACTGACTGCGGACACTTCTTCAGACAGGCAAAAAGAAAGGTGAAAAGCGGTTATAAATACACATGGGTATGTTGCGGTCGTAATATCAATGGAGCAGATTTCTGCAATAACAAGACGGTAATAGACGAAGGTGAATTGCTTGGGTCTATCAAAAAGTATCTTACAGGCTTAATTGAGGACAAGCAAAAGGTTATTAAGAAAATAATTAAAGACTTCAACAAGAATTACGAGCCGATGCACCAAAATCTTAAAACCGAAAAAGAGATAGCAAAAGAGATAGAAAAACTCAAAAAGAGCCGACAAAGATATGTGGATATGTATGAAAATGAGGTTATCTCAATGGAAGACCTAAAAGAAAAGACCAAGTCCACCAATGCAGAAATTAAAAAGCTGGAGGAGAAAATCAAGATGGTGAGGTTCGGCATTACACAGGCAGATAAGCTCGAATATGGACTGACAGATACATTCAAGAGCATAGGCGATATCTTAAGCACCGCAGAGATTACCAACGAGATGCTAAAGCGAGTAATCGACCGAATTGAAGTGGCGGAAGACGGACATATTGACATATACCTAAGACTCCTTGCTGACATAGGACTAGACGAAAAGTATCAATGTTCATCTATCAGTACATAAGGATGTAACAGAGCGTCTTAAAAAAATAAATCCCCATCTTGCCTGTGAGGTAAGGTGTGTGCTTGACGAAAACAAGTCGGAAAGGCACCTTCGCGGGGGTATGGCAACAAAGAAAAAATATAAGGGTTGACATTTGGGCAATTTATGATAAAATGTTTAAGGATTTTCCCTTTTAACACATTGTTTACAATGACTTATGTAAAAATATGTTACAATATAAATGACAAATATCAGGGAGGATAAATCAATGAATATTTTATATTTTCTAACTCCTAAAAATCAGGTGGCAAATATATTTGATGACTCTAACCTTCGTCAGCTTATGGAAAAGCTGGAATATCACAAATATACCGCCATACCCGTTATAGATCACGAAGGCAAGTACATCGGCACAGTTTCGGAAGGCGATATTTTGCGTGTTGTAAAGGATAAATTTAATATGAATCTTCAGGCGGCACAGGGAATAACTGTAAGGGATATTCCAAGAAGAACAGAGGTTTTGCCCGTTAATGCAAATGCGTCTATGGATGATATTGTGGATATGGCAATTGCTCAGAATTTTGTGCCCGTAACCGATGACAACAATGTTTTTATAGGCATTGTTACCAGAAAAGAAATTTTAAAGCATTTCAGAGATAAGTTAACTAAAACCGGACAGAATTGAATCTGCCCGGTTTTTTACGTGTAAAGTGATAAAATTTTTTGTTAACAGTACATTTCTTGTGGTGTGTCATTTTTTAGTGCATTTCAATATAATGTATTGAGGTTGATTATATGAATAATAAAAGTATTGTTATATGCGGTGGTGACAAGCGGCAGAAGTACATGTATGAATATATGAAGGAAAAGGGTCTTAATGTAAATACATTTGCCATTGAAGCCGAAGAAGATGTTGAAATGCTTAAAAAATATGACGTTGTAATTTTGCCGGTACCCGTCACAAAGGACGGTATACATTTAAACGGAAAATACAATACAAGAATGGATGATATACTGTCGGTGCTTTGCGGAGGTCAGATAGTTCTGGGCGGTGTGTGTGGCAGCATGGATATGATAGACTATTATCTTGATGAGGATTTTCAGACGCAAAATGCCATACCCACTGCCGAGGGGGCCCTGCAGGTGGCAATGGAAAATACAGATGTTACAATAAATGGGTCGGAATGTGCGGTTTTAGGCTATGGAAGAATTGCTAAAATACTTGCATCAATGCTGAAAAACATGGGTGCAAATGTTACTGTGTGTGCCAGAAACCCCAAGGATTTATCTATGGCAAAAGCCTTTGGATTTGAAACAGTGCACATAAACCGACTTTGCAATATGGGCAGGTTTGACATTATATTCAACACCGTACCAAAAGTAGTTGTGGACGGTAATGCTTTGGAGGATACCAAAAGGGATGTTCTTATTGTTGAACTTGCAAGCAAGCCCTACGGTATAGATTTGCAGGCGGCGGAGGAGCTTGACAGAAAGGTTATTGTTGCATCGGGTCTGCCGGGTAAGGTTGCCCCTAAAACCGCCGGAAAAATTTTGTGTGATGTTATACTTGATATACTGGGAGGTATGGAAAATGGAACTTGAGGGTCTTAAAATCGGCTATGCCCTTACGGGCTCTTTTTGCACATTGGCAAAGTCTTTTGATATAATGCAGCAGATAATAGACGAGGGTGCAGTTGTTACTCCCATAATGTCGGAAAATGTGTATAATACGGATACACGCTTCGGAAAAGCGGCAGACTTTATAGAAAAAGCAGAGGAAATGTGTAAAAATCCCGTTATGCATCTTATAACGGAAACAGAGGTTATAGGGCCTAAAAATCTGCTTGATATGCTTGTTGTTGCACCTTGTACGGGCAATACTTTGGGTAAGCTTGCAAACGGTATAAACGACACTGCCGTAACTATGGCAGTAAAGGCTACAGTGCGTAATAAAAAGCCCATTGTGCTTGCTGTTTCCACAAATGACGGTTTGTCGGGCAGTGCTAAAAACATAGGTATGCTTTTAAATTACAAAAACTTTTATTTTGTGCCCTTTGAACAGGACGATTCCGTTAAAAAGCCCAATTCGCTTGTGGCAAAATTTAACCTTGTGATACCAACCTTGAAAATGGCTTTTGAGGGCACGCAGATTCAGCCGGTGCTTCGTTGAACACAACCCAAAGCACTTAAAAAAATAAAGTAAATCAGTGCAAAAACCCCTGCGGAAACAAAGGGGTTTGTTATTTTTATAAGGTGTATACACACTCCGCTTGCAAAGACAGCAAGTGAGGGCTTTAAAATCCAGTTTACGAATTTGAATTCAAATTCCGTTGTGCTTATTAACATTCCCACACTTAAAATACCGTTTACAATTTCACTTACAAAAATTACAAAAATATAGCCTGCGGTGGAATATGCGGGGAGTATAAAGTAAATTAAAAATATGCACATTACCGTGTCTGCAATATTTATTTTTACAACGCCTACCTGCTGGTTTAGACCCTTTAAAATGCTGTCTGTTACAAAGTCCAAATACATTATTGCCGTAAGTGGTGCAACAAGGCGTATAAAGTATCCCGCCTCGGAGCTTTTGTATATCCATTGTCCCAAAAAATCGGAGTAATAAATAAAAATTCCTGTTACACCTATTGAAAAAAGCAGGGTTATTTTAAAGGTTTTTGAAATGGCACAGTTGATTTTGTGTTGATTGTTTTTTATGTAAAGCTGTGAAAATTCGGGCAATATCAATGAGGAAAAAGAAAGTATTATTGCCGACGGAAACATTATAACGGGCATAACCATACCCTGTATTATACCGTATCTGGAAAGCGCTGTAGCAGAAGACATCCCCGACTTTTTAAGCTGTATGGGAATAAGTATGTGCTTTACTGCGGAAAGTCCCGACTTTAAGCAGGAGCTTAGTGCCACGGGTACGGCAATTTTTATAATTCTTTTTTTTATTCCCTTTGTAGTTCCCCTCTTTTTGTACCGCCGTGAATCACCAATGTATATTATTCCGTAATAAATGCAGGAAAGAGTTTCCGCAACGGTGCCTCCCAGGACTACGGAAAAACAGGAGTATTCCAATGTTTCGGGGAAAATAAAGTTTAAAAAAACCGTAACAGCAACTATTCTTGTAAAAAGCTCCGCAAACTGTACAAAAGAGCTTTTTGTTATTCTGCTTACAGCAGTAAAATATCCGTTTAAAATACTTGAAACGGAAAGAAACGGCAGGCATACTGCAAAGGCACGCAGAGATATTACCGTCAGCTTGTTTTGTAAAATTTTTGTGCCAATAAAGTCTGCAAATACAAATATTACTGTTGCGGCAACAGCTCCACATATTGCACCCAGGATAACGCACTTTTTTACTGCATACTTAACACCGCTTTGGTTACCTGCGGCGTTTTCTTCTGCCACAAGTCTTGTGCAGGCAAGGGACATACCGAAAATTGATGCCGTAACCGCAAGGGAATATATTGACATTACAAGAGTGTAAAGCCCCATACCTTCAGCACCTATTTTGTTTGATATGTAGGCATTAAACCACACGCCAAGCCACCGCATCAAAAGGGATGATACGGTAAGTATAATTCCGTTAATTAAAAAAATGTGTATTTTTCGCATAAAATCACCTGTTTTAATATATGTATTAAAAAGATAATTTAAAACAGGAGTGATAAATTTGGAAAATAATATTTACTGTGGCATCTGCGGCGAAAAAATGAATAAAGACAGTCACTTTTTTGTGTGTAACGGCTGTAATGTGAAAAGGGACGGAAGGTTTTTAAAAAGCTTTTTTGCCGAAAAGTACAGGGACAAGATTAAAAAAATAGAAATAACCAATGTGAACAGTGCAAGAATATATTTTTAAAGTAAAAAAAGGGGTGTCGCAAAATTGCGAACACCACACAAGGCGAATTTAATGCTTAACAAAGCTATTAGAGAGTAATGATAGAGTTAAATAAATCAATTTATATGGAAGAAATTCGTCAATGACGAATTCCTGTCATTAAAAGCCTTGTGTTTTGAACAAACCTCACCTCTCGACGTACCATCGTACGCCTTCGGGTAACCCCTGCGGGTTCAGTTTGTCCAATCTGCACAATTTTTCATTCACCCAAAAAAAGGGTGTCGCAAAATTGCGAACACCCATCTTTTGAATTTATTACAGTTCTTTAAACAGTTCAATCATACCGTTTACAATTATATCGTCTCCGCCAATTTTAAGTGAAGATGCTCTTGCTTCGTAGCCGCCTTCACCGTAAGCACTTGATGCGGGAATATATCCGCCTGCACTGTTTGTTAAAGCACAAAGGATTGTTGTGTCGAAAGGTGAAGCTTCGGAAATACGGCGTCCTATTTCAACAAATGGCTCACCGCCTATACCTGCAAATACCATATCACCTATTTTTATTGCAGAAAGGAAGAATGGGAATGATTCGGGACCGTTTTCAAGTCTTACAATACGTCTTGCTTCTGCAACTGCAGTAGTAAGCTCCATTTCCTTGAAGGGAAGCTCTGCAGTTTTTCCTGCATCGTAATATTCGCATATTTTTCTTGCTTCTTCAATTCTGTCATTTTCCTGATTTGACGGCAGGTCAACACGCTTTGATGCATATGAAATTTTATCTGTTTTTACAGGCTCTGTAATTGAATAAATTGACAGCACTGCACCTGCAATGATTCTACCCATATGTTCTGCGTGCTTTATGCCTCTTGGTACGCTGTCAAAGTCAATTTTTGTAATTGAGCTTTCGCCCTTTGTAGGATGAACATTAACGTGGTTAACATTACCCTGGAAGCTTTGCAGGAACATACACTTTGTACCGGGGATAGCATTTTCAAGTGTGGAGCAAACGTAGCCTATGTAGTCGGCACTTATGTAATCACCGCCTACACAGTCGGGGTGTGTTCCGAAGTTTACTATTACGATATCATCTGCATCTGCTCTTTTGATTTTTAGAATTTTAACTGTTTCTTCCGGTGTGCCAAGTGGGTGGTCAATGTCAGGATTGTTAACACCCGGGTTTGTAGCAACATAGCCGTCCTTCATACGGTAACGGCGAATAAATGAAATGTTTTTAGCTTCACCCTGTGCAGTTTCTACAGTGGATTCCTTCAAATCTGCAATGGCATATAAAGCGGAATCACGCACACTGTTTATTAAAAATGTGTTATAAGCTTCAGTACTTTCATGTGGTGTGGCAAAGTCCTTACCTACCAACGGACCTGTGTGAGTATGTGAACAGTTTATGAAAATTGCGTCCTTGTCCATACCTGTTTCTTTAACTATGGCATCTTTCATCATGTCAAAAAAACTCTGAGGCAAAAAGCACAAATCCAAAGCAATAATAACTGACTTTCTTTCGCCATCGTCAAAAGCAACCGCACGTGAGAAAATGTCATCTAAAATACCCTTTGTAAGACGTTCCTGATAATAACCTGTTATAGGTGCACCGTAAGGTGGGTTAATACATATTTTTGCAAAACCTGTTTTCATTAAATATCCCTCTTTTGTTTGATTTTTGTTTATGATACCACAGCAAAAAGGAAAAGTCAATATAGTAGATTTGGTAAAAAATATGTACTTATTTAGGTTGACAGAAATTGTATGCGGTGATATACTTCTTTATGAATTTGATACTGCTTATGCAGGGGGCGAATAATTGTGAAAAAAGTAGAAGTTGATATGCTTTCCGGATCTATTACCAAGGGGCTTATTTCAATGGCTATTCCCATTATGGTAATGAACGTTATACAAATGCTGTTCAGTATTGTAGATATGACTGTTCTTGGTAAGTTTGCCAACGATGCAGCTGTGGGTGCAGTTGGTGCCTGCGGTACACTTGTATCCTTATTTACGGGACTTCTTATAGGTGTTTCCACAGGTGCAAACGTTGTTGTTGCCAAATATCTGGGCAAGGGTGACAAAAACTGCGTGGAACGCTCCGTTGGTACGGCACTTTTATTTGCTGTAGTAAGCGGTATTGTAATGGCAATTATAGGTGTAAGCTGTGCTGAAATATTTTTGAAATGGACAAATTGTCCGGAAACTATAATTGACGGTGCAGTACTTTACTTCAGAATATATTTTATGGGTGTACCCATAATAATGCTTTATAATTTCTGCGCATCTATATTGAGGGCGGCAGGAGATACAAAACGTCCTATGCTGTTTCTTACTATGGCGGGAATTATAAAAATTCTGCTTACGATTTTATTTGTTGTTGCTTTTAATATGACTGTTGACGGCGTTGCCATTGCCACCATTATATCTCAGGGTATTGCGGCTGCTTTGGCTTTAGGCGTACTAATCAGAAGTAAGGACAGGGTTCATTTTGATTTCAAAAAGTTAAGATTTTATGCAGAAGAACTCAAGGAAATGTTATTCATTGGTGTGCCTGCAGGTCTGCAAAGTGCAATGTATTCTTTTGCCAACACAATAATTGTTACAACCGTAAACAGCTTTGGTGCAAATGCAACTACGGGACTTTCAATAGCTAACCAGTTTGACGGTGTGCTGTACCATATTTCCTGTGCAACTGCATTGGCAACATCACCTTATGTTGCACAAAATATCGGAGCAGGTAACATAGACAGGGCAAAGAAAACTGTGGGCAGAGCTGTACTTATTACAATAGCCTTTGGTGCAACCTTCGGTGCACTTTCTGCAGGCTTTTCGGGTCAGCTTTCGTCAATGATGTCATCTACCCCTGAAGTTATAAAATTTTCAATGCAGAAAATGGTTATAATTTCAAGTACATATTTCATTTGCGGTATAAATGAGGTTATGGGCGGCGTATTAAGAGGAATGGGCAAACCAATTATTCCCACAATTTCCACATTGGTATTTATGTGCCTTATTCGCTTTGTGTGGGTGTACGGCATATTCCCGTTCTGTCCCCAAGACCTGACATTCCTGTACTTGATTTGGCCAATTGGTTGGATACTTTCTATTATAACTTTGCTTATCGCATTCTTTCCGGGAATGGCAAAGCTTAAGAAAAAGCAGATTACTGTCTCAGAATAAATAATAAAAATGGAGTTACCTTTCGGTAACTCCATTTTTTTGGGAAATAACTCTAATTTTGATAAAAGGTTCATACAGAGGGATGTTGCGCCCCCTATAAATTAAAATTTATCTCTACTATTTTCTCTTTAGTAATCTTTTTTGCTGCATGAGATTTAAACCAAGCAGAAAAATGATGATACACACCGCAGAACCAGTTGCAACATTCATAATACGGATTTCTATTTCCGACATTCCCTCAAAGGATACAAGCATAGACCTTTGCAAAGAAAATATAGAAACAAAGGCATTGGCAAAGGATATATTTCGCAATGTTATCAATTTTGCAGATTTGCTTTTTCGTGCCTTTATCCATTTTATTGTTGCAAGTGTGATTTTGGTAAAAGCATATACCGCAATCGCAAGCATAACAATCAAATGAAATTCGATACCTCTGTCTTTTACAAAAGCAAGGATTACTGTTCCAACGAGCGATATGGATAGCAGCATCAACATTATTCCGGTAAACCGAATTATAAAGTGTTTCTTGCCTTTGTGCTTAAGAACTACAAATCGAACAATACTCAATATTGCATAGTAAATACCGATTGTAAAAAGCCACCACGAGTGTGTTGTAATGCCCAAAATAATATGATAGGCACTATACACCATATTGAATACCAAACTGACAAGTGCGAGTTTCAGTGTCCTATCCATTCGCATTATCTTTCCCGTAAATACAGATGGCGATTATTTCAGATAATTCATCAGTTGTCTTGTCACACCCATTTTTTAACCATTCAACAATTATGGCATTGATACCATTTAGATAGTACATCATCACATATTGTCTAATATCTGATGGATAGTGAAATCTCTCCAAAATCGGGTTGAATATGTTTTCAAACATTCGCTTATACACATCTTCAAATCCCAGAATTTTGTTTTGTGCCAACGCAACCTTAAATACCTCTTTGTGGTCTTTGATATATGTGAAATAGGGTGTTAGATACTTATCGCAAATAAACACCAATTCACTAAGTTCGCAGTTCTTAAGGTTGAGCACTACTGACTGTGTATCGGTTGAAAAATATGACAAAAAACCATCTAACAAGTATCGAGTTGTTTCATTTAGCAAATCGCCGATAGTTTCATAATGCAAATAAAAGGTTGAGCGATTTACCCCTGCCTTTTCGCAAATCTCACTAACTGTAATGTATTCAAACGGTTTCTTTTTCAGCAAGGAAATCAGTGCAAGGTCCATTTTTGTGGCAGTATTAAAATATTTACTTTCAGATTTGTTCATATTACCGCTCCTTGCAAGTTTTGGTTATTTGTCTGCGATTTCACGGGCAAGCTGCACGATTTCATAGGCATATTTCGCCTTGCCCTTTTCAAGCAATTTCTTATAAATCGGATAATTTACACCGCAGCCGATAAGACCGATAATGCCAATAATGATACCGAGTACCATACTGTTTCCGATAACTTGCATTGACAACGACATACCTGTGCCTAATATGAGTGTAAATACTATGCCCCAAGAGTAAGTGAAAATGGTGGCAGGGAGTTTTGCACGGTTGTCCAGTTTTTTCAAGGCAATAATTTTCGAGTCCCCTTTGGGTGCATAGTCCTTTGCGATTGATTCTGCTAAAATTTTGTCTGTGTTCATATTAAGAACCTCCTTTTGATTTTGTAATTACATTATACATTTCAAAAGGATTAAATGAACAACACAAAACATTAAATGTGTTGTTTTAAAAAAACGAGCCTCAATTTTGAAAAAATTGAGGCTCGTTTGAAATGGTCGGGGTGACGGGATTTGAACACGCGACCTCTGCGTCCCGAACGCAGCGCTCTACCAAGCTGAGCCACACCCCGAAATATTAAATTTTAAAACCACACTTTAACATTATATCACTTTTTTTGGATTTGTCAACCAATAACAGGCTATAAAAACAAAGAAAATTATTTTTCAAATTCCTTTACATATTGGCTGTTTTTTAGTATAATAAAATATATATGTGTTTTAGGAGGTTTAGTATGGAAGAAGTTAAGTTTACGGTAAAATTGTCACAGCTTATTGATGATTTTAAACTTGAAAAATTATTTATAACTCCTGAAGGTGAAAATACTGAAATAACCACACCTGATGTTAACCGCCCAAGCTTACAGCTTACGGGCTTTTACGACTATTTTGACAATGAGCGTTTACAGATTTTGGGTATGGTTGAATATACTTATCTTACAAGAATTTCCGAGGAGGAAAGATTAAAACAGCTTGAAATGCTTTTCTCCAAAAAGATTCCTGCACTTATTATAACAAGGGGACAGGAAATTCTGGACGGTATGGCGGAGCTTGGGGAAAAATATAATGTTCCCATACTTCGCACACAGTATTCTACATCACGTTTTATGAGTGCTGTTATAGCATGGCTTAACAAAGAGCTTGCACCACGTATTACACGTCACGGTGTGCTGGTTGAAGTTTACGGTGAAGGTATTTTAATACTTGGTGAAAGCGGTGTTGGTAAAAGTGAGGCGGCTATTGAGCTTGTAAAGCGAGGTCACCGACTTGTTGCGGATGATGCTGTTGAAATTAAAAAGGTTTCCGACATTTCGCTTGTTGGCTCATCACCTGAAATAATACGTCATTTTATTGAGCTTCGAGGTATCGGCATCATAGATGTTAAGGAAATTTTCGGTATAGGTGCAGTTAAAAATACAGAAAAAATTGATATGATTATTAATCTTGAAGCATGGGTTGACGGCAAGCATTATGACCGTCTTGGCTTAGAGGATGAATATACGGAAATTTTGGGCATTCAGATTCCATCACTTTTAATTCCCGTAAAGCCGGGCAGAAACCTTGCGGTTATAGTTGAAATTGCGGCTATGAACAACCGTCAGAAGCGTAACGGCTACAATGCAGCAGAAGAACTTAACAAACGTTTGATGTCGGGAATGGAAGGATAAAAAATGGAAATAAAACTGGATTTACACACACATACGTCTTTCAGTCCACACGCATACAGCACTCTTTGGGAAAACATAACCTTTGCCAAAGAACGTGGTATGGAGGCAATAGCAATGACAAACCACGGTATGTCTACGGAGGATTTTTTCCATGAATGGCACTTCGGAAATTTTACGCACCTTCCACGTGTTATAAACGATGTGGTGGTTTTTACAGGTGTTGAATGTTCTTATATTGACGAGAATGCCTCGCTGGATTTACAGGACCGGCGTCTTGAAAAAATGGATATTGTAATAGCATCAAGACACGGCGGAAGCTTTGCACCTGATGAAACGAATTTTGCAAAGGTTCTTTTAAATGCCTGTGAAAATAAGTATATAGACATTTTGGGGCACATTGCACGTACAAGCTTTTCGCTGACAGATGAGGAATATGACCTTATTGCAAAAACCGCAAAGGAAAAGGGCAAGCTTGTAGAACTTAACGAAAACTGCTTCGGCAAAAAAGTGCCCGTGTTTGCAGAAAATTCAAGAAAGCTGATGCTTGCCTGCAAAAAGCACGGAACACCCATTGTTGTAAATTCCGATGCACATTTTTGCACCCATGTGGGAAGCTTTGAAAAGGCAGTTGCACTGCTTGAGGAAATTGACTTTGACGAAGAACTTGTTATGAACACAAGTCTTGATAAATTTTTGGGTTATATAACTAAAAAGAAAAATATAGATATGTTAAGGGGAGAATAATTATGAGAATAGGCGTTGATATTGGCGGAACAAACCTGGTTGCAGGTTTGGTAGACGATAATTTTAAATTAGTTGACAAGGCGGAATGCCCCGCAAATGCAAAAAGACCTGATACAGAGCTTGTAGCAGACATTATTATGCTTTGCAAAAAGGTTATGGAGCAAAATAATCTTACAGAAAAGGACGTTAAATCAATTGGTATCGGTATTCCCGGTTGTCACAATCCCGAAACAGGTGTAATTTTATACTGCGCAAATATAAACTTTTTAAATACACCAATTGTTGATATGATGAAAAAGGAACTTGATATTCCCGTATACCTTGGTAACGATGCAGACTGTGCGGCACTTGGTGAAGCATATGCAGGGGCAACAAAGGAAGTTAATGAATCAATTATGATTACAATAGGCACAGGTATTGGCGGCGGTATTATTATAAACAAGAAAATATACAACGGCTTTAACCACTGCGGCGGCGAGCTTGGTCATATGGTTATTGTTTCAGGTGGTGAACAGTGCGGATGCGGCAGAAAGGGTTGCTGGGAAGCATACGGTTCCGCAACAGCGCTTATCCGTCAGACAAAGGCGGCAATTGTTGCTAATCCCGAAAGTGAGCTTGCAAAGATGGTAGGCGGCGATGTGGAAAAGGTTAACGGTAAAACTGCTTTTGACGCTATGCGTGCAGGTTGCCCTGTCGGTACGGCAGTTGTAGAAAAATATGTTGAATATTTTTCAACAGGTATTACAAATATTATAAATATATTCCAGCCTGAAATGTTGGTTATAGGCGGTGGTGTTTCAAAGGAAGGACAGCCTTTGATAGATATGATTATGAAGCACGTTTCCGCTGAACGCTACGGCGAAACCAACGGACTTCCCAAAACAAAGCTTTGCACAGCAGTTTTGGGTAACGATGCAGGTATAATCGGTGCAGCTGCTCTTGGAATTTAGTTTTGGAAGGAGAATACCTTTTGGATAATTCATCGGTAAGAAATATTCTTGAAAATATTTTAAGTGATGATTTGATTTTTGAAAATGAGCCTATGGGAAGGCACACAACCTTTCGCACAGGGGGAAATGCAACATTTTATGTTACCCCTGAAAGTGAAGAACAGATTATTGCTCTTGTAAAGTCACTTAAGGGGATACCCCATATGTTTATGGGCAACGGCTCCAACCTTTTGTTTACCGACAAGGGTTACGATGGTGTTGTGGTGGAAATAGGCAGTAAGTATTCCCAAATTACCGTAGACGGTAACAAAATTACTGCCCAAAGCGGGGCTTTGCTTTCAAAGGTTGCAAATGTTGCTTTGGAACACGGCCTGGGAGGTATGGAATTTGCCGCAGGTATACCCGGCTCCATAGGCGGTGCAGTTGTAATGAATGCAGGTGCCTACGGCGGGGAAATGAAGGACATTGTTGTTACAAGCACCTGTGTAGGTGAAAGCGGAAATGTGTTGGAAATTGAAAATCACGAATTTTCATACAGACACAGCATATTTTCCGATAAAAATCTTTTGGTTTTAAAAACAGTTATAAGCCTGGAACCAAAAAATAAAGATGAAATAAAGGCTGAAATGGTTGAGCTTAACAGACGAAGAAAGGAAAAACAGCCCTTGGAATATCCAAGTGCAGGCAGTACCTTTAAAAGACCGGAAGGATATTTTGCAGGTAAGCTTGTGGAGGATGCAGGGCTTAAAGGCTACCGGGTTGGCGGAGCTATGGTTTCCGAAAAGCATGCGGGCTTTGTTATAAATTACGACAATGCCACTGCAACAGATATACTGAATTTAATGGAGCATATAAAAAGTGAGGTTTATATGCGCTTTGGGGTAGAGCTTGAGCCTGAGGTGAAGATAGTAGGAGAGGAATGATTAAAATGCGTTTTGTAATTATAACCGGTTTGTCGGGTGCGGGTAAAACCCACGCACTGCGTTGTCTTGAGGACTTTGGCTATTATTGTATAGACAATATGCCGCCTGTATTAATACCCAAGTTTGCGGAACTTTGCAACAATTCTCAGGGTAAGCTTGACAGACTTGCAGTAGTTTGTGACATCCGAAGCGGTGATATGTTCAGTCAGCTTTTTGATGCGTTGGATGAAATGAAGAAAAACGGTTATACCTATGAAATTCTTTTTATGAATGCAGACGACCACGCACTTATAAAAAGATACAAGGAAACAAGACGTAAGCATCCGCTGTCAATTAAGGGCAGACTTGCAGATGCAATTGCCTTAGAGCGCAGATTGCTTGAAGATATTTACAAGCATGCAGATAACATTATAAACACTACAAACTATACTCAGAAGCAAAGCCGTGCAGAGCTTTCTGCAATTTTTGAAGGTGATGACCGTGCGGCAATTACCATAAATGTACTTTCCTTTGGCTTCAAATACGGTTTACCCTTGGATGCAGATATGGTCTTTGACGCAAGATTTTTGCCAAATCCTTATTATGTTGACGAGCTTAAAGGTCATACCGGTCTTGAAGACTGCGTTTCTGAATATGTAATGAAGTATGAACAAAGTAAAAAGTTTTTGAAAATGATGTGTGATATGATTGATTTTTTACTTCCTCAGTTTGTTGAGGAGGGCAAAAAACATCTTGTTATAGCAATAGGCTGTACCGGCGGTAAGCACCGTTCCGTTACTCTTGCAGAGGCACTTAAAAACCATCTTAAAGAAAACGGTAATTATGCCGAGGCTATACATCGTGACTATAAGCGTGAGTAGATCGTAGAATTTTTAGGGGAGAATTCCATGAAAAAATACAGTGATATAAAGATTGTCGTTGTGGGTGGAGGAACAGGGCTTTCAACAATGCTTCGTGGTCTTAAAAAATACACACACAACATTACTGCCATTGTAACCGTTGCAGATGACGGTGGAGGAAGCGGCGTTTTGCGTGACGAAATGGGCATACTTCCGCCCGGTGATATCCGAAACTGCATACTTGCACTTGCAGAAACCGAGCCCTTGATGGAAAAGCTTTTAAGCTACCGTTTTTGTGAAGGCTCTCTTTCGGGACAAAGCTTTGGTAATCTTTTTCTTGCGGCTATGAGCAAGGTTTGCGGCGGATATGTTGAAGCAGTTAAAAACGTAAGTGAAATTTTAAGCGTTAAGGGTACTGTTTTGCCCGTTACCTTAGACGATATTCACATTAACGCTCGCCTTTACGACGGAAGCGTTATAAAGGGAGAATGTAATATTTCCGCAGGCTTAAAGGTTGGGGATAAGCGAATTAAAAGCATAGAGCTTGTGCCTAAAAATGCAAAGATTTTGCCTGAGGCAAAGGCGGCAATTGCCGATGCGGACCTTATTATTTTAGGACCGGGAAGTATTTACACAAGTGTTATACCAAACCTGCTTGTAAAGGGTGTGTATAAGGCTATTAAAAAGGCTTCCGCAAATGTTGTGTATGTGTGCAACATAATGTCCCAGCCTGGCGAAAGTGATAATATGACAGCCTTCGACCATGTAGAGGCAATTTACAGACATTCCTGCGACGGACTTATAGATATTTGCATTGCAAATACTCAGGATTTGCCTGAGCGTATGAAAAAAAGCTATAAGTGTGAAAATTCATCAAGAGTTGTTATTGATGATAAAAAGTTTAAAAAAAGCGGAATAAAACTTATTAAAAAAGACCTTGTTTCCGTTAAAAACAACAAGTACATCCGTCACAATTACAACGAGCTTGCAAAGGTGATTTTTACCGAATGCCTGAAGGATGAAAAGCAAAAAACAAAAAGAAAGAAATAAAAGGAATCCATAAATGGAGTGTACCATAAAGGACAGTAGCATTTATTAGTTACTGTCTTTTTATTTTATTTCCGCTATCCGCGGGGGACTTACTTTTGCGCCGACAGCAGGTGGCTGTTTCCAATCAAACTTCGCAAAGCTCGTTTTCTTGGACATCCTATGCATGGGATTCGTTCGCCAAATCAAAGATTTGGACTCATCCGCAATAAGTAAGCAAAAATCGGCGCCGGGACGTTCGGTCAGCAACTCGTAATCGTCAGCTTCTTAAAATTGTCGCACGGGGCTATACGCAAACTCTTTGCGCGAGCCCCTAAAATTACGCATCAGCAGCGGAAAATGATATGCGCAATTTTACGCCAATTTTTTCAAAACTTCGAAACGATTTGCAATCCCTCACTCTACGGCGTAT
>JAZQIO010000075.1:0-18953 GCA_045541135.1 Clostridia bacterium
CGGTGCAGAAGCTGTGTTTGAAAAGGGAAAGAATGCATACGCTTCACAAGGATTAGATGAACGATGCACCTTGGTAAAAGGTAATGGCGGTCATCGTTTTTATGCAGACGATTCATGGCAGTTTGTACATGAATACTTGAATGTATAAAAATTATTAATATGAAACAACTTGTTTGGAAGTTATAATACGCAATACATTAGAATTAAAATGCAAAAAATTAAATAATACCGATTACATAACAGATAGAGTAATTGATACAATTTATCAGTTACTCTATCGTTTTTTTATGCTTAAAAACCCTCATTTCAAGCACTTGCTTTAATAATGAGGGTTCATTTTGTTTTCCGTATGTTATTATCATCCTGATTTTTCCCCTTGATTTTGATTTTAATTAGAAATAACTATTTTCCTATCGTTTCAAAAAAAGCTATCGTTTAAACTGAAAATAGCACCGGTTTGGCAAATATTGTGTGTTGTAATATGAATCTTTGGTTGTAAAACATAAAAATATGGTTGCATGAAATATTGTAAGCAAAGATTAGTGATGTTAAAATAGAATTATAGAACATAAAGGAGGTTTTAGTGTGAAAAGACTGTTATCAGCATTTTTACTATTAACTTTTTTGGTAACTTTGTGTGCAGGCACTGTGGTGGTATCTGCTGACCGTACATACTTAGTTAATCAGGAGGGGACTGCAATATCTTATGCAGGAAGTTCGGCTATACCTGTTACAAAAACAGAGGTAGACGGTGTTTACGGACGTGCAAAAGGTGATAAATCGGTGTATGCTGAAAGAGCTATTGCTACAACAGGTTCTCTTAAGAACTCTTATGTAAATACGTCACTTACAAATCTTGATACAACTAAGGATTTGATAGTTGAAACTTCATTTATTCCCGTAAGTAATATTAAAAACTTACAGTTGGGTACAAACCAGAATGCTTCAGTTGGGATAAGCAATATTCCTGTGGAAAACTTTAATGGAGCTCAGTGGAATAAATATAAATTGATTATAGACCTTACAAAGTCTGAGAATAATGCAAAAGTTTACATAAATGGTAAGCTTTACGGTACATATACATTCAAAGGTATTACAGACAATGTTTTCAGATTTATTTTCAACAGCAGTGATACAACATATTTGAATCCTATTGGCATATATATGGACTATTTCTATGTGTATCAGGAAACAACAGGCGTTGAAACAGGTGTAGAGGCTATGCCTTTTACAAGTGCATCCGGAACAGGATATAGCTATAATTCTGCAAGTAATTTAATTTCTTTTGATTCTGCATACACAGCAGGGGAGCTTAAAGGGTTACTTGGTGTAGGTGATACAACAGCACTTCGTGTTTATGCAGACAGTAAATACAAAACAGTTTTGGCTGATAGCGACAAAATATCCGACGGTAATGTAATTGTACTTCAGACTGCAACAGACTTGTTCCAGTATATAAACGTGGATGTTGAAGATGGTCTGGAAACTATATATACACATGACGGAAGTACAGCAGACAATAGCACTGGTTCAGCTAAAACAGTAATCGGCGGTTATAATGGTAAATCTTCTTCAGATAAGGTTTTAGCCTATTCAAGATCAAGCTCAAATGCTTATTTCAGACCATCTGGTGTAAATAATTTTGTAGACACTTCCAAGGTTTTAATTGCAGATATGCAGTTTTTGGTTGGTGATACAGTAACAGGCTTTACACTTGGAAGTGCGTCTAATGCACAGATTACAAAAGCTTTTGGTAATGTTAGTGCCGATAATTTTAACGCAAATCGCTGGAATAATTTAAGAGCGGTAATTGACTTTACAAACAATAAGGCATCACTTTATTTAAACGATGTTAAGATTTCATCAACTGAAACTGTAACTTATGACAATACATCCAACGGTGGTTTAAGATTTATATTTACAGGTACAAGCCCCGTTGAGGTATGCTTTGACAACATAAAGATGTATCAGACATCACTGGCATTTGAACAGGTTGATAAGGGCTTTGCCTATGCTGTTACAGCAAGTACAGATGCTTATACTTTTGAAAACGGTAAAATTAACTTTAACGACGAATACAAAACTCTTGCACAGGTTAAAACAATATTTAACCTTGGTGACTCAGCAGAAGTAAGAGGTTACAGTGCAAACTTTGACGCAGAGCTTGGAGAGGCAGATGCTTTAAGCGGAGGAACTCTTATTGTAATTGAAAAAGCAACAGGTGAAATCCAAACTCTTGAAGTTGAAATATTAGAGCCCGAAGATAAGCCTACAACAATTTATTATAATAACGGCTCAAAGACAGCTAACGGTACATCTTCTAAAATTTTAACAGGTGTAAAGGGAAGAACGGCAGATGATTCCAGCATACAGGTTGCAAAATCTGCAAACTCAGGACTTATCTGGTGCGGTACTCCGGCAGATACATTGTCTTTAAGCAACATAAACAAGGAGCTTGTTTATGAATATTCATTTGTTCCTCCTGAGGGTTTTGAATATGTCAGTCTTGCCCATTCCGCAAATGCTGACATTGGAACAGGTAACATTCCCGAATCTGCATTTGTAAAGGATGCATGGAATAAGATAAAACTTATATGGAACTTAACTACAAACAAAGCTGAACTTTACATAAATGGTGTGCTTTATAAGAGTGATGTTAATATGATTAGTGCACTTCCAACAGAATTGCGTTCCGTATTCCATATAGATGCCTCTGTAGAAACACCTTATATGTATATGGATGAGTTTAAGGTTTATATAAACGACATAGGCTTTGAAAGTGGGGAAGAAGCATATTTCCTTGCGGAAGAAGGAGATAACTATATAATAAATATCGATACAATGACATTTATCGGTGATGAAATTACAGTGTCAGATTTCAAAACTGCATTTGCAGATGAAAACATTATAATTCGTGCATATTCTGAAGGTTATGGCTCACTTATTGATGAAACTGCAACTCTTTCAACAGGTGACCGTATTGTAATTGTTGCACCTGATAATATTATTACAACTTACACATTTGAAGAAATCGCAAAGAATAAAATGTACCTTAAAGGTGCAGGATGTTACAGCGATACACAGTTTGTAAGCGATGAAATTAAAGTGACGGTTTTAACTGATGGTAAGGCGGTTTTGGTAGCAAGTCAGTTTGATGAAAATAACAGACTTATTGACATTAAAACAAAGGATGTAACAGAGGCAGGATGGCTTAAATATAATTACACACCTGCAGATACAAAGGGAAAAGTTAGATTTATGCTTTTTGATACTCTTCCAACAGCAAAGCCTCTTGATGAAAAAATTGAACTTGGATACAGACAGAGCTTATCAGTTCTGATAGTCGGTAACAGCTTCTCAACCGACAGTACGAAGTATCTTCGTGAAATAGCTGCAGCAGACGGTGTTGAAATCAACGTAGGTCGACTTATAAAGGGCGGTTCCGACTTACAGCATCACTACGACAGTCGTGAGACAACTGAAGATGTAAATGTTCTTCATTATAATGGTATATCAACAGGTTATACAAACCTGAAGACTGTTCTTGAAGATTATGAATGGGATTATGTTGCTGTACAGAATTGGAGCAGCAAATCACCTGACCAGCTGACAGATGACTACTGGACTCCTGTTGGTGAAAATTTAATTGCATACATTCACGAAAACGAACCAAATGCAGAAATTTTAATTAACAAAACATGGTCATTTGAAAAGGGATACAGCTATGTAACAGACAGTGCCGTTCAGGAGGAAACAAATACATATTTAACTGAAAAGACAGAGATGCTTGCACAGAATGCCGCAGAAAAAATCGGCGTTGATAAAATACGCATAGTTCCTGCAGGCGATGCATTTACAGCTGCAAGAAATTATAGTGATGAAAATGGAGTAAATATATTCGATACAACCTATTATGCAGAAGGTCATTCCTTCACATCGGATATGAACAGACAGACAATTGAAGTAGGACAGGGTATCCTTTCACCTGAAGAGGATGAGGCAGGATACATAAGACTTCACCGTGATGGCTTCCATTCAAGCTTGCTTGCACGTGTGATGCTTGCATCAGTTTGGTATGAAGCACTTACAGGTAACAACGTAGTAGGCAACACATTTGTTCCGGAACCTGATGCAATAGATTCAGGTGCGGTAGTTATGGATGAATCCGGTTCATTGGTTGTTTATTACAAGTTTAACTCTCCTACACAGGATAGAATAGATTTGGTACAAAGAATTGTACATACTATGATGCAAAGCAATGCTGACTGGAATGAATAATCTCCCCCAAAAAAGATAGTAAACATTCCGTAAAAAAGAATCACGCTCGGTTTGAGCGTGATTCTTTTTATTCAATATTTGACTGTTTTATGAAATTGTTGGGTGACGCATTGTAGTATTTTTTAAAGATTGCACTGAAGTAATAAACACTGCTGTATCCCATTTCATTTGCAACCTCCGAAACTGTAAAAACACCTATTCGGAGCATTTCGTAGGATTGCCTTATTTTAATATAATTATAGTAATCTCTTGGAGAATATCCCACAATTTTTTTGAATAAGCGTCTGAAGTGTGTAGGGCTTAGTGCAGAATCTGCAATTAATTTGTCGAAATCAATGGTTTCCTTCACGTGATCCTGAATGTATTTTCTCGCCTTTTCTATTTCCAGATAATGATTTTTTCGATAATCCTTTTTCAGTCTCAAATTCATAAGACCAATCAGAATTTCCTGAATTATTGTTCTGCATTTCAGCTTGTATCCCGCTGAACGACCAAGCCATTCGTCATAAAAATCCACAAAAAGTTTTTGTAGTTCGTATGGAGTATTTCTGTTAAAAACCTCGATGTTTTTAAGTACAACAGCATCGTCATTTTCAAGATATTTCATATCAAAGGAAATGGTAATATATCCCCAATTTTTACCCGGGGCATTTCGGTAGGTTCTTCTGCTTCCGCTTGTAAAAAAGGAAATATCACCCTTTTTTACAAAATACTCTTTTCCTCCAATAAAGTACTGTCCTTCACCCTCTGTACAAAGGCTTATTGTGTAATCATCGTAACTTTGAGTAATTGTATTGTCTTTTGGGTTGTAAAAATTAGAATAGTTCGGCTTTCGAGGATTGTAGAACTTATTTACCGCACAACGTATTGACGAAACATAAAAATCGTAATTTTGTTCGGTCATTATTGATTCACCGCCTTTTATTTGATTATAAATAAATAATGGTTTTATGTCAAGTTATATTTTGGGAAATGGTTGTTAAACACAAAAATATGGTTGTTTCATATATTGTTATGTTTGTTGTTTGGTGCTAATATTATAATAAGATATTTTTTATAAGGAGAAATAGGCTATGAAACCCATAGAGATTGCTAAAAATGTATGGAAACATGCGTTTGTTGTACAGGAAAGAATAGATAGAGGAGAGCTTCCGCAATATTCGGTGCTGTATCATTATTTCGGAATGCTTACCATGTATGCATCGGAGCAGGCTGCATATTATTCAGACGATAACGAATGGCTTATGCAGGTAAAGGAAATGCTTGAAGAATATCCCAATAACTTTGATACTCCAAAGCTTAACTTCCGCCCTAATTTTGCAAATTACCGTGTAGGCGGTCTTGCAAAAGCGTGGATGTGTATGAAAGGATATTTTAATGACGATGCATATCAGCTTGAGCAGTTAAAAAAATACGCAGAGGAAACTTTGACTTCACCAAAAAGCCATGACGGTATTTTGTGTAATCCCTATTGTCCCGAAAATGAGCTTATATGGATTGACATAGTGTACGCTGTTGCACCTTTTATGGTATATGCAGGTATAAAGTTTAACGAGAAGAAGTACATAGATTTTGCAGTAGACCAGACATTTAAGCTTTACAATGTATTTTTGGATAAATCAAACGGTCTTTTACATCAGGGAAGAGGCTTTATGGGTGACAAGACCACTATTTCCGAAGACCATTGGTCAAGAGGTAACGCATGGGGATACATCGGTCTTACAGAGCTTTTGAGATATCTTCCAAAGGATTATGAGTATTATGCAGAAGTTAAGGAAAGATATGTTGCTCATTCAAAGGCTATTTTAAAGTATCAGGACTATAAGGGACTTTGGAGACAGTCTATGGCAGAGCCTTTGGCATGGCAGGAGTCATCGGGAACAGGCATATTTCTTTATGGCTTCGGCGTAGGTTTAAGACTTGGAGTTCTTGATAAAGAAGAATTTATGCCCGCATTTGAAAAGGGTTTAAAGGGACTAGTCAATACTTGTATCAACAAAGATTTTTCTGTTGAAAAATGTTGTACAGGTTGCTTATGTCCGGGTGGCACTCCTGAAAGAAAAGGTAAACTTGAGGCATACCTTGTAGACGCATCCGTTTGCCGTGACGACGGACATTCTTTCGGACCTGTAATTCTTGCTATGACAGAAGCTTACAGGAACGGAATAGAAGATATAGAATGGTAAAAGAGGAGGAAAACACATGAAAATTAGTAAAATGCGAGTATTATGTGTGATTTTAACATTTGTTATGATTTTAATGTCAGCACCTGTTACCTTCGCACAGGATGTAAACTTCGACCTTAAGGCTATGGGGGTTACATCAGAAATCAATATGGAACGTGATATGAACGGACCGGTACGCAGAGACGAATTTGCACAGATGGTAGTGTCTTTGCTTGGATATGACGGAATTACCGCAGACGACAATGTCTTTTCGGATATTTCCGATTCACAGTACAAGAACGCTATAATTCTTCTTTACGAGATGAATTATGTTTCAGGTTCTTCACAGAGTCACTTTAATCCCTCTAATAATATCCGTTATAGTGAGGCGTGCAAAATTTTAGTTGATGTTCTTGGCTACTCGGTTATGGTTTCAGGCAAGACTTTGGAAAACTATACTTTTGTTGCGGCAGACATCGGTATTACTGACGGAGTACCTTATGATAATGAGTTTGTAAGTATGAATGGAATACTTCGTATGCTTTATAACTGTCTTGACATTCCTCGCATGACAAAAGTTCTTATGGGTGATACTGTTGTTTCATACGAAATTGCAGAAGGCAATACGTTGCGTAAACAACTTACCACAGGTTCTGAGGAAGTTGCAAAACTTAAAGGTATTGTAACTGCAGACAAAAGCACATATATGCACAAGCAGATACCTTCACTTAAGTCTACACAGATTCAGATTAATGACAAGGTATATTCATTTGATGGTGTTGCACCTTTAGGTCTTGTAGGACGTGAAGTTGAACTTTTCGTTAAAAAAGTTGGTGATAAGGAATTTATCACATCAATTCAGGCAACAAACAAAAATACTGAAGTTGCATTTAACACAGATGATTTAAATGGCATTTCCGATAATCTCATAAGTACTTTGACAGAAGACGGTGTTAAGAATAAATATAAAGTGAACAGCGATACTGTTTATATTTATAACTTAAGAGCTGACAGAGGTTTTACACCTTCTGATTTTAATGCACTTGATGACGCAGATGTTTTGATGGTGGACAACAACGAGGATGAAATTTTTGACGTTGTGTTCATTACAAAGTATTCCGATGCTGTTGTTGACCGTATATATAAAGAAAATTACAGAGTTTACTTTAAGGAAGGCTACAAGCTTGACGGTAACAAGTATATGGATCTTGACCCTACGGAACAGTACGTTTATGTAAGTCTTACACATGCAGACGGTACTGTGGCGGATTTTTCTGAAATTAAAGAAGATACAGTTTTGAGTGTTGCCTATTCCGAAAACGGTGAAGCAAGATGTGCTGTTATAGGCGGTGAAACCGTAACAGGCATTATAGATACCCGTGATGATTATGATGTTGTTATCGGCGGTAAGGCATACGAATATAATATTCCTGCAAATGATTTGCAGATAGGGAAAACTGTTACTGCAACACTTAACTTTAAAAACGAAGTTGTTATGGTAGAATATGCAGAAGCAGAAGATAACTTTGCATACGTTTACAAGATACAGAATGCAAACGGCTTCGGCTACGCAAAGACACAGCTTTTAATTCCTTCCCCTGTTTCAGCAAGAACAGAAGTGGATATCGACCTTGAAGAAGGTGGTGAAAGCACAACAACAAGAAAGCTTTTCTGCCGTAATGAAGATGTTGAAATATTTGAATTTGCATCAAAGGTTCGTGTGGAAACGGAAACAAACGGTCAGTATAAGACAACAACTTACAGCTCTTCAAATGCTGCAAATGCAGTTGCAGGCAAGGTTATAAGCTACAGAGTTGACAGTGATGGTAGAATTGCATATATCAGCGTTTTGAATCCTGTAACAGAGCTTGAGAGCAAAACATACAATGCCGGTCAGCAGATATTCGGTAAATCAGCAGGTCTTGCATTTGGTATAACAAATAATGAAACAAAGTCTATATGTATCCCGGATGGAGTAAACAGCGATCCATCAGAAGACGACCTTAAAGTGTTTGTAGAACTTTTAAACTCTGCTGCTTACACAGTACAGGGATATGCTTACGATGAAGATACGTATATATGCGACCTTATAATCGTTCAGGCTACGATGTTAGCAGGCACAGCAGGTAACGTAAATTCTAAATCCGATGTTGGTCTTGTGGTTAAAAACTATCAGAAACTTAACGAAGACGGCGAAGAGGTTATAACGATAAAAATGCTTACAGAAGACGGCGAAAAGGACTTTGCTGTTTCAAACCTTATTTCTGCAAGAAACTCTTTCCTTAAAATCAAGGAGGGCGATCTTATAGCATATTCACAGGATAACTTTGAAAACCTTAATGGTTATGCATTGTTGCAGGATAAAGACAGTTTCTATGATATTGCAGAAAGAACAAAGGCTACATTTACGGTATTCTGTGGCATTGTAAATGATATTAAGTATAACTATCCGTCAGTAAGAAGAAATATGTGGGTTACAACACTTTATGCTAACCTTGAAACAGGTGCTTCTGCTGCAAATGCATATGACATTATAAATAGCAGTCCTGCACCCATATTCCTTATAGAGAATGATAATTATTCTATAATTACAGTAGACGATGTACAGTTTGGTGACAGAATATTTGTTGCAGTTGATAATGGTACAACACGTGCTGTGGTAGTAAAGAGATAAGGGGGTATTAAGCGTGAAAAGAATTATATCAACAATATTGGCACTTGCAATGATAATAACCATGGTTAATATTCCTTTGGCTGCAAATGCCGACGTCATTTCCGCAACAAACGGAATTTCTGCAACCATTAAAGATTTTAAAGCTATGACATCACTTGGTTCCGAATATTCCGTAACAAGTAACGGTCACTTAACTGTGGGTTTAGGTGATGACGGTCTTGAATTTTATCAGGCAAAGAGCACACTTTTAAAAGCGGACGGTACAAGAAACGGTAACATGGACGGTTATTTTTACAGCGACCTTTCAGCACAGCTTGAAAATGATACCGCAAACCGTACAACACTTTCAACAACACAGCTAAAGGGTAATTTTGACCTTGTTGTAAACTACCTTGCAAACGTTGACAGATATGAAAAGCATCCTGAAACAGGAATATCACTTCAGGGCTATTTTACATTCAACGTAGGAAATAACACAACAGGCACATTACCGTTTAAAAAGCTCAATTCAGCAGCTTTGTTTATGCGTGTTGACCACAATAATCTTACAACTTTAAATCACAACTCTATGGCTTCCAGCACTATGAGTAAAAGTTCAATAAGTACAGACCACTTAAATGGCGTTGAACATAATTTGCGTATTACATACGATACTGAAGAGCAAACACAGACAGTAGTACTTGACGGCGACACGGCTAATGCAAGTACTGGCAAATTCTTTAATCAGTGTGATTATATTAATGCAATTTACATTTGTGGTATGGAACGTATGAATGAAGGTGCGTACTTTAAGATTAAAGATATTAAGCTGGAAAATTATACTTTCGACAGCGAAACACAGGCAATTGTGAATGTGCTTCCTGAAAAGCTTGCAGACAATGTAAATGAGGTTAAGGAAAATATCACAGTTCCTGTAATAAACGGTGTAACATGGACATCTTCAAATCCTGAAATTATAAGTGAAACAGGTGTTGTAACACAGGGTGATGTGGATGCTGACGTTACACTTACTGCAACATTCGGCAGCTATACAAAAACGTATACAATGACAGTTCCAAAGTATGTTGAACCAAGTATCCCTGAAGTTCCGCTACCTGAAAACGTAGTTTATGAACTTGACTTTACAAAGCTTACAAGCCTTGAGGGCACAGGCTGGAAGGTTTCAGGCGACGACTATGTTGATGCAAGTCTTACAGCAGACGGATTGAAACTATTGCAGGTTGATTCTAAAATCTTTAATGAAGAAGGAACAAGAAACGGTGCAGCTGCAGGTAAGCTTACAGGCGGTTTGGTATTTGAGCTTTCAAGGGATACGGCAAATCGTACAGTGACAACTGTTAAAGAGCTAAGAGGTAGCTTTGACGTTATAGTAGACTATAAGGCAAATGTGGACCGTTACCAGACTCATCCTGAAAATGGTAAAAAAGTAGAGGGCTATTACGCATTCAATGTTGGTACAGCAACAAAGCCTACTGATTTTTCTGCTTTGAAAAACACAATATTTATAGGACGTTTTGATCAGAAAAATATTACAACTCTTAACAATTCATCGATGTCATTAAGCACACTTACTCCTAATACACTAAAGGCAGATAACTTAAGCGGTGCTGAACATTCGATTAAATTTTCATATAACACTTCTGAAAAGACACAGAAAGTTATGATTGACAATAATCCTGAACTTGTAAGCTCAGGTGCATTCGGAGCAGATGTGGATTATGTAAATGCTATTTATGTTTCGGGCTTACAGCGTATGAATGTTGGTTCATACCTTGCGTTCAAGAAAATTCAGATTGCAAATTATGCTCCTGATGCAACAACACAGTCAATAATTGACAACTTACCTGCAAAGCTTGCAGATAACGTTAACGGTGTAACAGAAAATATCACATTGCCGAATATAAACGGCGTAATATGGAAATCAAGCAACACAAATATTATTGCAGACGATGGTACTGTAACAAGAGGTTCAAAGGACATTGATGTTACGGTTACAGCTTCTGTGGGCGGTATCGAAAAGTCATATACAATGACTGTACTTAAGAAAGAAAGTCAGGGCGGAGAATCTGATACACCGGTACTTCCTCCTGTGGAAGAAGGAAATAAGCTTATCTACGATATGTCTGAATATACTACATATGGCGAGGCTTCTGGTGAATGGTTTATTACAAATTCAGGTACAAACGATATTTATGTTGAAAACGGCAGCCTTATTATAAAAGATAGGGTTGGCGGTGACGGTAATACTCCTGATGGTGCACTTAACTCTGCATTTGCAGTAAATGCAGGTATAACCTTTGAGGGTATTATGGACAAAGACGATGTAAATAACACAGAAATTACCTCAAATACCTTTGCAGGTAAGTATGCTCTTGAATTTACATATAAAACCAATATGACAACGGACAGACACGCAGCAGGTGATCCAACAAAACTTAACAACACATATTACTTTATCACCTTCGGTTACCGTGACCCCGGTTCTAAAAATCCGGCACTGACTGATGAATATGCAGACTTCCGAGTTCCGGGTACTGCACGGGCAATAGGGGCAGCACCTACTGACAGTACTCCGTATTTTTACCATGCAAATGCGTCAGGCTCAAAGGTTTCTTATACTACCAAAAGTGTAGTTCATGAAAATGAGGTTACATTCCGTTTTGTGTTTGATACGGTAGATATGAATATTGATTCATATATCCTTGACGGAGGTACAGGAGAATTCGTACTTTGTAAAGAAGATATCCCTTACATTGCAGGAAAGGGTACATCAGGCATATTCAACGGAATGCTTATTAAATGTCTGGAAGCTTATAATGAAGGCTCATATATTGAAATTAAGGATCTTAAAATGTATGAGGTTTTGCCCGATGTTTACGATATGCGTTACTTAAACGGTATATCATCAATAGGCAAAATGCCCGAAAAACTTGTTGATGATACTTCAAATGTAACATCAGATATTGAAAACATTCCTTCGGAAGTTGAGGAAACAAAGGTTTCATGGATATCGGGCAACACAATGGTACTTACAAAAGAAGGTAAGGTTACAAACTGGGTAGATGCGTCAAATACATATCTTGCAGGTTCTATGTCATTTACAGATCCTGACGATGCATCAAAGCCTGCACTTGTATTCAGTAAAAAGTATAAGATGACTATCCCTGCAATAGAGGGGGCATCTTCAAAACTTGTTTATGAAGGTACTTATGACAACAACTGGAAGTTCGGTTATAATTATTCAGAAAAAACAGCAACTCACGAATTTACGGAAAATAGCTTAAAGCTTGAACAGATTACACCGGATGACCCGGCAGCGTATTCAAATATGAAAAATTACTATGGCATTCTTCACTTTAACGGTGTGGAAGTACCTTATGATGAAGCAACACGTGCAGAGGTGTATTCTGATACATTCAGCGGTATTTATGACCTTGAATTTGACCTTAAAACAGCTATAACATCTGCTGAACGTCCTGTTACAGTAGACCTTGGCTTTTACGATACAGTAAATGAAAAATTCAATATTCTTGGCAGTATGGAAAGCTATAAGGGCAAAACTCAGCTTCGTACCTGGGAAACAGCCACAAAAAGTGTGGTTACGGAATTTGCAGGAAGTCTTGCAAACACAACAAACATAAGACTTCGTGTTGATACAAACACAGAAAAAATGTGGGTGTTTATTGGTGAAACACTTGTAACAGATGCTCAGGGTATCAGCTATTACAATCCTCTTGGTAATAAGGGATACATCAACGCAGTACGCATTGCAATGGACAAAAACCTTGAACTTGGTGACAGTGCAGAAATTAGCAACATAAAGCTTACACAGAAAATGAAAAACGATGTTTATGAAAAGGTATCACTTTTAAGTGTGGCAGAATATATTACAGTAAATGACATTACAAACACTCCTTCTGCAGTATCCGGTTCAATAAAGAGCTTGCCTTTGACTGTGGGTTCATACAGTATTAAGTGGTCATCACTAAACCCTGATATGATTAATGTGGAAACAGGTGCTGTTTACGGCAAGGAGGAAGAAACAGACGTTTGGGTAATGGCTGAAATTTATAATTCTTCTGCAACAAACCCTGTAAATGTTAAAAAGGCATTTAAGCTTACTGTTCCTGTCGCAAATGCAAACGGCATTGTTCAGTACAGATTAAATCTTTTGGAACTTTCCGATTACACAAAGCAGTCACTAAATGCAATTTATTACGATATTGATTTGCCGTCGGAAGATGCATTCGGCTCAAAACTTGAATGGACTTCATCAAATACATCTGTTATTGGTAATGACGGTAAATTGGCAGATACTGTAAACAAAGAAACAAAGGTTACATTAACAGCAAAACTTACAGCAAACGGCGTAAGCGGTACAAAGAATTTTGTAATAAATGTCATGCCAAAGACTGAGCTTTCTGAAATTTATAACGGCACAGGCAAAAGCTTTACGGTAGACGGAATCGAAAATGTTTCAATTTACGGTAATTCAACAGTTATTGTAACAACAAATACAGCAAGTGGTGTTGTTACAGTATCCGACAAAGATGGTAACAAGGTTGCAGAGATTAATCTTGCAGACTACGGCAAAACAACACTTTCGCTTGTGTTTATTCCTGAAGAGGGAGTATATAACGTACTTGATACACAGGGCAATATTTTAGATGAGGGTGTGCCGATGCTTGCAGAATGTGAAGAAATTTCTTCAGTTAACGGAGCAACAAACGTTAAGGTTTTGGCAGATACATTCACAGTTTTGAATACAGCAATGCAGTTTGTAAATTATGATGTACCTTATGCTGTTGTGGAAGACCAGGAGTTCCCGACAGAATTTGTTATGGGTGCAACCGTTACATGGACAACAGACAACACATCCGTTCTTGCAAATGACGGTAAACTTACAGTTCCTGAAAAATACACATTTGTAACTGTTACCTGTACACTTACAAAGGATGGTTCATCAGTTTCAAAATCATATTATCTGCCTGTACCTTGTGCACAGACAAAGAATGTTATGCTTGATAAAACTGTTACTGCAAACAGCAGTGCAGAAGCAGGACGCTCGCTTAAGTATGTAACAGACGGCAATGCAGAAACATACGGTGCAGTAGCATACGGTTCAACAGGTGCATACTTTGAAGTTGCACTTGATGCTGAGAGCTATATTAACACGGTATATGTTGCACAGCCTGAAGAAAATATCAAAAACTATGTTGTTGAATGTTTTGTAGACGGAAAGATATGGAAAACTGTTGCAACAGGTAGTCTTGAAGGTAAGAAGTTTGAACTTGTTACATTCAATAACACGTTGGCAAGTAAGGTAAGAATCAGGGTAGAAAGTGCTTTGAAATCTCCTGTTTCACTAAGTGCTTTTGAAGGTTTCCTTCACACAAGTGCAAACGAGCTTATGAAGCTTGAACTTTCAGTTTTAACACTTGATGCTCCTTATGAAATCACCGGTGACATCACATTACCTGCAACAGGTAAATACGGTACACCAATAACATGGACATCTAAAAACAGCGATATAATTACTTCAACAGGTAAATATACACAGCCTAAAAAGAGCACAGTTGTTACTTTGGTAGCAAGTGTTCCTTCAGGGGATACAAAGGAATTTAAGTTCTTCGCAACAGGTTCAAATGGCGGCGAAGGTGCTAAACCATCAGGCAGTGGTGGTGCCGGTGGTGGCGGCGGAATGCTTTCTGGCGGTGGTGCAATAGTTGCAGCACCTGAAACAAACACAAACGCTACTACAAATTCACAGCCTGTGGTATCAGTATTTGCTGACGTGCCAACAGATTCATGGTATTACACATATGTAAAAGACCTTAAGGAAAAGGGAATTGTAAATGGTGATGATAAAGGTAACTTTAACCCATCATTAAGTGTTACAAGAGAAGAATTTGTAAAAATGCTTGTAATTGCTGCAGGTGTTGAAGAAACAGATGGTAACATTAACTTTGCTGATGTAAGCAGCGATTCTTGGTATTATGAATATGTAAAAACTGCAGTAAGTGCAGGTATTGTAAATGGTATCTCTGCTAACGAATTTGGAGCAGGCACACGTATTTCACGTCAGGATATGGCTGTAATGATTTACAGATTACTTAAGGCAAATGGCAAAACATATTCTGTATCTTACGACAAATTTGCGGATGATGCAAACATTGCAGATTATGCAAGGGAAGCGGTTTATGCAATGAAGGAAGCAGGCATACTTATAGGTTCAGAGGGTAAATATAACCCGAATGATGCATTGACACGTGCAGAGTCAGCAAAGGTAATTTCTGTTCTTAATGAACTTATGGCTGAATAAGGAGGTATAATATATGAAGAAGTTTTTAAGTATTATACTGTGCCTTAGCCTTATATTTACACTTTTTGCACAGGTAACGGTCTTCGGAGATTCCTCCGAAGGCGTTGCCCCTTTGAATAAAGATTCTCAGGCATCTGACAGCGGTTGGGCACGGGGGATGGAAGCTACATATGACTACCCCATATATCCCGACGCATACCATATGTCAGATGAAGATGTATTCGGTGTATGGAGTGTGGAAGAAGAAGCGTGGCTTATACAGCCCAAATTTAACTATTCAAATTGGCCGGATATGATTGATGTTGAAAATGCCGCAAAGGAAGGGGATTACCCCAAGGCAAAAGATGCACTTTTGGAATACTACCGTGGTGTTGTGGCAGGCGGACGTATAGAAGGAATATATTCTGCATCCGTCAGCTTTAATGCATCAAATATATCTAAGGTGCTTTCCAGAAACTTTTATATCGCCAATTACGGTAATAACACAGTAGAAAACCTTTTTGAGGTAGATAATGATATGGAAGAACGTCATATTGATGTTCTTATAGGTGTTAATGCAGGCAGAGGTAATTGGGATTACCTTGGTTATGTGATTGCATCTGCTGACCAGGAAACAACTGCAGAATTTTTAACAAAAGAAGGTGGCTTTACACCTGTACTTTCGCTGGTTGTAAATGGTCTTAGTGTGGAAATTCCTGCAGAAGCGGATACATATATTTCCGCAGGTGCAAATGGGGCAGCAAACTTTGGCTCAGAACCAATTATGTTGGCATCAGAAGGCATTACAAGAGAATATAAAAACAGCGACGAAAATACAAAGCGTTCAATGATTAAATTTGATATTTCATCACTGAATGCAACTGATACAATAACAAGCGCTACTGTTATATTAAAGGGAAGAAACGCCTCCGGTACAGGACGTAAGGAAATGGTACTTTACAGATGGGGTGATAATTCCTATGATGAAGACAGTGTTTGCTGGAACTCCTTTGCAGAGCATTGGATGTTTTCCTGCAACAGTATGGATTCATGGGATTATGTGACAAGTTCTAGTACACAGGTTAAGGGTAAAATCTGTTTTATGCACAGAGGTAGTACTCTTGCAGTTCCTGCAAACTGCTACGCTATATCGGGTAATGAGGCTTATGCTTATGAATTTATCCGTCAGCAAATGGCTTTGCAGTATCATCTTGGTTTTAACCTTAGTGTAATGAACGAGCTTGATATGACAACTCATACATCCGCTACACTTACATCTATGTTCCGTACCATAAACAGCGAGCATATGACAGGTGAACGTTTTACAGCAATGTTCAAGCATCTTTGGACAATTTCCCGTTGGATATGTGAGGAATATTACGGACAGAGAAGTAATAATTACGCAACTTTCGCTACAGCCGCAGGATATAAGTTCGTTTCGTATTTTAAAGAAATAACAGATTACGATTTATGGCTTTACAATACACAGGTGGAAAATGAACGTGTACAGGGTAAATTCCTTCGCCCGGACGGAACATCTGTCGAACTTGCAAGAGGTTATCAGGATACTTTGCTTAGTACACTGCAGACTCCGGTAGATACTCAGCAGAAACTTGGAAACGAGGATGCTCCGTTTACGGATTATACAGTAGATTGTATCCGTACATTGCTTCATGACTTCGCATATTCCGCAGCTCCAGGCTTTGGAGGTTGGGGTTTTGGTGATGGTTCGGATTCCGATTTCGGTTCAAACTACATAGCACGTGTTGATGCATTTTACACAAAGCTTTTCGACAGTGATGACGAAATTATGGAATACGCTGTAACAGATGGTAAAAGCGGATCAATGCCTACCCATGCTTCAATGTCTTTCCCTTACGGACTTCGAACATATCTTCGTACTGACTGGTCCGACAAGGCAGTAGGACTTGCAATTACCGCAAAGGGTGAACTTAATAGCTCACACGGTGATAGTGACTTGCTTTCCGTTGTTGTTCATTCATATGGTAAGCTTTTACTTGCGGACTCACAGTATGGTGCAATACTTACAGACGGTCCTAACAACTTTAGGGTGCAGGGTTCTGCACTTCGACACAACACAATTACAGTAAATGGCGAAGATCAGGTAGACGACGGTAGCGGACATGCCGCAACAGAGGGCAAGGAAATTGAAGTGGAACTTAACCCTATTCACGACTTTGTTACTTACGGGGCTGATGATGCACTTAAAACAGCAAATAAGTTCCGCAGAAGCGTTGCATTTATGCGTGATGCACAGTTTTGGATTGTAAGTGACTATATTGAACAGAACAATGATGACTATAACGACTATTCACAGCAATGGTCAATGCATCCAGATCTTGATATGTCACTTGATACTGAAACAGGTATTTCAAAAAGTAACAACCCAAGCGGAGTAAATATGCAGGTTGTTCCTGTATCTCCTGAAAAGCTTACATATATGGAAACACAGGACAATATATACTCACCTGCATCTGCAATCTTTGTGGATATGCTTCAGTCAACCTATCACAAAAAGACAAATGCACCAAAGGTTACATACACAACCGTTCTTGTTCCGGCTGACATAGGTGTGGAAAGAACAGTTGAAGCCTATGAGCTTTCATCGGGACTTGACCCTGATGATGCAAGCTGTGTTCAGGTAAAGGTTACGGACGATGCAGGTTATGAGCCAAGAACATTCTTCTATTATCATCTTAATGACAATGCAAAACAGCAGGATGTTACAGTAGGAAGGTATTCAACAGATGCTACAACATTAATGCTTGAGGAAGCAAAGGATGGAACAATAGTTTCTGCAATGCTTTTAAATGCAACATACCTAAAGTGTGAAGATATTGAAGATGAATATATTTTCAAAAGCGAAGCACCTTTAAAGTCAATTGCATTCAAGTCAAACGGTGCGGTTATAGATGTTGCAAGCAGTACCCTTGCAATGGACGAACTTTTGGATACTACATTCTATGACTTTGACAGATATAAGAGTGTATGGTTTGAGGGTACAGATTTAGATACAAAGTCTAAAAACGGATATTTGTACTTTGGTGACGAACCTATTGTTGAAGGTACGCCTTCTGGTGGCGGTTCATCAGGTGGAGGAGGAAGTTCTTCCGGCGGTGGCGGTTCATCAAGTGGTGGCGGAAATTCATCGGGCGGTCTTAGCGGTGGTCCATCCATAGGTCATGCAGGCGGTGGCAATGTAGTTGTTGTTCCCGAAAAAGAGGAAGAAATTACTCTTATTCCCGTAACTACTTCTTATACTGATGTTAGTGCTGATGATTGGTATTTTAAATGCGTTGAAGAACTAACAGAAAAAGGTGTTGTTTCAGGTGACGGAACAGGTAAGTTTAATCCAATGGATAAAGTTACCCGTGAGCAGTTCCTTAAAATGCTTATAGAAGCAACAGGAATTGAAATAGCCGAGGCTGAAAACACATTTGCTGACGTTTTGGATGCATGGTACAAACCTTATGTACTTAAAGCTAAAAACTTTGGTATAGTAAACGGTGTTTCA
>JAZQIO010000076.1:0-28680 GCA_045541135.1 Clostridia bacterium
CGTCGGGAATATTCGCGACTTTTCGCTCAGAGTCCCTAAAACCGCACGCCGGCAGAGGGAAATGATGCGTGCGGTTTTACGGCACAATTACTGCACTTTCGCATACATTTTCTAAACCTCCGCCACAGACTTGTTTTTTTGTGGGAAAGTATGTGCCACAGAGGAGCACAAAGTTTCCCATAAGACAATACGCCGTAGAGTGAGGGATTACAGTTTGTAGAAAAATTTTTGAAAAAATTGTTGGAAAATTGCACATATCATTTCCCTCTGCTGATGTGCAATTTAAGGGGCTCGCGCAAAGGGTTTGCGTATAGCCCCGACGACAATTTTAAGAAAATTTTTTGTACAAAATGTTGACTGAACGTCCCGGCGCCGATTTTTGCTTACTTTTGTCGGCGCAAAAGTAAGTCCCCCGCGGATAGCGGAATAAAATAAAAGACAGTAACAAATTAATGTTACTGTCCTTTAGAATACACTTCATAAGACATTAGATTCTTTACTTATTCTAATATATATACTTTTGCTTTCCTACGACCAAAGCTTATAGCTTCGTTGTAGGTTTCGACATACAAATCTATAATATTACCCTTTATTGCGCCACCGGTATCGGCAGCAACAGCAGTACCGTATATCCAGGTGCCGTCAGCAGCCTCGATATAAAGTCGTGTTCCAAGTGGTATAACTCTTGGATCAACAGCTACAACGCCATATCGTGTTTTCATACCTGAAGCGGTAGTACCCTTTAAACAATATGCAGTTGCAGTAACCTCAATACAGTCTGTGTATCTGTATTCAGTGCCACGTGAAACATTAACGCGGCTGTAGGAAATAGACTGTCTTGGTTTTGTGCCGTATTCTACCACAGCATCAACAGCGGCAACCTTAACAGTTTCTTCTACAATGTCACGGCTTATTAAATCACCGTTTTCATAATATTCGCGATAGACGCGATCTACAAGGCCATCAGAGCCTTCTTTGATGACATTGGTTGTACCCGACAGCATAGAGCCGTTAGCAACTCTTTGAGTATTGTGGTTTACAACCTCTTCGGATTTTACCATTTTTTCATCAACATAAGTAACGCAGATATTCATCCCGTCTGTTACTTTTTCATTCAGCGCAACGTTGGTTTTGATAGAGCCTTCAATGTCAACTCCCATACTTTTCAGGAAATCGGCAACAGTAGGCTTTGCGGTAATTCTTACAGAGTAATCCTTGCCATTTTCAAATCTGACAGTTTTGGAACGGTATACATAAATTGTATCACCATCCTTAATTTTACCGTCAAGCGGGATGGATGTTTCATCCCAAAGTCCCAACATTACGTTTTTTTCAGCCAAAACTTCAGCAGTGTTACTTGCGTACGTAATAAATCTTATTTCTTCTCCCTTGTCGTCCACAATGCTAACCTGTTTTGACATTGCGTAAAATGCACCCCACACGAATTGAACCAACATAAGCATCAAAAACATTGCCAAAGCAATTTTTCTGATAAATGGGGAGTATTCTACGACTTTGTCTCTCAGTCGCATATTTACCTCCTTATTGTTCGGAGCATATAGGTTTTTGCGTTGACATGCTCCTTTTCTGAAACTGTTAAAAGAAATACAGTCTCATTGACATTATATACAATTTGAGGAAAAATATACCTCACATATAATGCCTTGGTTTCGAACTTAGTATGTCGTTAAAATAAGTCTTGGGTATTATATCACAGTAAAATTTTTTTGTCAACCCTAAAAATTTGCAATCAAAAACACTAAAATATTCATTTTTTGACAAAATCGGTACATATAGTGGTTTACATAACTGACAAGGCACAAGGTATGCAATAGAAAAAATTTAAATTTTTTTGATTTTTTTCTTAAAATTAATTATCTTTCCTGTCGAAATGACAGTGTAAATTAAAAGTTGATAATTAATGTTTCCCCCTCATGTCATTATGAACGTAGTGAAGAATCTCAAATCATTTCAATATGTCTTACCTTGAGTTCCTTCATCTCACTTCGTTCCCTCAGGATAACAAAGAAAAATGAAAATTGATAATGGAAAATTGAAAATTAATGTAGGGTACGATGCCCACATCGTACCGTATAACATACATCATGCGGGCTGATGTGGGCATCATCCCCTACGATATAAACAAAAAATAAAAAGTGTTTCTACCATAATTATTCATTATTAATTATTAACTATTACCTAAAAATGCGGTCTATCCGAAGATAGACCTCATTTTCTTGGGGTTAAAATATTATTCGTATGCAGGGTTAAACATTGAATAATTAGCCATTATCGGCTTACGTTCTGCAAGGCTGTTAAATGCAAACACCTTGTACTTTCTTACTGTTGTAAGGTCAAGTACGCCAAAGTCTGCTGTGAATGTCTTTGTCTTAACGCCGTCTGCTTCGTTTGCAGAATCAATAGCCATAGCATCACTTACATCAAGTGCAAGAAGCTTACCCTTTGCGTCATAAGCACCAACTACCAATACAAACGGAATGTTGTCTGTGCCGCCGAATTCTCTGTAATTCAAAGTAGCCACCTTTGTAGTTTCATCATAAGCAAGAGTATAAAGGTCAGTGCCCATTTCCTGCAAAGTATAGATTCTTGGAAGCTTACCTGCTTCGTTAACAGCTGTGAAGCCCACCAATGTCTGTGTAGCAGCTGCTGTGTTGCCTTCTTCAATAAGCATATTGATGATTTCATCTGCCTTATGTACAACACCGTCATAAACAGTCATATCCTGAAGCTTTGATGTAGCTGTTATGGTTGCTGTACCGTCACCATTGTCAACAGCTTTAGTAATAGCAGCAGTGTTAATGATTTCATATTCATTCTTACCGTCGCTGTTTGTGTCGCCGTTATTAACAACCCATTCATCTGTAAGAGGGGATTCAATCCATCTCTTAACTGCTGCACCTGTAACAGTTAAACCGTTGATTGTTACATCACCGTCAACTTCAGAATACTTTTTATCAACAAGTTCTTTATCAACAACTCTTTCATAAACCGCATTGTAGCCTGCAGCTTCCATTGCTGCAATCAATTTTGCATAATCTGCATCTTCAGAATTGTCATAAGCAATAAGATTATTTACATTATCTACGCTTACTGTAACGCCTGAAATATTTGCAGAGTCAATTGCATTTTCTGTTGTTGCTGTAACAGACGGTACAAAATCACCAACATACCATCCGTCATTCATAATACCTACTGATGAATATGAAGGCAAATACATACGTACATATTCAATAAATGAAATATAGTTTTCAGCTGTTGCACCGTAGTTACCTGTTGTAGATGCCATTTCAAGCTGTTTTTCACCGTTTACATAAACAATAATATCAACATTACCTGATGTAGGTGTATTTGTATTTGTAGCATCAAACTGGATAGCCACAGTATTCCATGCATTACCCACAAGGTCAACACTATTTGCAGGAGCATTACCGCTTACCTTACCATTTGTTAAAAGTGTAAATCCGGGCAAAGCAGTACGTGTATTTTTATTACTTGTAGATGCATCATTTCTGAAACCGGAAAGCGCAATTCTTACACTTTCACCACTTTTTGTATATGTATATTCCGGAATATACATATCAAACTGAAGTGTTGTCATATTCTTTTTAAATTCATTTGCCGCATAAGTTGAACGTTTAACCATACCGGGCATAACGACATTGTAATAACCTGCCTCATTGTAGTGAGCTTCACCCGAACTGAAGTAGAAGGAACCGCGAGGTTCATTTGTATATCTTACAAAACCTGTTCTTAAACCACCGTATGCAGGTTCTTCCGCAGGAATAGAATTTCTTTCATAATCTTCTCGGAGCATACGAACCTCAATCTCTTTATGACCGTCTTCAGCAACCTGGAACGGATCCTCGTTACGTTTTACATAAGGAGCAGGGTCTGCAACCTTGTTAGGTATAATATAGATACCGTTAACCATGAAGTAATAGTCATCCATTGTGCCTGTTGCACTTGCAGGAGCAACTTCTTCACCTGTTGTTCTGCTTACAAGCTTAACTGTTGCATTTTCAACTGTTGTATCAAACAAGCTTACAGGATTGTTGTATTTTGATTCAGCAATATCAACAATCTTATCACCAACTGTTGTTGTTTCCAGAACGCCCTTAATTGAAGCATCCAAAGAAGCAATTACACCTGTGATGTAGTCATCTGTTCTGAATTTTGTAGCCTGTGTTGTAGCATTGAAGTTTGGCACAACAACAAGGCTTGCCTTAACATCATCCTGTGTAACAGGTGTTATGCTTTCACCGGGTACAGTTGAAGGCAAAGTTATATACCAGTCTGTATCCTTTAAAGTAACTGATGTTTTATTTTGAAGAGACAAGTCTTCAAAACGAGGGGCAAAAGCAACCGTACTTGTTTTTGTATTAGCCTTTGATACACCTGCACTTAACTGAACACCGTCAACATATACATTTGCATAGTTTGTTGTAGCATCAGATGAGAAAACTACGTCAATTTTATGAGGTACACCATTAGCACTTGGAAGCTGGTTTGAACTCACTAAAGGGTTTAGATGAGCAGAACCGCCAAGTGTGTGTGCCAACTGAATCTTTGATGATGGATTTGACGCATTGTCCAAAGTAGTATTTGGGTCAGTATAAGCATAGAAAGAGTAATGATAAATCTTTTCTTCTGTAACCTTACCGTAATTAGCTGTTGTTACAGATGTAGTTTTACCTTCCGTAACAGGAGAAAGAATACTTATTCTTGCATAGTTTGCAGAAACTGCACCGTCTGTAAACCAAGCTTTGTTAGCCTTATAAACCTTGTGTGCATCATCAGTAATTACAGCCTCTTTCCAGTCAAACTTCATCATGTCACCAACAAGCGGATTTACAACCCTTGAAGTTTCAAGGAAATTAACGCCCTCTGTTTTAGTACCTGTAATTGTGTTGGTTGCAGGATCTTTGGCAACGTCTTCATCTGAATATAAATAACCGTAACCATACCAGTTACCTATACCATATACACCTGCCATGTTTTTCTCATTACCGGGGAATTGTGCTACACCGAACTGTAGGTTAATTGTGTCCGGATCTGTTGAGGTATCGATTGATGCCGCCGCATTGACATCAGTTACCATTACGCCCATTAGTGTTGTAACAACCATTGTTAACACTAAAAGCATTGATAGAAGTTTTTTCATTGTGTTTACCCCCTAAAAAAATTTTTTGTATAAATATGAAATTAAACATAAATATAGTATAATTTTAACATTTTCTTTACAAAAAGAAAATGCACAAAATTGACAAAAACTCTTGCTTTGTTTGTTAATTATGCACAACATCTAAAATTACAATTTACAAAACCACAAAATATGCGAATTTTCAATATATAACCACAAAATCTCGACCTTGTTCCGTGATGAATATAATCAGAAAACACAAAAAATAATCAAAAAACAAAAAATACCCCTCTGTCTTTATGTATCCCTCCGTCTTTTGCTACGCAAAATCCACCTCCCTTTAGGCAAGGGAGGCTTTTTCGTACTTAATTTCACCTATTTACACATAAAAAAGGCTCCCTTGCCTAAAGGGAGCTGTCACGAAGTGACTGAGGGATTCGAAAACTTTCCGTCACCTTTTCATCTATGTATCTGCAAACCGCCTCGAAATTGCTATTGATTTCATTGTTCGGAATTCTTATAACCGTAAGTCCTCTTTCCTTTATCCTTTCGGTTCTTATTTTATCCTTCAATATGATACCTTCTTCGTAATGCTGAGAACCATCAAGTTCTATTATCAGTTTTGCACTATGACAATAAAAATCAACTATGTAATTATCAATAACCTTCTGCCTCAAAAATCTTATTGGATAATTTTTGAGAAAATCATACCACAAGTGCCTTTCTTCCTTGGTCATGTTTTTCCGCAACTTCCTCGCGTTGGCAGTTAAGGATTTGTTATGCTTTCTTTCCATTTAATATCCCTCCGTCTTTTGCTACGCAAAATCCACCTCCCTTTAGGCAAGGGATATTATTTCCAAAAATTCTTCTTTTGTATAAAGGTTATTTAATGCAGAAATAAGCTGATTTGCAGAAATTTTAACAGGCAATCCAAGTCTCTTACAAAGCATGGCTCTTTTTTGGGCGCTGTCTGCACCGCCTGTAAGCCCAAGCTCGTAAAAATCCGTTTTTGTTATTTTATCGTCGGATTTTTCAACCTGCTGTGTCTGGGACATTACCGCCTCTATAATTACGTTATCATCAATACCCTCTACACCCAAAAAGCCTTCTTTAGACGGTGTATCTTTTCGTTTTTCCTTTCCCTCAACTTCGGGAATGTAGGCGTTTTTAACAGGAACATCACCAAGGCAATTTCGTATGTGATTGCGAATACGAAATCCCGCACTGTCGCTGTCGGTGAGTATTATAATACCATTTTTTTTCGCAACCTGCCGCAGCATATTAAGTTTGGTTTTATTTTTATAAATATCAAAACCATTTGTAGGAATTATGAGGGTGTCAAAAAGGCGGGAAAGCTTTATTTTATCGTACTTGCCCTCTACTACTATGGCTTCTTTAATTTTTATTTTTTCTTTCATCAAAACAACCTCTTATTAATGAAGAATTAAGAATGCAGAGTGCAGAATTATGGTTGAAATGCTCCGCATTTCTATTAATTTGACTTTGATGTGTTGCATATTGCCACTAAAATACTTATTATTTCATCCAAATCATTATCCATACTTTCAAATTGCTTTACATCTATATATTCAGTTCTATAAAGTAATTTTAACCAATATGCCGTTTCATTAGCCTCTTTCAAGGCAATGCTTATTTTAGAAACAAAATCCGCCTTACTTTGCGCCCGTTCAGCTTCGGCTACATTTGCACCGATACTCGTTCCCGAACGTAATAATTGTTTTGCTAATATGAATTCCTTTTTATCATTAGTAAGATATTTATAAAGATTTACTATTCTTACTGCAAACTCTAAACTTTTTTCTTCAATTATATTATTCATTTCAAAACTCCTCAAAAAAATGAAATGCAAAGCATTTCTACATTAATTCTGCATTCTTCCCTCTGCATTCTTAATTAATTTCACTGTTTGACTAAAGGTCAAACAGTGAAATCTGACTACTTTCGGGAAGCCCGTCAAGTATGCCCATATCTTTCATTTTATCAATAATTGTTTTGGAAACCTTACCTCTTGCACGAAGGTCGTCAATTGAGCAAAAAGCTTCTTCATTTCTTGCATTAACAAGTGCTTTTGCCGCATTTTCGCCAAGACCCGGAATTGAGTTTAGTGGCGGCATCAAGTTGTCACCTATAACGCGGAATTTTGTGGAGTCCGATTCATACAAATCTATTGGCAGGAATTTAATTCCTCTTGCAAACATTTCGCAAACAAGCTCTAAAATTGTAAGCACGCCCTTTTGTTTTACGTTTGCGTCGTTGCCCATATCTTCAATCATTTTACGATTTTGCTTTGCAAGTCCTTCCGTTGCCATAATTTCAATATCAAAGTCATCGGCACGTACGCTGAAGAATGTTGCATAATATTCCTTTGGCTTATTAACCTTAAACCACGCAATACGAAATGCCATGGTTACATATGCAACAGCATGAGCTTTAGGGAACATATATTTAATTTTTTTACAGGAATCTATATACCATTCAGGCACATTCTGTTCACGCATTGCGGCTTCAAAGTCAGGTGTCAGGCCCTTACCCTTACGCACGCTTTCCATTATTTTAAAGGAAAGTGATTTTTCTACACCGCAGTATATAAGGTAAACCATAATATCGTCACGGGTACATATTGCCTGAGAAAGGGTGGTTGTGCCTTCCTGAATTAAAGTCTGCGCATTGTTAAGCCACACGTCTGTACCGTGGGAAAGTCCTGAAATACGTACCAATTCAGTAAATGTTGTGGGCTTTGTATCCACAAGCATCTGACGTACAAATTTTGTACCGAATTCAGGCACGCCGAATGTACCAACTGTTGAGCCAATATCCTCGGGTGTTACACCAAGTGCATCGGTGCCTGTGAAAAGGCTCATTGTAGCCTTGTCATCAAGAGGAATTTTCTTTGCATCTATGCCCGTTAAATCTTCAAGCATTCTAATCGCCGTCGGATCATCGTGGCCCAGAATATCAAGTTTTAGAAGATTCTGGTCTATTGAATGATAGTCAAAGTGCAATGTTACAATATCCGTATTCATATCATCGGCAGGATGCTGAATAGGTGAAAATTCGTGAACGTCATTTTTCTTAGGCACAACTATAATACCACCGGGGTGCTGCCCTGTTGTACGCTTTACACCTGTACAGCCTGCAACAAGGCGGTCAATTTGGGCATTTGTAGGTATCTTTCCCTTTTCATCGTAATATTTTTTAACAAAACCGTATGCGGTCTTTTCTGCAACCGTACCGATAGTACCTGCACGAAAAACGTGACCCTCGCCAAACAGTTCTTCTACATATTTATGTGCAACAGGCTGATATTCACCCGAAAAGTTAAGGTCGATATCAGGCTCTTTATCACCCTTAAATCCAAGGAAGGTCTGGAAGGGTATGTCGTGCCCGTCTTTAATCATAGCCTCTCCACATTCGGGGCAATTTTTGTCGGGCAAGTCAAAACCGCAACCTACCGAACCGTCTGCAAAAAATTCATTATGCTTACACTTTGGACAAACATAGTGTGGTGGCAAGGAGTTAACCTCGGTAATACCACTCATAAATGCAACAAGTGATGAGCCAACAGAACCTCGGCTACCTACAAGATAACCGTCATCATTAGACTTTTTAACCAGCTTCTGTGCAATAATATAAAGCACGGAATATCCGTTGCTGATAATTGAGTCAAGTTCAATATCAACACGTTCCTTTACTATTTCAGGCAAGTCATCGCCGTATATGCTTTTTGCCTTATCATAAGTAAGCTTACGAAGCTCGTCATCCGAACCAGGAATTTCAGGTGGCGCCTTTTCGTCGGGTACGGGTTTTAAGTTGTCTATCATATCTGCAATTTTATTTGTGTTTTCAACAACAACCTCGTATGCCAGCTCGTCACCAAGATATGCAAATTCATCAAGCATTTCGTCGGTAGTTCTAAGATACAGCGGTGCCTGATTATCCGCATCGGAAAAACCCTGCCCTGCCTGCAAAATTGCGCGGTAAATTGCATCGTGAGGATTCATAAAATGAACGTCGCAGGTGGCAACCGTAAGCTTGTCATTTTCCTTACCAAGTTCAATGATTGTTCTGTTTATATGCTTTAGGGTTTCTTCATTTTCAACTATATTTTCACGAAGCATAAACCCGTTGTTACCAAGTGGCTGAATTTCAAGATAGTCATAAAAATCAACTATTTTATTAACCTCATCACGGTCAAAATTATAAGGGTTTTTAAGTATTTCCTGATAAAGCTCCCCCGCTTCGCAGGCAGAGCCTATAATAAGCCCTTTGCGATACTTTTGTATAAGACTTTTTGGCACACGGGGACGTCTGTAAAAATAGTCAAGATGTGATGCGGAAACAATTTTATACAGATTCTGCATACCCTCCTGAGTCTGTACTAAAATTATTGCATGATAAGTTTTTAGTGACTTTATATCCGTAGCTCCCTCAAGGGCGTTATTTATGTCGCAAATTTTATGTACTTCTTTTTCCTTTAATATATCAATAAGCTTTAAAAACACTTGTGCGGTAGCTGCCGCATCGTCACAAGCTCTGTGGTGATTTTCAAGCTTTACGTTAAAGTGTTTTGTAAGAGTATCGAGCTTATAATTTTTTACACCACTTACAAGTGAACGTGAAAGTTCAAGAGTATCAATGTAGCAAAAATCAAACTTCATTCCGTTTTCCTTTGCCGCATTTTTTATAAATGATGTATCAAACCCTGCATTGTGTGCAACCAAAGTTGCATCGCCAATAAATTCATAAAACTGTGGCAATATTACAGAAATTGGCTGTGCATCCTCTACCATGGCATCTGTTATGCCCGTAAGCTCTACTATTTTTTGCGGTATGGGCTTACCGGGATTTACAAACGTGTTAAAGGAGTCTACAATTTGTCCGTCCTTTATTTTCACTGCTCCTATTTCCGTAATAGTTTCAGTTACCGGAGAAAGTCCTGTGGTTTCTATATCAAATACAACAAATTCACTGTTTAAATCTTTGTCGCAGGGATTCACAACCGCATTTGCACTGTCATTTACAAGGTAACATTCCACACCGTAAAGCACCTTTATATCCTTTCCCCAATTAGAAGCGTGATACGCTTCCGGGAAAGCCTGTACATCACCGTGGTCTGTTATGGCAATAGCCTTGTGTCCCCACTTTATTGCCTGTTCAACCAACACCTCAGCATCAGTCATAGCATCCATTGTAGACATTTTTGTATGCAAGTGAAGTTCTACACGCTTTTCCTCTGCATCGTCTGTTCGCTTTTCCCAATCAATAACATTAACATCATTAACATTTATAAGCAATTCTCTTGCGTATTTGTCATTTTGTGCCTGACCTCGTACACGAAGAGCTGTACCCTTTTTAAGTCTTCCCACCAACGCCTCAAATGCCGCATTGTCGTCTGTGAATATCTTGCAGTTAATGGCATTTTTATCGTCAGTTATGCTGAATGTTACGATGTGTGCACCGTTTCTTGTTTCCTTAATGTCAGGTGCTTTTTTAAACAGATAACCGTCTATTATAACCCTGCCCGAAAGCTCGGTAATTTCTGCAATTTCAATGTCAGGTGTGCCTTTTATTTCACGTCCGTATATAACAGGCGATTTCTTTTTGTTTTCTTCAAGAGCCTGTCTTGCCTTTTCTATATTTTCAATAATTTCTTTTTTGTCAAGTTCAAACTGTTCTTCTATTTCCTCATCTGTTTTTGTACGGACAAATTCTATTTTTATGTCCAGATCAAACATCTTTTTTATATTTTCTGCAAGCAGTGTTTTTATTTCCTCATCAATTATTCCGCCATCAAGACAGTCTACGGAAAGCTTATCTCCGTCAAGTGTGCACTGTGCATTGTTAAGTATAGGCACAATTTGCGGATAGTCAGCAAGATATCCTGCCACGGTTTTTATGGAATTTGCATTAAAAATTTCCTTATCATAAACAAATTCCAATGAAACGTCTTTAAGATTATAGGCATTTAAAATTTGCTGTTCAAGATTTCTTGCAGAATCCTTACGTACCATTTTAACGCACTTTGCCACAATTTCCATAGCTCGGTTTTCAGGATAAACCGCCACGCTTACCGCTTCGGAATGCTTTAATATTTCATTGTCTACCAGTTTGAAAATATCTGATAAATAGTTCATTACATTTCCTCAATTTCTTTTACTAAAGTTTCAAGTATTTTATCTTCGGGGATTTTTCTTATGATTTCACCTTTTTTAAACAAAAGTGCAAAGCCGTCACCACCTGCAACGCCTATATCTGCATCCTTTGCTTCGCCGGGGCCGTTTACAGCACAACCCATAACTGCAACCTTAATTGGCTTATCTATTTTATTAAGCGCCTTTTCAACTGTATTTGCAACCTCTACCTGATTGATTTTACATCTGCCGCAGGACGGACAGGAAACAAATTCTATTCCACCTGTTTTAAGTCCTACAGACTTTAATATGTATTTTGCCGCAGTAATTTCCTCAACAGGTGGTGCAGTAAGTGACACTCGAATTGTATCCCCTATACCATCCATTAAAAGTGCACCGATACCAACAGATGACTTGATTAGTCCCGAATACGCAGTGCCTGCCTCTGTTACGCCAATGTGCAGAGGATAATTGCAACTTTTACTCATAAGTCTGTATGCTTCCACTGTTTTTAAAACGTCGGATGCTTTAAGGGACAAAACAATATCGTCAAAATCAAATTTATTGAGAAGACCTATGTGCATAAAGGCACTTTCAACCATTGCCTTTGGTGTACGTCCGTATTTTTTCTCCATTTCCTTGTCAATAGAGCCCATATTAACGCCAATACGGATAGGAATTTTATTTTCACGACAAGCCTTTGCCACAGCCTCTACTCTGTCCATTCCTCCTATGTTACCCGGGTTTATTCTAATTTTAGCGGCACCGTTTTTTACACATTCAAGTGCCAGCTTATAGTCAAAATGAATATCTGCAACAACGGGAATATCTACACTGCTGCATATTTTATCAAATGCCTTTGCCGCCTCCATATCCGGCACTGCAAGGCGTACAATTTCACAGCCTTCATCTACAAGGCCCTTTATTTGTTCCAAAGTTGCAGAAACATCGGCAGTTTTGGTGTTGCACATACTTTGTACAACCACACCACCTCCGCCTATTTTAACGCCCTTTGCATATACGGGCTTTGTATTTTCTCTTAAAGTAAGCATAAAATCAACTTCCTTTTACGAAATTAGTCTGACAATATCCTGCCATGTTGCAAACAACATAAGTCCTATTAAAAGTGCAAAGCCTATTAAATGTATAACACCCTCTTTGTCGGCAGGTATTTTTTTACGTGTTATAATTTCTATTAAAACAAACAGCACTCTTCCACCATCAAGTGCAGGTAACGGCAAAAGGTTAAACAGACCTAAGTTTATAGTTATAAGTGCCGCAAGACCAAATAACGATTCCCATCCAATCTGTGCAGATTTTCCTATTTCCGAAACTATACCTACCGGTCCTGACATTGCCTCCATCCCCACATTACCGGTTATAAGGTCGAAAAGGGAAACAAGTATCGCCTTACCGTAAAACAACGAATAATGCCACGCGTGGTATACTCTTCCTCCAAAATTCAAAGGCTCAACCTTTGGGCGGAAACCGATGTAATATCCTCCGTCTTCCCCCTGCCTTGGAGTAATGGTAACCCTGTTTTTTTCTCCGTCGCGGACATATTCAATATCCATACTTCCACCACTATAACGTGAGCGTTCAAATTCCAATTCCATATATGTTTCAATTCTCGCACCGTTAATTTTTGTTATTTTATCTCCGGGCTGAAGTCCTGCAGCTTCTGCCGCAGAGCCGACCTGTACTTCCTGAACTTTCGGCACATTAACATAGGTTGAATTTGTTGAAAACATTATGGCACACATAAGTATAAATCCCAATAACAAATTCATCAGTGCACCGGACACAAGAATCAATAATCTTTGCCATGGTTTTTTGTTGCTGAAAGCTCCTTCGTCATCACTTTCTTCATCTTCACCCTCCATGGCGCAATATCCTCCTATGGGGATTAAACGCAAAGAATAAAGTGTTCCCTTATGTTCTTTTTTAAATATGGCAGGTCCCATACCTATGGCAAATTCATGCACCGTTACACCGCAAAGCTTGGCGGTTATAAAGTGACCGAATTCGTGAACCAGCACCAATACCAAAAATACTGCAATTGCCGCAATCACCGTTAACATTTTGAATATACCTCTTCCCTGACACATTTGTCAGTATATATTATATCGTCCAAAGTAGGATTTAAAACATTTTTATGATTATTCATTGCATTTTCTACAATTCGTGCAATGTCGTTAAACTTTATTTTGCCCTTCAGGAACAGTTCTACTGCAACTTCATTTGCACCGTTTAAAACTGTTGGCATAGTACCTCCTGCGCGACCTGCCTTAATTGCAAGTGACAAACAGCGGAAGGTATCGTAGTCAGGCTTTCCAAAGGTAAGCTTGCCAACATCCCATAGATTTAATTGCTTAACCTTGGACGGTACTCTTTTCGGATAGCACAAAGCATAGTGAATGGGAAGCTTCATATCAGGCAAGCCAAGCTGTGCAAGCACGCTCATATCTTTAAATTCTACCAAAGAATGAACAATGCTTTCCCTGTGTACAACCACATCAATATCATCATAGTCCATATCATAAAGCCAATGTGCCTCTATAACCTCAAGGCCCTTATTCATAAGTGTAGCTGAATCTATAGTTATCTTCTGTCCCATACTCCAGTTAGGATGGTTAAGTGCTTCTTTTACGGTTACATTTTCAAGTTCTTCTGCCTTTTTACCGTAAAACGAGCCTCCGGATGCCGTAATTATAAGACGATTAATTTCCGATTTCGGGTGATTTCCTATGCACTGAAAAATAGCACTGTGCTCACTGTCTACCGGCAATATGCTTACGTTATTGTTTTTAGCCTCACTCATAACAATACTGCCTGCAGTAACCAAAGTTTCTTTATTGGCAAGCGCAATATTTACACCCTGCTTAATCGCATTCATAGTAGGCACAAGCCCCGCTATACCCACAACAGAGGTTACAACCGTGTCAATTTCAGACATTGTGGTTATTTCGCTCATGCAGTCAATGCCGGAAATAACCTTTGTATCCGTATCGGCAACTGCTGTTTTAAGCGTCTTTGCAGCATCCTCATTAACCATTGCAAAAAGCTTTGGTCGGTATTTTCTTATTTGTTCTTCCGCAAGATTTACGTTATTATTTGCAGAAAGGCCCATAATCTGCACATTTTTAAGGTTATCACAAACCTCTAAAGTCTGTGTGCCGATTGAGCCTGTACTTCCTATTATAGATATTTTTTTCAATACTATCTACCTTTCATTACTGTATAATCGGTTGAATAAGCAACATATAATAAACAAACGGTGCAACAAAGAACAAGCTGTCAAATCTGTCCATTACGCCACCGTGGCCGGGGAAAATTTTTCCGTAGTCCTTAATACCAAACTGTCTTTTGATGCAGGATGCCGAAAGATCGCCAAGCTGAGATACAATTGACGCACCAAGACCTATAACAACTGCCCAAAGGTAATTTGTTCCAAGGTCAAAACCAATATTGCATATCAGGCAAAAAATCAAAGTACATATCACACAGCCCAATATTCCGCTTATGCTTCCTTCAATTGTCTTTTTGGGGCTTAATTTCGGGCAAAGCTTGTGTCTGCCAAAAAACTTACCTCCAAACAAAGCCGCTGTATCGGTTACAAATGCACCTATAAGCACAACCCATATTAAAAAGTTGCCGTATTCCATATTTCTTACAAGAATAATATGTGCAAACATAAAAGCTACATAAATTGTAATAAAAAAGGTCTTCGCAATTTCTTCAAAAGAAAATCTGTTCATATTTGCCATATATATCAAAAATAAAGCTAATATGTAAACGTACATTACAGGATTAAAAAAATGTGCACCAAAATACTGTACGGCAACAAGTCCTACCGTACCGATTACAGATACAATCATAAGTATTTTGTTTCCGGAAAGTTTTACTGCACCAAAAAGTTCCATTACAGCAATGGACGCAAGCAATGCAATTGCAATTTCAACAAACGGTGTGCCTAATATCAAAATAACAATCAGTGCCACAACCAAAGCAGCTCCCGTAATTATGCGCTGTTTCAAAACAATCAATCCTTTCAAACTCCTCCGAAACGTCTGTTACGTTTCTGAAAGTCTATAATGGCCTCATTGAATTTTTCTATTGAAAAATCCGGCCACAGTATATCATCATACCATAATTCTGCATACGCCGACTGCCACAGTAAAAAGTTGGAAAGTCTTTTTTCACCGCTTGGTCGGATTATAAGGTCAACAGGCGGCAAGTCACTGGTATAGAGATTTTTGCCTATATTTTCAGCATTAATTTCTTCACCGTCGGCAACAAGCTTGTTTACCGCCCTTACAATTTCATCCTGACCGCCATAGTTAATTGCAAGACATAAAACAACACCCGTGTTGTTCTTTGTAAATTCCTCGGTTTTTGCCATAAGCTCTATAATATCCTCATCCAAAACCGAGCGGTCGCCAATAACCCTGATTACAGCATTTTTATCACCAAGATTTTTCTTATAATCCAGCAAATACTCCCGAAGGAGTGCCATAATGCCGTCTATTTCCGCCTGGGGGCGTTTCCAGTTTTCCGTAGAAAAAGTATATGCCGTAATAGCCTTTATTCCAATTTCATCTGCATAGGTAGTGATTTTTTTCAAAACCTCTGCGCCGGCACGGTGTCCGACATTTCTGGGCATTCTGCGTTTTTTTGCCCATCTGCCGTTGCCGTCCATAATAATACCAATGTGCATGGGCAGATTGGTTTTATCTATCTCATGCACATCATTGTTTTTCTTTTTTAAAAAATTAAAGAACATTTTTATCACCTTTAGATAGACATAATATCCTTTTCCTTAGCTGCACCGATGGTATCAATTTCCTTAATCTTTGCATCTGTAAGCTTCTGAATATCATCCTCAAGGCCTTTAAGATCATCCTCTGTAATTTCGCTGTTTTTCTGAGCCTTCTTAAAGAAATCCATAGCATCACGGCGAACACCACGCACATTTACCTTTGCATCCTCGCTCTTTTTGTGCAGGCTCTTTGCAAGCTCTTTACGTCTTTCTTCTGTAAGAGGTGGGAAGTTAAGACGGATAACCTTACCGTCATTCTGAGGTGTAAGACCGATATCTGCCTTATTAATAGCCTTTTCAATTTCAGGAAGCAAAGTAGCATCCCATGGCTGAATAACAATCATAGTAGGCTCCGGAACAGATACTGTACCAACCTGGTTAAGAGGTGAAGGAACGCCGTAGTATTCTACCTGCACCTTGTCAAGAATTGCAGGATTTGCTCTGCCTGCACGAATTGTGTTAATGTCATTGCTATAAAAATTAATTGCCTTGTTCATTTTTTCTTCAAACTGTTTTAGTTCTGCTCTCATAAATAAATCCTCCTCAATATATGTATTATTTAACTACTGTGCCTATTTTCTCGCCATTTAAAACTCTAATGATATTTTTCGGATCATCAAGACCGAATACCAACAGCGGAATGTTATTGTCCATACAAAGTGATGAAGCTGTTGAATCCATAACCTTAAGCCCCTTGCTTATAACCTCAAGGTATGAAAGCTCGTCATATTTAACTGCACATTCGTTTGTGTTGGGGTCACAATCATAAACGCCGTCAACATTTTTTGCAAGAAGTATTGCGTCTGCATCAATTTCAGCCGCACGAAGTGCAGCAGCAGTATCTGTTGAAAAATAAGGGTTTCCCGAACCGCAGGCAAATATAACTACTCTGCCCTTTTCAAGATGTCTTATAGCCTTGTTTCTGATGTAAACCTCAGCAAACTGTTTCATTTCAATAGCAGTCTGAACCCTTGTAACAACCCCGCAACGCTCCAGGGCATCCTGCAGGGCTAGTGCATTTATTGTTGTAGCAAGCATACCCATATGGTCTGCTCTTGTGCGGTCCATATTTTCTCCGCTTCTACCTCTCCAGAAGTTTCCGCCACCACATACAATGGCAATCTGAACGCCCATTTCTGTAGCAACTTTGATTTGTTTGCAAATTTCTGCAATGGTTTCGTCATCAAGTCCTGTCTTTTTCGGACCTGCCAAAGCTTCACCGCTTACCTTTAATATAACTCTATTATATTTTGGCATTGTTATCCTCCATAAAAAAATTATTTCATAATATATACTTAAAATAATATTACCAAAAAAACGTTCGATTGTAAAGACCTTAAAATCTTTTTTGGCATTTTTTTAAATGATTGCCGAATAATTTCTGTAAAAATCACAAAAATAATTAAAAATCGTTTTTTAGCATTTTGGAGCATTTTAGAGAAAAACGGAGATTTTAAGAGTTTTAAAAAAATAAATTAAATTATTTCAAAAAAGTGCTTGACATATTATTAAACCTGTTGTATTATGTTATAGTCGTAAATTTGACAAGGAGGTAATTTTAATGAGCACATATATGGCAAAAGCTTCAGAGCTTAAAAAAGAATGGTACATCATTGATGCAGCAAACAAGCCACTTGGCCGTGTTGCTACAGTTGCAGCTACTATATTGCGTGGTAAGCATAAGCCTACTTATACTCCTCATGCAGATTGTGGTGATTTCGTAATCATCATCAATTCGGATAAGGCTATCCTTACAGGTAATAAGGCTGAACAGAAAATGTGGTACCGTCACACAGGTTATGTAGGCGGTCTTAAAGCTGTTAAATATTCAGATTTGATGGCTAACCGTTCAGAAAAAGCTATGGAATTGGCAGTTTGGGGTATGCTACCTCACAACACAATCGGAAGAACAGCACTTACAAGATGCCGTATCTTCAAAGGCGCTGAACACACACACAGTGCACAAAAACCTATCGTTTGGGATAGAGAGATTAAGTAGGAGGGTGAATTAAATGGCTGGATACTACGGTACAGGTAGAAGAAAAAAATCAATCGCCAGAGTACGTCTTGTTCCTGGAACAGGTGTTGTTACAATCAACAAGCGTGATATAGATGATTATTTTGGTTTGGACACACTAAAACTAATCGTTCGTCAACCACTTGAAGCTTTGGGTCTTACAGGTAAGTTTGACGTTATCGCTACAGTAGTTGGCGGCGGTGTTACAGGTCAGGCCGGTGCAATTCGCCACGGTATTGCTCGTGCTCTATTGCAGGCTGACGCTGAAAACAGAGCTGTTCTTAAGAAGAGCGGTTACCTAACACGTGACCCACGTATGAAAGAACGTAAGAAATACGGTCTTAAAGCTGCTCGTCGTGCACCACAGTTCTCAAAGAGATAATTACATTATTTCAAAAAATTACAGCACTCACAGAAAAGTGGGTGCTGTTTTTTTGCATAAAAATAGGCTGTCGCAAAATGGGTTCATTTTGCGACAGCCCATTTAGGGTGAATGAAAAATTGTGCAGATTGGACAAACTGAACCCGCAGGGGTTACCCGAAGACGTACGATGGTACGTCGAGTGGTGAAGTTTGTTCAAAACACAAGGCATTTAATGAAAGAAATTCGTCAATGACGAATTTCTTCCTTAAAAATTGATTTATTTTAACTTTATCATTACACTTGAATGACTTTGTTTAGCATTTTATTCGCCTTGTGTGGTATGCGCAATTTTGCGACACCCTTTCATTTTAACCTATATAGTTATATTTTGCTTTCACTACAATTTCTCCGTCCATATTCATAATTCCGCACATACCGTCTTTGGAGAACACAATGTAATCCGCATACACAGCTTCAACAAAATCTATGCCTACCAGTTTGGTTTCGTTACCCTTTTTATCTACAATATAATTATTTCCGTCTTTTGAAACAACAGCTTTGTCGTTAAGGAAAGCACAACCCGGCTCATACTTATATTCATCCATATAAGAAAGATAATGGTCAGCTGATATTTCAATATAATCGTAGCAGGGCTCTATAACCCATTTACCATTTCTGTCAACAAATCCCCATTTGCCATCTTCGCACACTGCCGCAAGACCATTATCCGAAAAAGATGTTACAGAATCAAAGCTGCAGTCAATTACCTCTTTGCCTTTTTTGTTTACAAATCCCCATTCACCATCTTCACATACTGCCGCAAGGCCATTTTCTGCAAAGCTGTACATTTCATCATAACGGGTTTTTATAATTTCATCGCCGTCCTTGTCAACGATTCCCCATTCGCCATCTTTTTTTATCAAGGCAAGTTTATTATCACCAAAATCTGAAACCAATTCATACTGAGGCTCTATAACATATTTCCCTTTTTCGTTGATAAATCCCCATTTTCCGTCTTCACATACTGCCGCGAATCCATTTATAAAAGGTCTTGCAGCATCAAATTCATAATCAATAACCAATTTACCTTTTTTATTGATAAAGCCACACTTTCTTTCGTTGCCGTACTTTACAACAATTGCATATTCATCCACAAAATCATAGGCATATTCATACTGTGCATCTATTACAAATTCACCTTTTTTATTTACATAGCCGTATTTTTCATCTGTGTATACTCTTGCAAGTCCGCTGTCGCTGAAATCATATGCATAGTCAAAACGGGGAGTAATTGAATATTCTCCGTTTTTATCAATATATCCGTATTCCCATCCTTCATCTTCTTCGTACAATCCAACTACAGCCAGTCCGTTTTCGGCAAAATTTCCGGCATAATCAAATTCGGGAGTTATTATTTCCTCTCCCTCTTCATTTATAAATCCTCTTTTTCCGTCATCACAGTTTACAACGGCAAGTCCCTGACGGAACAAATTACCACTTTCATATACCTTTGCCCCGCTGCAGCTTTTAATGACAAAAGCCAGAATAATTGCCACAATAATCAAAGCTCCTGCTCCTATAATTATCGGCAGTTTATTTTTTATATTAAGCTGTTTAACAGGCTTTTCCGGTTCAGAATACATAGGCTGTATGGCGTCTTCATAATCCTGAGACGGATCCGGATAGTCATCCTTAAAATACTCTGCATACATATCCGCATAGGTTTCACTGTCTACAGTTGACCCTGCATTTTCCTGTTGAGATTCAACCTCGTTTTCGGCAATGTAATTATTATTTTCCATTATTTATTCAACTCCTCAAAATTTGTATCTGTTTCTTCCGAACTCACAACCGTTTCAGGCTGTTCATCAAAAATTTCCGTAACATTTACCTTGTATATTTTGTTCTTGCATTTGTTAAGACAAACCGCCTTTGCAAGAGGCAACATAAAACTAACAAGTAAATAGCCGATTGAATTTTCTTTGTACGCATATTCAAAAATTTTGTATGTACATACGGTTGCAACGGTCATTCTTGCCAGCATCAAAACAAAAAACACAAACAGCATAAAACATACAAACATAAAAAAAACAAAACTCACTTCAGCTATAAACAGTACGTGTCTTGCCTTTAATATCGCCAACACAAAAACCACCAGCATAAACAAAATTACACATAGCGCCGACATTGATATTGAAAACATCGTTTTCCCCCATCTGTCACGAGGATTTTCAGAATTTTCAACGCTGTCCGCAACACTTCCGAGAATGCGACCCGACGCAACAGGTACCCACGCATAACCGGGGCAGCGTATTTTGTATTTTTTTGCCAGTGCATACAGTGCCTTTGATGTAAGAACGTAGTTCATAACAATAACAAATAAAATTACTGAAGTCAAAAGCTCGTATACAATGCTTATTATTTCATTCATAATTATCCCTCACATAAAAAATTCACTTAAATTATAGCATATTTAAAGACCATTGTAAAGCACAACACTACTTATGCTTAAATCATATTCCCTTTTTAAAACATTTTAATGTATTTTTGTTTTTCAGTTATTATTTATTGTTTTTCGATAATTTTTACTTGACAAACAGTAATTTGACTGTTATAATGAAAGCAACTTCAGGAAAGGAATGATTTTATGTATACAAAAAAAGCTACCCATTACATAGCAAAAACCATAACGGACATACTTTTTTACACAAGCCTTATATGTTTGGTGCTGGAACCGTTTTATGCTGACGAAATTTTTGCATGGATACTGTATCCAAATCCAAATTACCAAACTACGTTCACAATAGTCATATTTTTATCCGGCGTGGGATGCAGTTACATTTTGTTTAATTTAAAGCAAATGTACAAATCTTTGCTTGTTGGAAATCCTTTTACAGAAAAAAATGTCGGTCATTTCAGAAAAATGGCAATAACCTGTAGCATTATAGCACTTATTTATATTATAAAGTGCTTTATTATGTTTACCATAGCCACCTTGATAATAGCGGTTATATTTGTTGTAGGATGTATTTTCTGCCTTACATTAAAAGACCTTTTTAAGCAGGCAATAAATTACAAAACCGAAAATGAACTTACTATATAAAAGGGAGCGATAAAAATGCCTATAATTGTAAACCTTGATGTAATGATGGCAAAGCGAAAAATAGGGTTAATGGAGCTTGCCGAAAAAATAAACATCACACCTGCAAATTTATCTATACTAAAAAATAACAAAGCAAAGGCTATACGTTTTTCAACACTGGAGGATATATGCAAGGCACTGGATTGCCAGCCTGCCGATATACTTGAATATGATGGAGGTTGATTTTATGAAAAACGTCATTAAAGGCGGACTTCTCGGCATAAGTCTTATTTTCACAAACAGACTCTGCCACCATTTTTTTGATTTTTTTGATACAACAAAAATCTTTCCGTATGCTTTTGCCTGCATATTCTTATTTTTTACAGTTACAACCGTTTTTTTAATTTCTCACAAAATGACAGACTTGCTCATATGCGGAGCAGTCGGTGCAGGCACAGCCTTTTGCGGAGAAATTATGATAATGCCTTTTTTTGGCGGTAACGAATCGGTGGGTTTAAGTATTTTATGTTATATTGCAGGATTCCGCGGTTCCTTGGCGGCTATTGGAATTGCAAGCATTCTTACAGTAAAAAATTCAAAAAAGTCACATATGGAAACAACAGACGATAAAAGCTTTTCAAAGGATTTGAAACTCCGTCTTTTAATATATTTCACAGTTTCCGCGATAACCTTTTCATATCTTATAATGCCGGAAAATGCAGGGTTAAGTGTGCCTGTATTCACATTAATTCAACTGGTAATTTTATGGTTTATCGTACCTGATAAAAAAAGATTGTTGGTATTCATCCCAATAATCATAATGTCAATTAATTGCTGCATTAGTGCAAACAATATATGGAAAGTCTCAAACCTTTTGATAAGCATTGTACTTTACGGTTGTATGTTTATGAAATACAATTTCAAAAAAATTGGCACAAATCTCCTGTCAAACGGTTTCAAACAGCTTATAGCCCCGCTTAACTGTTTTAAAATCCCATTTAAATGGGTTGCGGAATTCAACAGCACAAAATCCGCTGTCATAAAGCGTATTGTAATAGCTGTTGTGTCGGCATTTGCCTGTTCGGTTATTCTTATCGCAGTATTATCCAATGCAGATATGGTATTTTCGCTAAAAACTCAAAACCTGCTTTCAGGAATACTTAAAACACTGAATCCGCACTTTATTTATGTTTGTGTAATAGGAATAATAGTCGGACTTTATATGTTTGGTGTAATACATAACTCTTTTGACGATAACAATATCTGCGAAAAAGCCGAGGAGCGAAACCTAAAGGGTGACCTGATAATAATAAATACCGTGCTTTTTGTTGTGTTGTTTATATATACTGTTTTTGTAATAATTCAGTTTAAATATCTTTTTTCAGGCTCTGCACTTCCAGCAGGTCTCACATACACCGAATATGCAAGGAAGGGCTTTTTTGAGCTTTTAGCTCTCAGCGTTGTAAACATTGCCGCCATTCTTACAGTTATCGCATTTACAAAAACTCACAGCGACAAATGGATAACATTATCTAAAATACTTTGTCATTATATGTGCGGTGTTACACTTGTTCTTCTGACGTCCTCCTTTTACAAAATGCTGCTTTACACAAATGATGACGGACTTACAAGAATGCGTTTTTTTGTAATGGGATTTTTAATCTTCGAGGCAATAGGGCTTCTTATAACATTTGTATATATAGCAAAGCCACACTTTAATATAAGTGTCGTTTATGCTTTAATTGCCCTTACATATTATATGTTTTTAAATATTGTTCCCGCAGATAATATTATTGCAAAAAATCAAATAGACAAATATCTTAACAATGAACGCAAAGGGATTGAATATATTTTCACCCTTTCTTCAGATGCGGCTCCTGCAATGGAATATCTTTACAAAAATACTGATGATATTGAAATAAAAAAATCGGTGAAAGCTTTCCTTACCGACAAAACACAATCCGACATACCTGATCGTTGGCAAAGACTTAATCTTTCTACCGAAAAAGCAAAAAACATTTTAACAAAGCTTAAATAACAAATAGGGTCTGTCGCAAAATTTGCGACAGACCTGTTTATCATTACGGTATATTGTAGTATACACTGTCTACATCAAAGAAGGTTTCATTTATAAATTCCTTCTGATTTCTCATATTAAATCTGTCAAGATTAAAGCGCTCCTGTATAACCGTTCCGTCATCTGTAATAATTGTTCTCATAGCTGTACTTACAGGACAGAAATAGCTATAACCCATATCAGAGGATAAATAGTCAAGTCTTTCATCTCCGGGTTTTAGATGATAGCCGAATGGACTTATGTAAATATCGGGGTCTATTACATATTCTGCAATGGTGTCCTCCCACCTTTGTGTGTCAGTCACCAATGTATCGTATGCTACACCACCGTCTTTAAAATAGTCATTGTGTGTATAGCTGTGGCAAGCAAACAGCCACCCGTTTTCCTTCATTACCCCGGCAATTTTCTTTACTTCATTCTGTGCATCTGTAAGCTCCTGCCCTTCAAGGTCTGTTATACGGTAGCCAAGTGCTCCTTCATAACCGGTAACAGCTACAACTCCCTTTGCACCACGGTATGAAAAATCAGGATGCTCCTTTACAAATTGGTCAAGTATCGGCATAACATCGCCGTCATATGTAACTATTGTTTCTCCCTCCGGTGTACGTACCTCACAGGCAACCTCGCCTTCCTCGTTAATTACCAACCTGTCGGCAAAACCGTCATTTTTCATATAATCGTAATAACAAACATCGTCAATAGAAATTATAAGAGGCTTTTTGCCGGGTGGCAGAAGAATTTCCTTATCCTTTTTTATATCCGCCAAAGAATATAATATAAAACCACGTTCATAAAGCTGAGGAAGCATATTCTTAAACTCAGAAACCGTAGTCATCCACATATCGTAGCCCTCGTGCATATAGTCTCCGTCAAAAGCAAGCTCCGGATACACTATAAGACTGTGGAAAAACACGTGGTAAAACTGACCTTCATATTTTACCAATTCGCCCTTTTTTGCAGTAATTTCATTTTTTAAATTTACAATCTGTTCATCGTCACTGTATTCTGAATTGTTTAAAAGCTCCAAAGCCTCGTCATAAAAATAACCCTGTGCCAGAACTTTTGCCTGTTCAATATTGCTTGCAATATTGTTTGTTTTTTCCTCTTCTTTTTTTGAACTGCCGCACCCTGAAACAACAAGGCACAAAACGGCAATTAAACACAAAAATCTTTTCTTCAAAATCTCCACATCCTTTGATTTAAGTATATCACGAAATAAACTTTTGTCAACAAATTATGCGGAATTTCGACAAAGAAAAAGATGGCAAATTAATTCGCCATCCTAAGCTTTATTAAACTATATTTTACCAATCAGTTTTGTAAGATTTTCGCCATCATCAATAAATTCATCGGCGTTTTCCCTTAATATATTCTGACCGTAATTGTATTTATCAAAAATTCCTGCGGTTTTTGCTCCTGTTTTCTTTGCAGAAAGCAAAGCAACATATGAATCCTCAAAAACCCATGTTTCTTCCACCGGTGTTCCAAGATATTCAATAGCAGCAATAAATACGTCAGGATGATCTTTGCCTTTACCTATGCCTTCATCACAGCAGGATATTATTTTATCAAAATATTTTTCCAATCCGCATCGTTTCACCGTTGTTAATATTGCGGAAGCAGGGCTTGCGGAAGCTATGCACATTTTAACTCCGTTTTCCTTACAGTAATCCAAAAATTCTGCTACCCCGTCTTTTAATTTTACGCGGTTTTCGTAAAAATCATCACATACTTCCATAACACAGTCATATACTTCTTTGCCCGACGAAGCCATACTGTAATTTTTATGTATCATATTCATTGCATCAGACAAGGTCATAGTCCGCACCTTTTTATCATCTTCAAGCGACGGTCTGAAATCCGGATTGCCAAGAAACCTTGCACCGAGAGTACTCCATATTTCTCCCCAGACAACCAGAGAATCTATCAATGTGCCATCCATATCAAAAATTGCACCTTTTATATTCATAGCATTCACCTCGGCAACATTTTATCCTAAACAGACTCTTTTCCCATCTGTAATCTCTTCTACTAAAAAACGGTAATATTCAATATTACCGTCTTTTATAAATTTAATTATCTTTCGCAAGTTCCTACAAACAATTCTGTACCGTCAATATCATAATATTCTGCTCTTACACTTTGTACAGCATCACATTCGTTAAAAATAGCTTCTGCTGTTACGTCAAAACCTGCAAATCCACTTTCAAGCTGTGCAGAAATATCGTCTAACTGATCCGCAGGAACATCTACAGCAAGCTTAAGGTCATATACAAGTGCATCCCCGTCTGCATAGATTGACATATCAACACCCTGTTCTTTGTAGGATGCTGCAATCGGTTCAAAATATTCAGCCTGTGAATCAATATAGTCATTAATTTCAGCTTCGGCTTCCAGATTTTTTTCTGCAATAACAGGTTCATCTGCAGGTGCACTTACGTCCTTTTTTTCATCCTCGCCACATGCTGCAAAAGTACAAACAGCCATAATAAGAACCAATGCCAACGCCAATAACTTCTTCATATTTTTCATCATAAAATCTCCCTCGTAAAATATTGTAGGAACATATCCTGTATATACATTATAAAATATTTCCCACCCAAAGTCAATAAGCTCTTCAAAAAAAACACGGCATACACAAGTACGCCGTGTTAAAATTATCTGTCAAGAATAAGCTTTGTTAGTTCAACCGGGTCAACAATTTTGCCGTCCTTATAAACACGCATATTACCTGATGCAATTTCATCAATAAGTATAACTTCACCATTGTTGTAACCGAATTCAAACTTAATATCCCAAAGGTCAAGACCTATTGACTTAAGATCATCGGCAACAATTTTTGTGATTTTAAGTGTGTTTTCCTTCATGCTTTCAAACATCTCAGGAGTCATAACACCCAAAGCTGCAAGACCTTCCATAGTTACCAACGGATCGCCCTTTTCATCATTCTTGAATGTACATTCAACGTAACCGCCTTCTAAAGCTGTACCGTCTTCAATATATTCACCGTATCTGCGGATAAAGCTGCCTGTTGCAACCAAACGGCAGATAACTTCAAGGCCATGACCGAATACTGTTGCAGGAAGTACTTCCATAGTAGCATTGTCAATATCTGCACTTACGTAGTGAGTTTTAATGCCTGCTTCCTTTAGCATATCAAAATAGTAAACAGAAGTTCTAAGGTTAGCTTTGCCGATACCTTCTATTGTGAGTCCAACAGAGTTTTCACCGGGATCAAAAACGCCGTCTTTGCCTGTGCAGTCGTCCTTGAATTTCAACATTACATTGCCATTGTCAAGACTGTAAACGTCTTTTGTTTTACCTTCGTAAATTTTCTTCATACATCATGCCTTCTTTTCTAATAAATTTTTCATATATATAATATATCATAACCAAAATCCATTTTCAATATTTTTTTTATAGACACAATATTTTTCTACAAATTTTACAAAACATAATATATATGAAGCTTTTTGAATATATAAAATTCATTAATTGCCGGATAAAGTTTCCCTGATAACCCTCAATATTTGATCTTATTCCAGGCTTAATCAAGGAATATTTTACTCTGACGCCGAAACCTTAAAAAAGTCAAAAGTATTAGTAATTTGTTTACATATAAACGTCAAATATATTAGCACAAATTAAATTCTGCTTTCAATAATTTCAATCAAATCTTTCAGTGCATAATTTTCATTGTCTTTAACAATCATATCAGCCGCTTGTTTTACGCATTCAACCGCATTGCCTGTCGCAACTCCTATATCTGCATATTCCATAAGTTTTACATCGTTTTCAAAATCGCCTATACCGATTGAGGTATGAATATTTCCCAGATGATTTTTTATAAAGCTGATAGCATGCCCTTTAGTACCGTCCATAGAATTAAATTCCACACCCAACGGCCAGGATTTTGACACAAATGTGTTTTCAAAAAATTTCTGTTCAAGTGCAAATTTTTTAAACTCATCTGCCTCTTCAACTGTATTAAAGGCGCATACGATTTTTATCATATTTTTCGAAAACTCATCTTTATATTCATCAAAATTTTCTCCACGTTGCCAGGGTGCAAAACAATCGTTATATATACCAACCGTCGAAAAATTAAAACTCCCGTTATTTACTGTATTTACAAAATCCCCCAATTTAAATTCAAGACGGGATTCTTTTAGCGTTTTATTATTCTGATAATCATATATAAGCCCGCCGTTAAAAACTCCGACAGGAGCATTAATAAGACCGAAAAATTCCTGTTCTGAAAGATAAGTTGCCGTTCTTCCTGTAATAAAAGTGAATTTCCCGCCATTGTCCGTAAAATACTTTACAGCTTTGCTGTTTACCTCTATAGTGTCTCCGCCTCCTTTGAATGTACCGTCCAGATCCGAACATATAAGGTAACCGTCAAATTTGCCCACACATTTGTCAAAAGTTGCCTTTAAGCTTTCAAAACTCATAATATCTTTTCTCCCTATTTATGTTTAAACTATGTTTATAAAAATCCATCATTTTCAAATAATGCATTTTAATTGTATCCTATTTCTTTCAAAAAGGCAACGAAAAAAGTGAAATATAATAAAAAGGGTGTAGTAAAATGAATTTCACTTTCCACACCCTTTGAAATTACTCAAGAATATTTGTTGTAATCTGGTCAACACCAAGCTCAACCATCTTTTCGGCTTCCTCTTTTTCGTCCAATGTCCAGCAGTTTACAATATGTCCGTTTGCGTGCACTTCATCAACAATTTCTTTAGTAAGCAGTTTATAGTACATATCCAGGTCAAATGAATATTTATTAAGAATATCTAAAAGCTCCTTACCATAAGGATTATAGTGAATAGCAACAAGGCACTGTATTTTCTGTTCAGGTAAAATTCTTCTTACCTCTATAAGATTTTCTATGTTTGCTCCAATAAAAATAACATTTTCAAGATAGTCAAGTTTTCTGATTTCCTCAATCATTTTTTCAATATAATGAGGTTCCATTTTATTCTTTATTTCAAGAACACAC
>JAZQIO010000077.1:0-33005 GCA_045541135.1 Clostridia bacterium
GGCAAAAAGCAAGTAATCCCAAGGAAAACTCGATGTTTTCCTTGGGATTTTATAATTTGATTTTGCGGACAGCCGAGGACATCTGTCCCTACAATGTAAAATTAATTACTTGCGGTAGAACGACTTTTTCGACGGTCTGAGAGGAGGTGTATTTTACACCTCCTTGAATTATATTATTTCAAATCCCAGTCGTCAACATCGCATCTGCCGTCGTCGTTAAGACCAATAGCCAATACAGAGCCGTCTTTTGTTACTGCAACTGTGTGCCATCCGCCTGCAGAAACAGCAATAACGTCTTCCCAGTCATCAACATCACACTGGTCGTGTTCGTTCCAACCTGCTGCAACAACAGTACCGTCTTCTTTAATACCTACTGTATGCCAGGCATTTGAAGAAATAGCCGTAATATCTCTCCAGTCATCAACTTCACACTGACCGTCGGCGTTGTTACCTATAGCAATAACTCTGCCGTTTTCTTTAAGACCTACTGTATGAGAATAACCTGCCGAAACAGAAACAATGTCTTCCCAGTCGTCAACATCACAGTTATCGTGGTAGTTGTCACCAACTGCAACAACAGTACCGTCTTCTCTTAAGCCAACTGTGTGGTAATAGCCTGCGGCAATTTCCTTAATGTCTACCCAGTCTTCAACATCGCACTGACCGTCTCCGTTTTCACCAACTGCAACAACGGTGCCGTCTTTTCTAAGACCTACTGTGTGGCTTTCGCCTGCCGCAATGGCAATAATGTCTTCCCAGTCCTCAACATCACACTGACCGTTTTCGTTTTCACCAACTGCAACAACGGTACCGTCTTTTTTAAGACCAACTGTGTGGTTACCACCTGCTGATACCGCAATAATATCTTCCCAGTCTTCAACATCACACTGGTCATAGGAGTTGTCACCTATAGCGGAAACAGTACCGTCTTTGTTAAGAGCAACAGTGTGCCAGCCGCCTGCTGAAATTACAGTGTCTTCCTTGTATTCTTTAGTTGTTTTGAAAACAAAGTTCCAAAGAAGAAAAGCTATAATACCAATTACCAACACACCACCGATAATTGAGAATAACAATACTTTTGATTTTTTCTTTTTAGCAGGAGCAACACCCATATTAACAGAATTGTCATACTGAGGCTGACTGCTGTAATTCTGATAATTAGCATTAGGGTCAAGTGAGTTTTGCTGAGCAGGAGCCTGATAATTTACGCTGTTAGCGTTAGGGTCCAATGAATTCTGCTGAACGGGAGTCTGATAATTTACGCCGTTAGCATTAGGGTCTAATGAATTTTGTTGCGAAGTGCTCTGCCAAACCGGAGACTGAGCAGGTTCTGTTACCAATCTCTCACCGCAATTTGAACAAAAAACCTGAGGAGCATTTTCCGGAGCTTCAAAGAAACTTCCGCACTTCGGACATTTAAAGGTTGTCAATTTATTTCAATCCTCTCTGTAAAATAATTAACACCATTTTAACATACAAACGTATAAAAATCAACAATTTGTGACAATTTGTTGAATATAAAAACTTTTTTGAAAATATTATAAAAAAGTAGACAAAAACAATAATTTGTGTTAAAATAGTTGTGCAACTCAGATACAAAGATAAACTGTATCTTAACTGAATATATGTACAAATAAAGTAAAGACTAAATATGTTAAAAATGCATGTTTAAATATCTTTGCTCTATTTGTCATAGGTTAAGATACTTTTTATCTGAGTTGCATTAGTAAAAAGGCATGCGTTTTTAGTGCATTGGCTTTTTGCTGATGCACTTTTTTAATTTTGGGAGGTAGCGTAAATGGAAAATATAAAGTCGTTAGGAGAAGTTGCAGAGGAAGTAACAGACATTATACAACAAATAAAAATACTTGAAGAAAGATTAAATATAGTTAAAAATGATATGGAAGAGTTAAAATACATATTTAATACAGATTTTATCTGTGATTAAAAAAGAAAAGCCGCATTAAGCGGCTTTTCTACAATAACTATTCATTATTAATTATTAATTATTAATTATTCATTATTCATTATTCACTATCAACTATTCAAAAGGTCATTCATATCATAAAAGCCTGCAGGTTTTCCTGCAAGGAATTTTGCCGCCTTAACAGCACCTGTTGCAAAAACTTCTCTTGAAGTTGCAATGTGGTTGATTTCTATAACCTCATCCTTACCTGCAAATATAACGGAATGCTCACCAACTATTGTACCGCCGCGCATAGAGTGGATACCAATTTCGTTTTTACCTCTCTTTTTGCGTACGGAATGACGGTCGTATACATATTCCGCTTCGTTTGTCATAGTTTCGGAAATTGCATCAGCAATTGCAAGTGCAGTTCCGCTTGGAGCATCAAGCTTCTGGTTGTGATGCTTTTCAATAATTTCAATATCAAAATTATCTTCCAAAACCTTTGTAGCCTTTTTTGCAAGGTCTATAATTACATTTACACCAAGTGACATATTAGCCGAAAAGAATATTGCAACATCTTTGGATGCGGCACCAATTTCCGCCTTTTGTTCAGCAGTTAAGCCTGTTGTACAAATAATTGCAGGAGTTTTAGTGCTTTTAGCATATTCTAAAACAGAGGAAAGGGTAGAAGGATGTGAAAAGTCAATTAAAACATCAGCCTTTCCGTCAAATTCTGTCAAAGCCTTGTATACCGGAAAATCATTTTTAATGCTGTCGTTAATATCAATACCGCATACAATTTCACAGTCATCTGTTTCTGCAACGGTTTTTACAATAAACTGACCCATTCTGCCGTTACAGCCGTTCATAATAATTTTTGTCATATGTTTATACCTCTTAAATTACTTTTAGTCCGTAATCAATAAGTGCCTTACGTACCTTTTGGGCATTTTCTTCGGAAAGGTCAACCAATGGAAGCTTAAGCTCACCTACATCAAAGCCCATCATATTCATTGCATTTTTAACGGGAATAGGATTAACGTCAATAAAGAGCTTTTCTGCCAAGTCCATCATATCAAGCTGCATTTTTGCCGCTTCCTTAACCTTGCCGTCAAACCAAAGCTTGCACATATCGTGAGTCTGCTTTGGAATAACGTTTGCAACTACGGATATAACGCCTATACCGCCTATTGAAAGTATGGGAACAATCATATCGTCATTGCCGGAATAAATTTCCATATCAATGTTTGCCGCAATTTTTGCAGCAAAGGCAACATCACCGGTTGCTTCTTTAATTGCCACAATGTTTTCGGTCTTTGAAAGTTCGTCCAAAGCACCAAGTGACAACCCGACACCTGTACGTGATGGTACATTGTAAAGTATAACGGGAATGTCAATTGCATTGGCAATAGCATTGTAGTGTTTAACCAAGCCCTGCTGACTTGTTTTGTTGTAATAAGGTGTAACGCAAAGCACACCGTCCATGCCTGCCTTTTGGGCATATTTTGAAAATTCAATTGCATGGTCGGTAAAGTTGGAGCCGGTACCGCCTATAAGTGGTATTTTACCGCCGACTCTGTCCATTGCATAGTCAAAAATTCGAAGATGTTCATCATCGGGCAGTGTAGGAGCCTCACCTGTAGTACCGCAAAGAATAATTGCATCGGTACTGTTTTCAACGTGAAAGTCCAGCAGCTCACCAAGTTTGTCAAAATCCACTTTGTTGTTTTTAATTGGAGTAACCAAAGCAACGCCGGAGCCTGTAAAAACAGTTTTTTTCATAATGAATACCTCCTTGAATTTTATTTGTTTTAATATTACTTGTCAAAATAACCCTTTGCAGCCAAAAGCTCTGCCATTTCAACAGCACCGCCTGCGGCACCGCGAAGTGTGTTGTGTGAAAGGCTTACAAATTTATAGTCATAAACCTTGTCTTCACGAAGACGGCCAACAGAAACACCCATACCGTTATAAAGCATACGCTCTGATTTTGCCTGTGGACGGTCGTCTTCCTCAAAATAAGTAAGGAACTTTTCAGGAGCAGAAGGAAGACCCAATTTCTGTGGTTCACCTTCATAGTTTGCCCATATTTCCTTAATTTCTTCAATAGTAGGCTTCTTTTCAAATTTTACAAATACAGCTGCTGTGTGACCGTTTGAAACGGGAACACGAAGACACTGTGTTGTAATAACGGGAGAGTTTGTATCAACAATAACATCTCCTTCAATTTTACCCCAAACCTTCAAAGGTTCAAGCTCACTTTTTTCTTCTTCGCCGCCGATGTAAGGAATAAGGTTATCAACCATTTCGGGCCATGTTTCAAATGTTTTACCTGCACCTGAAATAGCCTGGTATGTACAAGCAATAACTTCCTTTACACCAAACTTTTCTCTTAGTGGGTGTAGTGCCGGAACATAGCTCTGAATAGAGCAGTTTGACTTAACTGCAATAAAGCCTCTCTTTGTACCCAGTCTTTTTCTCTGAGCATTGATAATTTCAGCGTGCTCAGGATTAATTTCAGGAATAATCATTGGTACATCAGGTGTGTGGCGATGTGCAGAGTTGTTGGAAACAACAGGGCATTCCAATTTAGCATATTCTTCTTCCAAAGCTTTTATTTCATCTTTTTTCATATTAACTGCACAGAAGATAAAGTCAGCCATACCTGCAATTTTTACCTTGTCTGCTTCAGCATCCATAACAATCATATCTGCAACCTTAGCAGGCATTTCAGTGTCCATAGCCCAACGTGGACCAATGGCATCCTTGTAAGTTTTACCTGCACTTCTTCCTGAAGCCGCAAGACCAACTATATTAAACCAGGGATGATTTTCAAGCAAAGTAATAAAACGCTGACCAACCATACCTGTAGCACCTACGATAACTACGTTGTAATTCTTCATTTTCAAATAAACCTCCACTATGTATAATTATATACTATTATAATACCATTATTAAATAAAAGTGTCAAATATTTTTAATCTTCAATTAATACAAAAATATAGTGGATTTTTTTGTTTTTTTGTGTTAGAATATATATAATGTGGAGAAAAAGGGGGATTTTTGTGAAAAAATTACTTTCGACAGCATTGATTATAATGATTTTATCAGGTCTTTTATGCACATCCATATATGCAGACAATAAATATACAGAGGAAGATACCGAAATTTCAGATGTTGAAGATGAAGTTTACGAGGAAGATGATACATACTACATAAACATCGGTCTTATGTACGGAAGCAGTGCAAGGTCATCCGTAACAATTAAAAATGATGAAGGGACCTTTACCGTCAACGCATCGGAGGTTGATGGTTCTGCTGTATACGAATCTGACGGCATTATATCTGTAGACGGTACAAAATACCGCGGCAGTATAGTTTTAAAAAAAGATTCATCAGGTCTTTTAACTGTTATAAACCGTGTGAATCTGGAAGACTACATAGCATCCGTTATAGCGGTTGAAATGTCGCCGTCATTTAATATTGAGGCATTAAAGGCACAGGCTGTATGTGCAAGAACCTATGCACTCAAAAATATAAACAAGCACAGCTCACGGGGATTTGACCTTTGTGCAAGCACAGACTGTCAGGCTTACAAGGGTGTTTCTGTTGAAAGTGAAACAACCAACATTGCCGCAAAGGAAACTGCAGGCATAGTTATGAAGTATAAGGGAGAAATCATAGACGCAGTATATTCCGCAACAAGCGGGGGTTATACAGAGGATGTAAAATACGTGTGGGGAAGTGACATCCCATACCTTAAAGCCGCAGAGGATAAGTACGAAAGTAAATCCGTTTACGGTGCAAGCTGGGAAAAGGAGCTTTCCGTTGAAAAAGCAACTGAAATTATGAATAACAAAGGCTATAACCTTGGTACAGTTACCGATATAGAGGTTACCGAAAGTACCGAACACGGTACGGCAACAAAGCTTGTTGTTACGGGTACAGACGGTGAAAAGACATTTACCAGGGAAGGTTGCCGCCTTGCATTCGGCACAATTACACTAAGCCAGGCATTTACCGTTTCGCCAATTTATTCCGAAACAAAGGCAGAGCCGGTGTATGCATACGACGGAAGTAAAGTATCGGGCAAGGTAAGTGTGCTTTCCGGTGACGGAAAGTCAAAAATTACACTTGATAATGTAACACTTATGGGTAATAAAAAAAGATTGTACCGTGCAAAGGCAGACGGCCCGGTTACGGGCTTTACGTTTAACGGCAGGGGCTACGGTCATCTTGTAGGCCTTAGTCAGAACGGTGCCAACGGTATGGCAGGTGCAGGCTTTTTGTATGACGAAATTTTAAAACACTATTATAAAGGAATTGAACTGACTTGGATTTAAAAGATTATTACTACGACTTACCTGAAAAATTTATTGCCCAAACTCCCCTTGACCAAAGGGATTCCTCAAAGCTTTTGATGTTAAATAAGGAAACAGGGGAAATAAAGCATGAGGTTTTTCATAATATCATAAACTATCTTAACAAGGGCGACTGTCTTGTTTTAAACGATAGCCGTGTTTTACCTGCACGCCTTTTAGGCGTAAGAGAGGATACAGGCTCACCAATGGAATTTTTGCTTTTAAGCCGTAAGGAAAAGGACGTGTGGGAGGTTATAGTACGCCCCGGCAAGCGTGCAAAGCCCGGCAGACATTTTGTTTTCGGCAATGAACTAAAGGCAGAGGTTTTAGACATTGTAAATGACGGAAACCGACTTGTAAGGTTTGAATATGAAGGTATATTTGAAGAGGTTTTAGACCGCCTTGGTGAAATGCCGCTTCCTCCATATATAACCGAAAAACTGCAGGACAGAGAACGCTATCAGACTGTATATTCCAAAAATGACGGTTCTGCGGCGGCACCTACAGCGGGGCTTCACTTTACAAAAGACCTTCTTGCAAAAATAGAGGAAAAGGGTGTAAATATTGCCTATGTTACCCTTCACGTGGGGCTTGGCACATTCCGACCTGTAAAGGTTGAAAAAATAGAGGAGCATAAAATGCACAGCGAATTTTACGAGCTTGATGCAAAAAACGCTGAAATCATAAACAATACCCGTAAAAACGGAGGTAAGGTAATTTCCGTAGGTACAACCTCAACCCGTACTTTGGAAACCATTGCAGATGAAACCGGCACCTTAAAGCCTTCTACGGGCTGGACAGATATTTTCATCTATCCTCCATATAAATTCAAAGCAGTGGATAAGCTTATTACAAATTTTCATTTGCCCGAATCTACTCTTTTAATGCTTGTAAGCTCACTGGCAGGCAGGGAAAATATTTTGAATGCCTATGAGGAAGCAAAGGCAAATGATTACCGCTTTTTCAGCTTTGGAGATGCTATGTTTATTTACTGATATTTAAAGGTGGTAGTTTTTTGCTTAAAATTAAGGAAAATAAGGAATGTGAAGTTTATAAAGTTACAGATATCGAGAAGGAAAGCTTAGACCTTCTTGATGCCGTTGACGATGCCCGTAAAACTGCTGAGGAATGTTATAAAAAAATTGATCATCAGGAAGAATTTAATGAGGATTTACAGGGGATGGCTGAATCTTACAAAAGGGCATCCCATAACATTTCACGTGCCTTTAAACAGCTGTATTTTATAAGTGATGAATTTAACAGCCGTATAAAAGACTGGAAACGTCAAAACAAAAAAAGCCTTTTTATAAAAACAGCACCTGCAAATGCCTATATAGATAAGGCTGAAAATAATACAATGCATTTTGCAAGGGGAATGAATTTATATAAAATTTTTCTTGTATTCTTTATAGCAAGCTTTCTTGGGGTTGTGGCAGAAACCTTGTGGGCACTTGTTTTAAGCGGAAAGCTTGTAAGCCGTGCAGGCTTGGTATACGGTCCTTTTAATATGCTTTATGGTCTTGGTGCAGTTTTGCTTAGTGTTTGCCTGTACAAATTTCGCAATCGTGGAAGCTGGTTGTCGTTTTTGGGAGGTTTGTTTATAGGCAGTGCACTTGAATATGTGTGGACACTTGTGCAGGAATTTGTATTCGGTACACGTTCGTGGGACTACAGCAACCTTCCCTTTAACATAGACGGTCGTATATGCCTGCTGTATTCCGTGGCGTGGGGTTTTTTAGGTGTTCTGTGGATTAAAAATATATATCCCAGAATAGCAAGACTTGTACTAAAACTGCCCAATAAGGCGGGCAAAATAATTACCCTATGCCTTACAGTATTTTTTACATATAATACAGTTATAACAAGTATGGCAATTATGCGCTGGTCAGGCAGAAGTGAAGCGGGGGATAATCCGACACAGCTTGAACAGTATATAGATAATAGCTTTCCTGATGAAAGGATGCGTAAAATTTTCCCCGAAATGGAATTTATGGATCCTGACAAAAAGGAGCTTAACCACGATATTAAAATTGCCCGATGAAATAGGAGATTTTTTATGTTTACTTTATTAAAGAAAGAAGGAAATGCCCGTCGGGGTGAATTTAAAACAGTACACGGAACAGTGCAGACACCTGTTTTTCAGAATGTTGGTACCTGTGCGGCAATAAAGGGCGGCGTAAATACAATAGATTTAAAGGCAAGTGGTTGTCAGGTAGAGCTTTCAAACACTTACCACCTGCATCTTCGCCCCGGTGACAAGGTTATAAAAGAGCTTGGTGGTCTGCACAAGTTTATGAACTGGGACAGACCTATCCTTACAGACAGCGGAGGCTTTCAGGTGTTTTCCCTTGCAAAGCTAAGGCATATAACGGAGGAGGGTGTATCCTTCCAGTCACACATTGACGGTTCTAAAATCTTTATGGGTCCCGAGGAAAGTATGCAGATTCAAAGCAATCTTGCTTCAACCATTGCAATGGCTTTTGATGAATGTGTGGAAAATCCTGCACCAAAGGACTATGTTTCGGCGTCCTCTGCACGTACAATACGTTGGCTTGAGCGTTGCAAAAAGGAAATGAAGCGTTTAAATTCACTTGAAGATACAATAAATAAAAATCAGATGCTATTCGGCATAAATCAGGGCGGAACATATAAGGATATCCGAATTGAAAATATGAAGCAGATTGCAGATATGGATTTGGACGGCTATGCAATAGGAGGACTTGCAGTAGGCGAGCCTGCAGAGGTTATGTATGAAATTATAGAGGCAGTAGAGCCCTATGCCCCTGTGGATAAGCCAAGATATCTAATGGGTGTAGGTACGCCTGCAAATATTCTTGAGGCAGTAGACAGAGGAGTAGACTTTTTCGATTGCGTAATGCCAAGTCGTAATGCACGCCACGGACATTTGTTTACATCAAAGGGTATTATAAATATCAATAACAGTAAATATGAACGTGATGACTCACCTGTTGACGATAACTGTGACTGTGAGCTTTGCAAAAACTATTCAAAGGCATATCTTCGTCATCTTTTCAAGGCAAAGGAAATGCTTGGAATGAGACTTGCAGTAATTCATAATTTAAGATTTTATAACAAGCTTATGGAGGATATACGTTTGAATCTTGATAACGGTACCTTCAGACAGTTTAAAAATGAACATATCGGGATTTATTCAACCCGTATATAAATAGGAGGAATTTAAAATGTACAGAAAATGTTTGTATGAGGGAAAAGCCCTTGCTTATGTGGAAAATGTGTGGGATTTCAAAAATGAAAAGGAAAAGACAAAAACCTTTGATATTTCATTTGTGGATTCTTACACACTTAATAAGGAAAAAATGGAGGCAGTTGTTGAAAAGTATTCCTGTGCGGATACTGAATACGCATTCCGTATTTATGTAACAATCGGCAACATAAACTTTATGGTAGACAGAATAAAGGCAACATTTCCAATTTGCGTTTATTCAAACTTCTGCTTTGAAAATGCAAATCATGCTCTTTCAATCAATGTGGCAGATAAAAGTAAGCTGGTAGTACGTAACGGTGACGGTGCATTCAAATTCTTCAGAATGCTTAACAATATGGACGGTACAGATATGCTTCCAACAGGAGGCTTAAGCTTTGCAGAAAGTGCCGCATCAAACGGTGTTGATATGAAGATGAGCTACTACACAGGTCTTCACAAAATGGGACTTGACCACACAACGGTTTTTTGTATCTGCACAGGGGACAGCGTAAACATTCCCGGCTGGCATATGAAAACTTTGGAAGACGGTGGTTTGCTTGCTGAACCTCGTGATAAGGTTGCAAGCTATGTGCTTTATGTAAATGACGATGTTATTACCGTAAAAAGTCTTGAATCAGGAGAAGTGCTGGATATAGATTTGAAACAGTACATATGACATAAAAATCCCAAGGAATTTTTCCTTGGGATTTTTGTTAATTTTCGGTTGTTTCTGTTTCAGCCTCATAAGGCTCGTTACCTATTATAGGACCGTCGGAATAGAAGTAAAGCTCCATAATTTTATCTGTTTCTTTTCTGTCCTGATACAGGTGTGCATCATGGGCAGAATATGTTGGCATTGTACATGTGTAAATGTCTGTATCCGGGTTAAGGTTTAGCATACTTTTACCGTATTTAAGCATTTCGTCAAGACCCATATTACACTTAACATCATTTCTTATTGATGCGTAAACAGTAGGTATTTTTGTAACGTAGGATAATTTAAGCTTTTGTTGAATGAGAGCTTTAAATAAATCCTGCTGAACTTCAACACGTTTAAGGTCAGCCTGAGGATAACCTCTGAAACGTACCATAGCTTCTGCATCCTTACCGTTTAGTATCTGATTACCCTTTTTAAGGTGAATATGCAAATCCTGACCAGGGTCGTCATAGTTCATATTCTGAGGAACATTAAACTGTACACCGCCAAGTTCATCAACAAGCTTTGCAAAGGTGCCTACCTCAAACTGTACATAGTAGTTAATTTTAAGCCCTGTAAGTGTGGTAACCTTTTCGCAAAGGGCGTTAATACCGCCGCCTTCGCCACCGGATATTTTACCCGTACCGTAAACAGAGTTTATAAGCATTGTGCGTCCTTTGTAGTTAACGTAGGTATCACGCGGAATGGACATAGCCATAACCTTGTTGTGTTCTTCATCATACCTTACAACCATTATAACGTCACTTAAAGCTTTTGATTTATCAACGCCAACAATAAGAACGTTAATTTTAGATTTGCCGTTTGTTTCTTCAATATCTGAAATCTGTACAACATCACCGCCAACCTCTTCAAAAGGTCCCTGCACAAAGCCTCTGATTGCAAAACCTGCAGTAACAGAAGCAGCAAAAATAAGTACGTATACAATTCCTATAATAATTTTTCTTTTCAACTTTTCAAAAGACGGGGCTGTACGGCGTTTTTTCATCTTAAAGTACTTGTAACCGTCTTCAGTTCTTTGCTTTTTGACCCTGAAAAATTTATGATTATTTTCGTTATTCAAAATTAATGCACTCTTTCTGTATTGATTTAAGTCATTACTATTTTAGCACACAATTTTACAGTTTTCAACAATTAAATGTTAATTTTATATTAAGAAATCTTTACATGCTTTATTCTATGCCTTTTAAGTCTTTTTAATTCCTTGCTCATTTTCACAAATGTTCTGAAAGTGTGAAACAACAAAAGTACCGAAAGTGTTATGCCGCAGTTTAACAGCATGGTTTTAAAATCACAGCTTCCGCATTCCCACGCACCAACATAGCCTATAATAAGTATAAATGCCAAAAAGTTCATAATTTTTTTCATTACAATCAACTCCTTTTGTATTTGTTAAGTTGATTATAATAAATCAAGTGTACCAAAAGACGGACACTTAAAAATAATATTGATTTATTTTGATAATTATGATATATTGTAAAAGAGGTGATTTTATGACAATATACATATTTGCAGATATTGAAGGTTGTTCAGGTATATATTGCCGTGACCAGGTTATTTCCGGTCTGCCCCGTTTTAACGAAGGCAGGGAATATATGACTGCCGACATTAATGCCTGTGCAGAAGGTCTGAAAAAAGGCGGTGCCGACAAAGTTATAGTACGTGACGGTCACGGAGGAAGCTACAGTGTTATATGGGATAAGCTTTCCCCTGCAGTAGACGAGGTTATTTGTGGTTTAACAGGTGACGAACGCTTTGCACATTTAGACGGCTGTGACGGTATAGTGCTTTTGGGATATCATGCAATGGCAGGTACTATGGGTGGTGTTCTTGAACATTCAATGAGCTCTGTTGAGGTTCAGAACTACTGGATAAACGGCAACAAGGCAGGCGAGGTTGCAATAGATGCAGGCATTGTTGGTGAACACGGTGTGCCTGTAATTATGGTGTCAGGTGACGATAAGGTTTGTAAGGAAGCAAAAGACCTTCTTGGTTGGATTGAAACTGCTCAGGTTAAGAAAGGACTTTCAATCTTTGGTGCAGCACTTTTGCCACCAAAAACAGCATATGACATTATTCGTAACACTGCTGAAAAGGCTGTTAAAAGAATCAAGGAAATGAAACCTTTGGTTTACGAAAAACCTGTTAAATTCCGTGTAGAGCTTGTTGAAAGAACACAGCTTCCAAAGACAAAGCACAGAGATAATGTGGAAATAATAGACGGCAGAACATACGAAATAACATCAGATTCCATGGAAAACGCATTATTGGAAGATCGCTAAAGTCTCCACTGTGTAAGGGGAACTGTCACGAAGTGACTGAGTGGTTGTTTTCTACTTACTTAAAACTAAAGGCTGTAAAAACATTACGTTTTTACAGCCTTTTTACATTCCTTATCTCTTTAACAATACTTCATTTTCATATTTTACAACTTCATCAAACCAAGCCTTGCCAACGGGTGCACCGCATCTTTCGCAGTATTCATCCCATACAGCACCGAACGGTAAAGTTTTAATTTCTTCCTGCATCATCAAAAGCTCTGTAAGCTTGTTTTCGTCCTGCAAAGCTTTAAGCTGTGCATTAGGTGTACAAAGCGCCGAAAGCATAGCCTTCTGCCAGCTGCGGATACCAATTGTCCAGGCAGCAATTCTGTTAATGCTTGCATCGAAAAAGTCAAGTGCCATGTAAACTTTATCCATAGCGTCGTTTCTCACTATTTCCTTTGCAATTTCCTTTGTTTCATCGTCTAAAATAAGTACATGGTCACTGTCCCATCTTACACCTCTTGTAATATGTAGTGCAATTTCAGGGAAGAAGCAAAGTAGTGCAGAAATTTTATCAGAAACCACTTCAGTTGGGTGATAGTGACCGTTGTCCATAAGAGGCAGGCAACCTTCGTGAGTTGCGGCAAATGTAAGTGAAAATTCTGCAGAGCCTGCTGTAAATGATTCTACACCAATGCCGAATACCTTAGATTCTACGCAAGGCTTAACCTTATTTGTATCAAAAGGTTCAGCAAGAATAGCTTCAATTGATTCTTTATATCTCATTCTCGGACCCATTCTGTCTGCAGGAATATCCTTGTAACCGTCACCTGTCCAGATGTTCATAACGCAAGGAATACCTGTTTCTTCAGCAAAGTACTGTGAAATTCGAATACATGCTCTACCGTGTTCAATCCAGAACTTTCTTGTAGCTTCATCAGGACTTGAAAGTGTAAGACCGTCTTTTACCATAGGATGAGAGAAGAATGTAGGGTTAAAGTCAATACCCATACCTCTTGCCTTTGCAAATTCTACCCATTTTGCAAAATGCTTCGGTTCCAATTTATCACGATCAGCAAACTCGCCGTTTTCAAAAATTGCATAACAAGCATGAACATTAATCTTCTTTGCACCGGGGCAAAGTGACATAGCCTTGTCCATGTCTGCCATAAGCTGGTCGGGAGTCATAGCCTTACCGGGGTAGTTACCCGTTGTCTGAATACCGCCTGTAAGAGGACCGTCCTGGTCAAAGCCCTTTACGTCATCACCCTGCCAGCAGTGGATGGAAAGGGGAATACTTTTCAATTTTTCAATAGCAGCCTCTGTATCTACGCCGTATGCTGCATAAGCTTCTTTTGCAAGCTCGTACATTTTAGCCATATTTAATCAACCTTTCTATTGTATTTTTTGTTGTAAATCAATTATATTTTTACGTTTGAAATATTGTCAATATATATTTTATTTTAATAAAAAATACACCCTTTTTTATAAAAAATACACCTATTTTTTCAGTGCGTGACATAATGATGATGCGGATTTGAAACCTACAGCCTCAGCAGTATCACTAAGAGTTATTCCACTTTTTATCAGATCTCGTGCAATATTCAGTCTCAGTCTTGAAAGATATGAATATGGAGTCATCCCTATATTTTTCTTGAATTTTCTTATAAGGTGGTCCTCACTTATGAATAAGCTGCTTGCAATATCTTTTATTGTGATATTCTGCCGATAATTTGTTTCCATATATTCTATGCACTTTAAAATTTCGTTGCTTTTTGTTAGATTTATTTTGTTAAAAGAAAAAAATACAGATAAAAATGATTCTAAAACTTTGGTTGAAATATCTTTTGCTTCCTGTGAATATGTTGTTTTGCAATTTTTAGTTGTATATTCCATAATGTTTATAAAATGTTCAAAAAGAGGATGAGCGTCATGTGAACAACAAACGGGTTTTGAAGAAATCATGGATGGTTGCATAATGAAGTCATAGAAAATATGGTTAAGCCTGTCTTGAGAATCCTGTCGTATGAAAAAAGGCAATGATGATGGAAAAAAATAAAAATGGTCTTTTTTAAGCTTAAATTCTTCATTATCTATGCGTAAAAAGGCAGAGCCTCCCTTTATATAATAAAGACGGTAAGGTGTTGGAACATCCTTTGTGTTCCAGTCAACAGGTGCTATACCTTGACCATAGTTAAAAAGTGAAAGTGATATTTTCATAACAACCTCCGAAAGTCGATTTTAAACAATTTAAAAGTCAACTATCAGCATTTACTTTTTTTAAAAAAATCTATATACTCATTATAACAGATTTGTACATAGATGTAAAGGAGATTAAAAAATGAAAATACCTGTTGCTAAAAACCATGTTAAAGAATTTGAAAAAATGGGATTTGGAATGTTTGTTCATTGGGGATTGTATTCACAACTCGGTAAAGGAGAATGGATATATTGTCTTGATGATTCGGTTAAAGACGGATATGAGCAATTGACAGACACCTTTACTGCAGAGGATTTTGATGCGGAAGAGTTTGTTAAGTTTGCAAAAAATTCCGGATGTAAGTATATAACTTTAACAACACGTCACCATGATGGATTTTCACTTTATGATACTTGTGGCTTGAGTGAATATGATGCACCTCATTCAGCAGCAAAAAGGGATTTGATAAGAGAATTTGTTGATGCTTGTAACAAATATGGGATTGCCCCATTTTTCTATCATACTACCCTTGATTGGCACAATCCGGATTATAATAGTGATTTCGATAAGTATCTTGAGTATCTGAGAAAAAGTGTTGAAATTCTTTGTACAAATTATGGTAAAATTGGAGGTTTGTGGTTTGATGGCAACTGGAATAAACCCGATGCTGACTGGAAACTTGATGAACTTTATGCTACAATAAGAAAGCATCAACCCGAGGCTATGATTATCAATAATACAGGTTTGGGTGAACGCGGTAAATTAGTTCACTCGGAAATTGATTCCGTAACATTTGAACAGGGAAAACCCACACCTATGGACAGAAGAGGTATGGAAAAGTATGTTGCTGCAGAAATGTGCTACACAATAAATCAACATTGGGGCGTAGGCCATTCGGACTTTAACTATAAATCACCTAAAGAACTTATAGAAACTCTTTGTGACTGCAGAAAGGTCGGTGCAAATTTACTTCTTAATGTAGGTCCCGAGGCACAAGGCAAAATTTCGGGAATGGCTAAAGAACTGATGAATATTATCGGTAAGTGGATGAATATTTTTGGTGAGGCTATTTACGAGGGTAAGCCATGTTCATCAGGATGTGCGGGTAAAAACTTTATACTTGAAGGGGAAAATTGTCTGTATATTTTTGCTTATGACCTTGGTACAAAGGGGAATGAAAATGTAACGGTTAATGGTGAATATGCAGGTGTTTATGTTTTTTCTGATATAGATAAAGATATAGAAAAAATTGAATGGATGGACAATAATGAAAGTCTTGAATTTTCCTGTGAAAATGGGGCACTTAAAGTTAATCTAACCGGTACACCTTATGGAGTAAATTATTGCGTACGAGTTGCAAAGGTTTATGTTAAATAAAGATATGTGATTTTTATCCTGTTTAATATTAGACTAAAACATAGAAATTGTTATAGGATTTATATGATACGAAAAGGTGATAATGCAAATTGAGCATTTAAAACTCAATTTGCGTTATCACCTTTATCTCACTTTCACCAAGTACTTCTATTCCGTTTTCCATAAATAATTTTGCCGTAATACCGTCACCTGAAACATAACCGCCGTCAAATTTGCCGTTATGTATTTTGCCCTTTCCGCAGGAAGGGCTTTTTTCTTTTAATATTGCATATTTGCAGTTATACATTTTTGCAATCCTTAAAGCTTCCTCGGCACCTTTATTATACTGCGCCGTTACATCTTCTCCAATATCATTTAAAACCTTGTCACCAACAATCTCCGACGGATGTCGCGGTGTGGGAAGACCGCCCGTAATTTCAGGGCAAAAGGGTATTAAGTTGTATTTGTTCATAAGGGCTATAACATCTTCATTTGGCTTGCTTTTGCCGTCATAACGGCAGGCAACTCCCAAAAGACAGGCACTGACTAAAATATTCATTATTTTACTTCCTTTAAAATTGATTTTACAAAATTCCATACTCTCTCAGCAGACTTCATATCAAGTCTTTCCTTTGGTGTGTGTATGTCATATAAATCAGGTCCTATTGATATACAGTCCAGATTCTTTATTTTAGATGAAATTATACCACACTCAAGTCCTGCGTGAATAATGTCTATAACAGGCTCTTTGCCGTACTGTTTGCGGTATATGTCACACATAAGCTCACGAAGCCCGGAATCCTTTTTATAATCCCATCCGCAGTAGTCGCCTTGAACCTCTGCAGTACCGCCATAGCTTTCGGTAATTTTTTTTACTTTGTTTGTAAGTGCATATTTGTCTGCATCTGCACTGCTTCGTATGCTGAAGGAAACGCTGAAGCTGTCATCATCAGTTTTTACAATACCCATATTAAGAGAAGTTTTTACAAGTCCTTCAATATCTGTATGCATATCCTGCACACCGTTTGGCATTTCATTTATTACATCAATAAGCTTTTCGGTTGACTTTTGGTCAAAAGCCTTGCAGTCACAGTCAAGCTTCTCAATTTCTATTTTTATGTTTGGCTCAATGTCTTTGTATTTTAATTCAATGTGTAATGCATCAACTTCATCAGCCTTTACAACTGCAACGCAGGAAGAAGTAATAACATTGTCTGCACTGCCACCGTTTACGGATACAATTCGTAAATCTTTAATTGAAGACAAAATTTCACCCATAACCTTGTTTGCATTTAATCTGCCCTTGTTTATGTCAATGCCCGAATGTCCGCCCATAAGACCGTTTAAGGTTATTTTATATGTGTCCTTATCCGTACATTCTCTTACTATGTCAAATGTGCAGTCTGTTCTAAGACCACCTGCACAGCCTGCGGTAAATATACCTTCTGCTTCGCTGTCGATGTTAAGCATAGTTTTGCCCTTTAACATTGAAAGGTCAATAAAGCTTGCACCAAGTAAACCTATTTCTTCATCAACAGTTATAACAACCTCAAGTCTTGGGTATGCCTCGTCACTGTCTAAAAGTGCAAGTGCGTATGCTACGGCAATACCGTCGTCACCGCCCAAAGTTGTACCCTTGGCATACATATATTCACCGTCGGTTTCAATGTCTATGCCTTCTTTTTCCATATCCTTTGTGCAGTCGTGGTCCTTTGCACATACCATATCCATATGGCCCTGAATAATAACAGGCGGTGCAGCTTCAAAGCCATTGCCTGCTTCTTTTATAATTATAACGTTGTTAAGCTCATCTTGGTAATGCTCTAAATTTCTTTCCTTTGCGAAATTCACAAGATAATCGCTGATTTGTTTTGTATTTCCGCTTCCGTGAGGAATTTTTGAAAACTTTCTAAAAATTTCAAATACTTTTTCTATCATTTTAATCACCCATTAAGATTATATCACCAAAACAAATTTTTTACAACAAAATACGAATATTTTTCTGATTTACGCAAAATATAACTTCAAAGGAGAATAGTATGAAAAAATTTACATTAAAATCCAAGGTGATATTTGATAACAACTCTTTAACCTACATCCGTACAATGAATGAAGGCAGATTTTTCATTATAGCAGACCCATTTTTAATAGAAAATAAAATGATAAACAAGGTGCTTGATGAACTGCTTGAAAGAGAATATAAAATATATTCGGATATTATTCCCGACCCGCCTTTAGAGATTGTAGCAAAGGCAATTGTAAAAATGCAGGAATTTAATCCCGACTGTGTAATAGCGGTAGGAGGAGGCTCTGCCATAGACACTGCCAAGGCTGTACTTTACTACGGCAAAAATAAAAATATAAAGTTTGTTGCAATTCCAACAACAAGCGGCACAGGCTCAGAGGTTACATCTTTTTCCGTAATAACAGATAAGGCAAATAATATAAAATACCCTATTGTATCCGATGAAATGCTTCCCGATGTTGCAATACTTGATACAGGTTTTGTAAAAACAGTACCACCACACATTGTTGCAGATACGGGTATGGATGTGCTGGTGCACGCAATAGAAGCTTATGTTTCCACAGCGGCAAATGAATTTTCTGACGCCTTTGCACAAATGGCAATACGCCTTACCTGGGATAATCTTTATAAATCATATTCACAGCCCGAAAACATAGAGGCAAAAGATAAAATGCACAAGGCATCCCTGATGGCAGGACTTGCTTTTAACAGTGCATCCCTTGGTCTTAACCATGCAATGGCACATAATTTAGGTGCAAGGCTTAAAATTCCCCATGGTAGAGTAAATGCAATACTGCTGCCAAGGGTAATAGAGTTTAATTCTGGTGTAAAGTCTTTTAACTGTACAGATGTACACAAATGTGCAGAAAAATATGCACAAATAGCCAAAATACTTGGTTTTGAGGGAAATAACTGCAAAATTCTTGTAAGAAAGCTAATTTGCGAAACAGAAAAACTTATAAAAAGACTTGGTCTGCCTACTGATTTCAAGGAGTGTAAAGTTAATTTGCTTTACGATGATGTATCTGCTGTTGCAGAAGGAACTATGAAGGATAACTGCATAAACACCAACCCAAAACCTGTAAAAAAGGAAGATGTGGAAGAAATTTTAAAATGTTTAAGGTGATAACATGGAACAACAGCTTTTAAGTGTGGGTATAGACATAGGCACAAGCACAACTCAACTTATTTTTTCAAATCTTACGGTAAAAAATACGGCATCTGCATTTAATATGCCAAAAGTTTCAATTACTGAAAAGGAAATTGTGTATAAAAGCAAAATTTATTTTACACCGCTTATTGATGATAAAACCATAAACTGTGATGAAATAAAAAAGATAATAGAAAAAGAGTATGAAAGTGCAAAGGTAAAAAAAGAGGCTATAGACACCGGTGCGGTAATTATAACCGGTGAAACTGCACGTAAGGAAAATGCCGGAGAGGTTTTGCAGACATTAAGCGGCTTTGCAGGTGATTTTGTTGTGGCAACTGCAGGTCCTGACCTTGAAAGTATAATATCCGGCAAGGGTGCAGGTGCGGCAGAATATTCCAAAATTAACAAAAAATCTGTTTTGAATATAGACATAGGCGGCGGCACAAGTAACTTTGCACTTTTTAAAAACGGAGACGTTACGGATACAGGCTGTATGAATGTTGGCGGCAGACTTATAAAACTTGATGCAAATGGGAGGATAACTTATGTTTCACCTGTTCTTGCAGGCATATACAAGAATTTGCACATTGGTGAGACTTTATCGAAGCAAAAAGCGCAGGAAATAACAGATTTAATGACCACCGCACTTATGCAGGGTGCAAATTTAATACCACGTGACGGACTTTTCGATCACTTCGTAACCAACAAGGGCATAGATGAAAATTGCCATACAGACTGCATATGCTTTTCAGGTGGTGTATCAGATGTTGTTTATAATCAAAATTATAATGATATTTTTGAATTTGGTGATATTGGTGTGCTACTTGGTAACAGCATATTAAAATCAGATTTATGCAAAAAATACAAGCTTATAAAACCAACTGAAACCATAAGGGCAACAGTTGTGGGTGCAGGTACACATACAACAGAAATAAGCGGAAGCACCATAACATATACGGCGGATGCTCTGCCGCTTAAAAATATGCCTGTTTTAAAGCTTACGGATGAAGATGAGGATGATTTTGAAAATGCAATTTCTAAAAAGCTTAAATGGTTTGAAGGTGAAAATGTTGCACTTTCTTTTAAAATGACAAAGCCTGCAACCTTTTTGAATGTTTCAAAATATGCAGAGAGCATTTTGAATTCCGCAGGTAATTTAAATCCCATAGTAGTAGTTACGGAAAAGGATGTTGCAAAGGCTTTGGGACAAACCCTGCAGAGCAAAACTAAAATGCCTGTTGTGTGCATAGATTCCGTAAAACTTTCAGAGGGTGACTATATAGATATCGGAAGGCCCATAGCAGGCGGTATGGCAGTACCTGTAGTTATAAAAACTTTAGTATTCAGTTAAGGAGAGATAAAATGATTTTAAAAACCAAGCTTTTCGGGCATACTTATGAATTTAAAAGCTTAAAAGAGGTTATGGCAAAGGCAAATGAGGAAAAGTCGGGAGACATCCTTGCAAAGGTAGCCGCTGAAAATGCGGAGGAGCGTGTGGCGGCAAAGGTTGTCCTTTCGCAGATTACACTTAAAGATTTATATGAAAATCCATCAGTACCCTACGAACAGGACGAGGTCACGAGGATTATAATTGATGATGTAAATAAATCAATCTACAGAGAAATTAAGGACTGGACTGTTTCACAGCTTCGTGAATGGATACTTGATATAAATACAACAGGTGCAGATATCCGCCGTATTTCAAGAGGGCTGACTTCCGAAATGGTAGCGGCTGTTGCAAAATTGATGTCTAATATGGATTTGGTGTACGGCGCTAAAAAAATTCGCATAACTGCCCATTGTAACACCACAATAGGCGAAGAGGGAACACTTTCCGCACGTCTGCAACCAAACCACCCAACAGACGACCCTGACGGCATTATGGCTTCACTTTTAGAGGGACTAACATTTGGTATAGGTGACGCTGTTTTGGGACTTAACCCCGTTGACGATTCCGTTGAGAGTATCTCTAAGGTTTTAAAACGCTTTGAGGAAACAAAGCAAAAGCACAAAATACCAACCCAAACCTGCGTGCTTGCTCACGTTACAACACAAATTGAGGCTATAAAGCGGGGTGCACCTGCAGACCTTATTTTCCAATCCATTGCAGGTAGTGAAAAGGGTAACACTGCATTCGGTTTTAATGCAGCCACAATTGCCGAGGCACAGCATGTTGCACTTACGGAAGGCACTGCAGAAGGTCCAAACGTGCTTTATTTTGAAACAGGTCAGGGCTCGGAGCTTTCGTCGGAAGCTCATTTTGATACAGACCAGGTAACAATGGAAGCAAGGTGCTATGGCTTTGCAAGACATTATAAACCCTTTTTGGTTAATACGGTTGTAGGATTTATAGGTCCCGAATATCTTTATGACGGCAGACAGGTAAACCGTGCAGGACTTGAAGACCATTTTATGGGTAAGCTTTCAGGTATACCAATGGGCTGTGATGCCTGCTATACAAATCACATGAAGGCAGACCAGAATACAATTGAGGACTTGGCAGTTCTTTTAACAAGTGCAGGGTGTAACTACTTTATGGGTATTCCTCACGGTGATGATGTTATGCTTAACTACCAGACTACGGGTTACCATGAAACTGCGGCACTGCGTGAAATATTCGGCTTAACTGCAATAAAGCCTTTCCATAACTGGCTTGTGAAAAAAGGCTTTGTAACAGAGGACGGAAAGCTTACAGACCTTGCAGGCGATGCCACAAGCCTGCTGTAAAAGGAGGATATTATGGTAGAAACAGAGCTTAGAAAATTAATAGAAAATATGGTTGAGGAAATGGTTAAAAAAGACAATTCTCAAAAACCTCACGTTACAAAAAATATAAATACGGAACCAATACCCGAACCAAAAAGTACAAATGTTGAAAATAAATGTCTTGATGACATTACGGAAATAGATTTAAAAAAATTACTTTTATTTGATAACCCCAAAAACAAGGACGAATATCTGGAAATGAAGTCTAAAACTCCTGCACGCCTTGGTGCAGGCAAATCGGGGGCACGTTATAAAACCTTAAGTAATCTTCGTATGCGTGCAGACCATGCGGCGGCACAGGATACTGTTTTTAACTATGTGGACGAGGAATTTGTTAAAAAGAATAACTTTGTTCCTGTTTATACCCTTTGTAAGGATAAGGACGAATATTTAACACGCCCCGACCTTGGCAGACGTTTTGACACCACACAGCAGGAAATTATAAAAAAGACCTGCGGAGAAAACCCAAAGGTTTTAATTGTTGTTGGTGACGGACTTTCATCTGCGGCTATTGAAGCAAATGTAGAGGATATGATACCTGCCATAAAGCAGGGGCTTTCAAACTACGGTATTACAGTACCCGACATTTTGTTTGTAAAGCATTCCCGTGTTGGTGCAATGGATGCCATAGGTGAGGTTACAAATGCAGATGTTATATGTATTTTAATTGGTGAACGTCCCGGACTTGTAACTGCAGAATCAATGTCTGCATATATAACCTACAAGCCTAAAATAGGTATTCCCGAATCTAAAAGAACTGTTATTTCAAATATCCACAAAGGCGGTACAACACCTGTTGAAGCGGGGGCACATACAGCCGAGCTTATTAAAAAAATGCTTGATAAAAAGGCATCGGGCATTGATTTAAAGGGGTGATGCAGGTTGAAACACGATAAACTTCGGGCAAATATACTTGGCATACGCCTTATTTCCAATGTAAGTTCCGAGCTTAAAAAGGGACTTGAAATAGATGAAAAATATAAAAGTATAGGTATTATAACAGCAGATTCCGACGATGTTTTGTATACGGCCCTTGATGAGGCAACAAAGGCATCAGATGTAGATGTTGTGTATGCAAAATCAATGTACGCAGGTGCAGGTAATTCCTCTACAAAATTAGCAGGCGAGGTTATAGGAATTTTGGGAGGTACAAGCCCTGCTGAAGTGCGTAGCGGTATAAAGGCTGTAGAACAGTATTTTGCCGACGGTGATTGCTTTATAAGTGCAAATGATGATGACAGCATTAACTATTATGCCCACACAGTATCACGTACAGGCACTTATCTTTCAAAGCTTGCAGGTGTTTTGGAGGGTGAGCCTTTGGCATACCTTATAGCACCGCCACTTGAAGCGGTTTACGGACTTGATGCGGCACTAAAGGCGGCGGATGTAGCTTTGGTTTCAATGTTTGCACCGCCAAGCGAAACAAACTACGGCGGAGCACTTTTAACAGGCAGTCAGTCAGCTTGCCATGCGGCTTGTATGGCTTTTGCACAGGCAGTAGAAAATATAGCGGAGGTTAATAAATACTATGAATGATTTATCACAGGCTTTAGGTCTTATAGAGGTTATAGGCTATCCAACTGCAATAGCGGCGGCAGATGCGGCACTAAAATCTGCAGATGTTCACCTTACAACAATTACCAAGGTAGGAAGCGGCATTATGACAGTACAGCTAACAGGTGATGTGGCGGCAATACGCTCTGCAGTAGACAGTGGTGGTGAGGAGGCAAAGCGTGTAGGTGTTCTGCGTGCTACCCACGTTATTCCTCGCTACGATACACAGCTTATGAACGGTGTTGTAGCTACTGCTGTACAAAAAGAAATTAAAACGGAAAAAGCACCGAAAAAGGAGGCTAAAAATGGAACTGAAGGATAAGGATTTAGCCTCCCTGCAGCAGGTAAGAAACCTTTTGCAAAATGCCAACGAGGCAAAAAAACAAATGGCAAAAATGAGTCAGCAACAGCTTGATAAAATAGTAAAGGCAATTGCTGAGTCAGGGGAAGAAAATGCAGAGCATCTTGCAAAGCTTGCGGCAGAGGAAACGGGCTTTGGAAAATGGCAGGATAAAAAGATTAAAAATTTATTTGCATCAAAAAATGTATATAACGCCATAAAGGATTTAAAAACAGTAGGGCTTATAAATACTGACGAGAAAAGGTGCATCCGTGAATATGCCTGTCCTGTTGGTGTAATAGGTGCACTTGTACCATCTACAAACCCAACATCTACGGTTATTTATAAGGCAATGATTGCAATTAAAAGCGGTAATCCCATAATCTTTTCACCTCATCCAAAGGCTTTGAATTGTATATTGGAAACAATAAAAATTATTTACAAGGCGGCAGTGGATGCAGGTTTGCCCGGTGGCGGAATATCCTGTATATCAATTCCGACAGTTCAGGCAACAGATGAGCTTATGCGTCATAAATACACAAATTTAATACTTGCAACAGGCGGCCCCGGTATGGTAAAAGCGGCTTATTCTTCCGGTACACCTGCAATTGGTGTAGGTGCAGGTAACGGCCCTGCTTTTATAGATAAAACTGCAGATGTTGATAAGGCAATAAAAAAAATTATAGATTCCAAAACCTTTGACAACGGAACAATCTGCGCTTCCGAACAATCAATAGTAATTGAAAAAGCAATGGAAAATGCAGTGTATGCATCACTTAAAAAGCACGGTGCTTATATTATGAATGCAGCACAGTCCGAAAAAGTAGCAAAAGTTCTTTTTAAAAACGGTAAAATGAATGCGGAAATTGTAGGTAAGCCTGCAAGCTATGTGGCAAAAATGGCAGGTGTTACCGTACCTGAAAGTATAACCGTTCTTGTTGCACCTGAAGCTTCCGTAGGTTTAAAGGCGCCGTACTCTCAGGAAAAACTTACACCTGTGCTTGCTCTTTATGTAGAGGATACTGTGGAAAAGGCAATGGAGCGTTGCGTTGACATTTTAAGATTTGAAGGTGTAGGGCACAGCTTTATGATACACTGCGAGGATGCAGAGCTTGTAGAAAGATTTGCAAAGGCAATTCCCGCATCACGAATTATTGTAAATTCCTTAGGCTCTCTTGGTGGAGTCGGGGCAACAACAAATCTTTTCCCTGCCCTTACTTTAGGCTGTGGTGCAGAGGGTGGAAGCTCAAGTTCTAACAATATAGGTCCACTTGACCTTATAAACATAAAAAGAGTTGCCTTTGGTGTCCGTGAAATGGAGGAAATACGCGGCAGGGACGAAAACAAAACCGTAACAGCGGATATGGTGGAATATATTGTAAGTGCTGTAATGAAAAAGCTAATATAAAATTCAAAAAGTTTAAATACTAAAAACGGAGGTAATTAAAATGGCTAATACAAATTCACTTGGTATGGTAGAAACTAAAGGCTTAGTAGGTGCAATAGAGGCGGCAGATGCAATGGTTAAGGCGGCAAATGTAACACTTGTAGGTAAAGAGCATATAGGAAGCGGACTTGTAACGGTAATGGTACGTGGAGATGTAGGAGCAGTAAAGGCGGCAACAGATGCAGGAGCATCAGCGGCAGAAAGAGTAGGAGAGCTTGTTGCCGTACACGTTATTCCACGCCCTCATACAGAGGTAGATAACATTCTTCCGCATTCTGCAAAATAGTTGGTGACAAAATATGGAGCATAATGAAGAATATGTCAGAAAAATAGTAGAAGAGGTTTTAAAAATAAATGAGGGTAAATTCAATACAGTGTTCGGCGGTGTTTTAACCAATAAGCCCGAGCATATGACTCATCTTCGTGGAAACACCCTTGTGTTTAAAGACCATCCTGTTATAAAATATCGCGGTGCACTTGACTATTTAGAATCCAAAATTATATGCACTCAGGTAATTGCAGAAAAACAGGGTTATAAAACATTGGTTTCCGACCTTGAGGATATTATTACACTTGTGCGTACACTGATTCGGGTGCAGATAACAGGAGAACAGCTTGGTGACTATAAAATTATTGGCTTAACGGCTAAAGAGCTTCGTGAGCATTCTCACCATTCTACAAAACATTATGGTGTAAGTCACTTTTTGCCCTCATACAAGCAGGGTGAAATTGTGGCAAAGCTTAATGCACTTCGTACCCTAACCCGTAAAACGGAACTTGTTGCTTACGATGCCTTTAAAGACGAAAACAAAAACGTAAGCAGAAATGACATTATAGAGGCACTTAACAGACTTTCATCCACATTCTGGATAATGATGTGCAAATTTATAAAAGGCTTGTATAAAAAGGATTGATTAAAATAGATGCTGTAATAAATAAAATTGTTGAAGAAATTAAGTCAAAATGCGGTGTGCTTGTGGAGGCATCAGGCAGACACGTGCATTTAAGCCGTGAGGATGCAGATACGCTTTTCGGTAAAGGCTATGAATTTAAAATAAAAAAAGAGCTTTCCCAACCCGGGCAGTATGCCTACGAGGAAAGGGTGGATATTGAAGGACCGAAGGGTAAACTTAAAAATGTTGCAATTTTAGGTCCATGCAGAAGTAAAACCCAAATAGAGGTTTCGATGACCGATGCAAGGGTACTTGGTATAAAGGCTCCAATCCGTTTAAGCGGAGATATTGAAAACACACCGGGCTGTAAAATAACTGTCGGCAGTAAAACAATAGAAAAAAACGAGGGCGTAATAATTGCAAAACGCCACATACACGTAACACCGGAAGATGCAAAACGGTTTAATATAAAGGATAATGATACTTTAAAAATAAAGGTTTTTGCAGAACGCCCACTTATTTTTGACGATATATGTGCACGTATAAGCGAAAAGTTTTCAACTGCCGTACACATCGACTATGACGAGGCAAATGCCTGCGGCTTTAAAGCTGATACGGTAGGTATAATAGTCAAATGATACGTGTTGCCGTAATAGGCAGTACAAGCTTTGTAAGCGGGGATTTAAAGCTTGTTTCAAAATACAGCGACTACGATGCTTTGGTGGTATCATATATGTCCTGCACAATGCTTGCAAAATGTGCGCTTGGAATTGATGAGGATTTTGCAGGTGCATGTTTAAATAATAAAAAAATATATGTATTTTCCGACGGCTTGCAATATAAAAGAATAAATGATAAAATGATTTTTCAGATGTACAGCATCTACCGTCGGGCACTTCAAAGCTTTGGCGTAAAGTTTATAAATTCTGCAGAGGAAATAAAGCTATGATAATAGGTACTGTAAAGGGTAGTATATGGGCAACAAAAAAAGATGAACGCTTAAACGGTTGTAAGCTTATGCTTGTTAAGATAAATGAAAAATTAATTGTTGCAACAGATGAAGTAGGGGCAGGGGTAGGAGATAAAGTACTGATTTGTATGGGAAGCTCTGCCCACATTTCAAAAGACGCACCCATAGATGCCGCAATAGTGGGCATTATAGATTCACTTGAAAGTGAGGATTTAATATGAGTATAGACAGAATAATTATTTATATAATGGTTGCATTTGCCGTTTTAGGTGCATTAGACCGTATTATAGGCAATAAATTCGGACTTGGAGAGCAGTTTGAAGAGGGTATTATGGCAATAGGCTCTCTTGCCCTTTCAATGGTTGGTATAATTGCCCTTGCACCTGTTATTGCAAATTTACTAAAGCCCGTTGTAGTACCTGTTTATAACTTTTTAGGTGCAGATCCTGCAATGTTTGCAGGTACAATACTGGCAAATGATATGGGTGGTGCATCCCTTGCGGCAGAACTAGCAAATTCCTCGGATGCAGGGCTTTTTGGCGGGCTTATTGTAGGCTCTATGATGGGTGTTACAATTGTTTTTACAATTCCGGTAGCCTTGGGAATAATAAAGGCAGAAGACCGTAAATACCTTGCCACAGGTGTACTTTGTGGTGTAATAACCATTCCTGTAGGCTCTTTTGTAGCGGGGATTGTTGCCGGTTTTCCTTTTATGATGGTTGTAAGAAACCTTGTGCCTATTGTGATTATTGCAATTTTAATTGCACTCGGTCTTTGGAAGTTTGAAAGGGCTATGATAACCGGCTTTACCTGGTTTGGCAAATTTATTATAGCTGTTATTACAGTGGGACTTATTGCGGGTATTGTAGAGGCACTTACAGGTATGGTTATAATACCGGGTATGAACCCAATATCCGAAGGCTTTGAAATTGTGGCAGATATTGCAATAGTTTTAGCAGGTGCATTTCCACTTGTGCTTGTAATTACAAAAGTATTTAAAAAACCGCTTATGAAGCTTGGCAAAATGGTGGGTATGAATGATGTTGCGGCGGCAGGAATAGTTGCAAGCCTTGCAAATTCAATACCTATGTTTCAGATGGTTAAGGATATGGATGCAAAGGGTAAAATTATAAACTTTGCATTTGCGGTTTCTGCAGCCTTTGTATTCGGCGACCATTTGGGCTTTACCGCAGGCTTTAATTCCACTATGATTGTACCTATGATAATAGGTAAGCTTGTGTCGGGTATTTCGGCATTTATACTGGCTGTATTTATTTCAAATAAAATGTCAAATAGGGAGAAAAAATGAATATAGAAAAAACAGAGCTTGAAAAACTTGTAAGACAAATTTTAAGTGAAAAGCTTAACGTGTGCGGTGTAAAAGCTGTTAAAATTCCTGAAATTAATGTGCGTGAAACCGACAGACTTGATACGGGAAATTCTGCACATAAGGTTTATACAAGGGATGTTTTTACCCTGGAGGAAAGTCCACGCCTTGGATGCGGAGTTATGGAAATGACAGACACCACCTTCGACTGGACACTGCAATATGATGAAATAGATTATGTTATAGACGGTACTTTAAGCATCAACTGTAATGGTAATACCACAACAGCCCATAAGGGTGAGGTTATTTTAATACCAAAAGGCTCACAAATTCAGTTTTCAGTAGAGGGATTTTCACGTTTTTTATATGTAACCTATCCTGCCAACTGGGCAGAAATTTAACGGTTGATTTAATTGAATTTTAATGGTATAATTTTAAGGACGGTTTTCCGTCCTTATATTTTTTTCAAGAGGTGCAAAATGAATAAACGACTTACGGCAAATATAATGCTTGTTTTAACAGCTTTAATATGGGGGCTGGCGTTTGTGGCACAAAGTCAGGCGTCCGAATATATAGGCTCTTTTACTTTTAACGGTATTCGTTTTATGATGGGTGCCATAACACTTATTCCCGTTATTCTTGTTTTTGAACGAAAGGGTATTGCCGATAAGGAAAGGGTTATGCTTTCACTAAAATATGGTGCAATTACCGGTGCAGTTCTTTTTTGTGCATCAACTCTTCAACAGTTTGGTGTTGTGTATATGGAGCTTGACAGCAAAGCAGGCTTTATAACAGGTATGTATACAGTAATAGTGCCTATATTTGGACTTTTTATGGGCAAAAAAACATCTGTGAATACGTGGATAGGTGCTGTGCTTGCGGTTTTGGGACTTTATCTTGTAAGCGTTGTTGGTGTTGAAAAGCTTGAGGTTGGAGACTTAATTTGCTTTATTGGTGCTTTTTTCTGGGCATTACATATTATAGTTATTGATAAATATGTTGATAAGGTAAACCCTATAATGTATTCTTCGGTTCAGTTTTTTACCTGCTCGGTAATCAACCTGTTACTTATGTTGATATTTGAGCTTGATTCTTTTTCGATGGCAAATATACAAAATGCAGGAATATCAATTTTGTATGCAGGTGTTATGTCATCAGGTGTTGCATATACACTTCAGGTTCTTGGACAAAAAAATTCAAAGCCAACAGAAGCGGCAATTATATTTTCACTTGAATCTGTGTTTGCCTGCATAGGCTGTGGCATAATTTTAAACTATACACTTTCTGCAGTTTCACTTGTGGGATGTGCATTTATTCTTGCAGGTATTATCCTTTCTCAGCTTGAGTTTAAAAAGGTCGATAATTGACACAAAAAATTGCATATGATATAATTTTAAAAAAGGTATGAACGGAGGCTTTTTATGTTTTGTCCAAAATGCGGTAAGCAAATAGAGGGTATGCCAATGATATGCCCCGAATGTAATCAGAACATTTCGGAAGATGTTCAGATGCTTATGAAAAGTGAAAATGCTGCAACAAATCCTGTGGAGGAAATGCCTGCAGCAGAGGTTAACAACACTGTTCCCGATCAACAGTTTGTTAATACTCAGTTTAATAATCCGAATCAGTTTAACAACGGTTGGGTGCCACCTGCACCACCTGCAGCACCAAGACCTTTGCGAACAGGTATTTTAAAGCCGGTAATTTCCGTTTTGCTTGCACTTGTATTTCTTACAACATCTGTGTTTGCAACGGTTGTTACAGACATTGACGTTTCAAAGGCTACTGACAAAACGACAAATGCAATTATAGAATCGGAAGAAGATGAAGCAACAGATTCCGATGCACCAAAATACGACGCTTCAAAAATAACAAAACCGCCTGTTGAAACAACAGAGCTTGACAGCTTGGTTGCCGATTCTGCAGGCGCTGCAAATACACGTAATGAAATTGCGGTAATTGAGGAAAAGATTACGGCTGCCGAAAATGAGCTTGCCGAAACATATACTGAAATTACGTTGGATAATTTTGATTATTATATAAGCAAAATATCAAATGTTGCATGGGATATGTATAGCGAAAACCTTATAGTGGAATATGAAACAAACAGCGACAATGTTATTTTTAAGCTTAACGGAGGAGGATACTATGTATATTCACCTCATATAGCAGGTTACGACTCCGGTGATGCACCTGAAGTTAAGGTTTCTACATATCAGCCAATGGCAGGTAAAGGTCAGTACGCTTCAGGTTACGAATCTTATGCAAGCTATGCTGACGATTCTGCATCAGCCTTGGCAAATGTATTTGATACATATAACTTTAAAAATGACGGTACAGCAACAGACTACAACTTTGATAACGAAGAGGTAGATCCCTTTAAGGTTGCAAAGCTTGGTGAGTATGGCGTAGCATTGTGGCACGGACACGGCGTATATTCATATGAACACGGACCGTTGCTTTTCTTAGGTGTTCAAAGAACACCGGAGCTTGATGCTCAGTACTATTCACTTATAAAAGATGGTACAATAATACTTAGCGAAGATTCATATGCCATAGGTGCGGCTTTTGTTGATAAATACGTACCTGACGGCTCTATGAAGAATACGGTTTTATATCTTGGTGCATGTAGCAGCGGTTACAGTGAAAAGCTTGCAGAGGCATTCCTAAACAAGGGTGCTGAAGCTGTTTACGGTGCAACAAATATAATAAATACAGGCTACGATGCAAGTATGATGAAGTCGATTGCAAAGGCTCTTGGTACACAAAAATCCGACGGAACTTTCTACACAGCTTCAGAAGCTTTAGAATATGCAAAATCCGAAAACGGTGAATATGATTCTGCCGGTAACTACAATGCACAAATTAAACTTTTTGCAAAAAACAAAAATTCTGATTCATATTATAACATAACAAATGATTCCACATATTCACTTGACTGGTACAAAGACTGCGTAGTGTGTGATAAGGACATTGTTTTGTTACTTGATGTATCAGGAAGTATGGACGGCGAGCCGTTATCCGAAACAAAAAAAGCATCAGTTGAATTTATAAATACAGTACTTGATGACAGTGCAAGAATAAGCCTTATAACCTTTGCAACAGATGCAGAGGTTGTAAATGAATTCAGTGCAAGAAATTCAGCACTTATTTCAAATATTAATAATTTAAGAACACGCGGAACAACAAATATGGATGACGGTATCCAAAAGGCAGAGGAGCTTTTCGACAGAAGCAGTGCTAAAAAGAAGGTGCTTGTTCTTATGAGTGACGGCTATCCAAATGAAGACCGCGTTGGCGATGAGCTTATTAACTATGCACGTACCGTCAGAGATAAGGGTGTGGATATTTACACACTTGGTTTCTTCCACGGTATGGGTGCAAGCAGCAGAGCAGAGGCACAAAAGCTTTTAAAAGCCATTGCGTCAGACGGTATGAACTACGAGGTTTCATCATCTGATGACCTGTTGCCTTTCTTCAGTGACATTGCCGCAAACATTGGCGGACAAAAATACATTTATGTAGAAATTGCCTGCCCTGTTGATGTAACAGTTACAAAAGACGGCGAAACTCTGTGCTCTAAAGAAAATGACAGAAGCACACATTCATCCTTCGGTACACTAAGCTTTGAACAGCTTGAGGATGATGATTATACTGATGATGAAAGTAACCAGAAAAAGGTTTTGCGTTTAAAAGACGGCGTTGAGTATGATATTAAAATAGAGGGTAACGGAGACGGCTCTATGGACTACACAATCCGTTATATGGATGAAAACGGTAAGTATACAGACAGCCGTGAATTCTCAAATATCAAAATATCCGGAGAAACAGTTGTAGATACAGTTGCATCATCAATGCGTGACAAAACTGTACTTTCGGTAGATGATGACGGTGACGGCAGAGCTGAAACCGTATACGAAGCAAAGGCAAATTCTAAGGGTAAAGAGGTTGACGATACCCTTCACAAAATATTCTTCTATTTGGATTTTGTTTTCGGAGCATGGCTTATTGCATCTGCAATATTCCTTGCAATCAGAATAAACAACAGAAAAAAGGTTTCTGCCGAAAAGGCAAAATCAACGGCAGAAGAAACTGCAGAAGCATAATAAAATTAACGGGTTGTATCAAAAATTGATTCAACCCGTTTTTTACGTATATCGTAAATGAAAAATCCCAAGGAAAAATTCCTTGGGATTAGTTGTTTTTTAGCTATTGAATTATAGACCAAAAGCTTTCATAAGGTCGTAGCAATCATCACAAACCTTTGCCTTCTGACCTGCAACTTCCACGCTGTGGCCGCCGCTTGATTCACGACCGCAAGACTCACAAGTAAACTTGCCGCAAGCTGATAGTGAAAGAACCAATACCAATAGACTTACCAAAGCAATAATCTTTTTCATACTAAAAAAACCTCCTAAATTTATTTGGTAACAATATTGTAACATATTTTTTTACAATATTCAATATTTTTTGATAAAAAACTTCAATTATTTTG
>JAZQIO010000078.1:0-6365 GCA_045541135.1 Clostridia bacterium
CAGCACATAGATGAAACTCCAGCCACTAAAGAAAACCGTATTGTATGTGCATATGCTTTTGCAGTTGGCGAGCAAAATGCATCAGGAGAAAAAATAGTTACTGCACCCACCTGCGGTGCGGCAGGTATTGTGCCGGCTGTGCTGTATTATCAACAACAGAAAAATAGATTCGATGATGAGAGCATTGTACATGCTCTTATGACAGCAGGTATTGTGGGTAATTTAATAAAAACCAACGCATCCATATCCGGCGCAGAATGCGGGTGTCAGGCAGAGGTAGGAAGTGCATGTGCTATGGCGGCTGCGGCACTTGGTGAGTTGTTTGAGTTTTCTTTTGATAAAATTGAGTATGCCGCAGAAATTGCCATAGAGCATCATCTTGGGCTGACATGCGATCCGATTTGCGGACTGGTGCAGATTCCATGTATTGAAAGAAATGCAGTAGCCGCAATGCGTGCCATAAATGCAGTAAGCCTTGCAAGTTTTTTATGGGATTCACGAAAAATTTCATTTGACAAAGTAGTGCAGACAATGAAAGAAACAGGTCATGATTTATCAACATCATATAAAGAAACATCCGAAGCCGGTTTGGCAAAAATCAAATTAGTTTAAAATATCGCTCTAAAAACCGACAAAAAGATTGGTTTAAAACGGTCTGCTTCAGTGAAGTGCCAAGATAGAAGAAACCTTGTATTCGTTATGAACACAAGGTTTCTTTATGGTTACGTGCACATCTTTTACCTATACAGAAGTAAAATTCTACTTAAACGATAACTTTTCATTGAAACGATAGAAATGTATATATTCATATCAAAACTCAAAAATAACGGCAAAATATCAACAGATACGAATATACAAAACATCAAATGCACCCTCATACTCAAAACATCCGCTTGAAATGAGGGTTTTTGAGCATAAAAAAACGATAGAGTAACTGATAAATTGTATCAATTACTCTATCTGTTATGGCATTGGACTTAATATATAATACAATGAACCCCGTACAGGATTAAGGGGGCATTATAAATGTAATACAGAAGTAGTGATTTAAAATACTTTTTCATTTTGCTTCTCCTTCTGCTTTTACCTTATTGGGATTTCATCCGTTTCGCATATTCCATTGCCTGTTGTTTTATTTTTTTAGAAAGCTCTGCCGCAAGACATTTAGGACATCTTGTAAGTGATTTAGAACGGCTTCTTAATTGTGTTTGCCACGAGTGACCTTTTTCACACTTCCACCATATTGGGACGGAGCTGCTCGGACTGACTGTTTCAGGTGTGAAGGGCAGATTTTTTTCTTCATTCCACTCGTCTAATAAATATTCTTTGCCTTCTTTAATGCAATAATCTTTCAACTTGAAAATTATCACCATCCATGTCTTATAAATTAACACAAATTTTATTTTTCAGACAAACGAAATTAATCATATTTTACACTCCTGATATATTTAACTGATTAGCTTCTTTTGTCTATAATTGTTTTAAGTTTGCCTGTTCTCTGATTATATTCTAAGTCTGACATCTTACACCATACAAATTCAGGTTCAGATACATCTTCAGCATCCACAGCTTCTTTAAGAAGCGGTCTTTGTGTATAAAGTGCATTTACAAAAGCTTTTTCATCCACGTTATCAGGATCGGAAACTGCTATTTTAAATGTAAATTTATCTTTCATATCATGTGTTACAATGATCTGATACGCGTCATAACCAATTGACGCAATATTAAGCACATCTGCAATATCCTGTGGTGAAATTGAAACATATCCTGCTTTTGCGGCAGTTTGTGCTCTGCCAAGCAGTCTGAATTTTCTGTCAGGAACGCCTTCGGGCTGTGTGTATTCTCCCATATCACCGCAAGGATAACGAACAAGCGGTATCAGGGTTTTGAAAAGTGATGTAATATATATTTCACCCGGGCGGTTCATTTCTGTAATGACTTCTCCTGTGTCCGGATCTATAATTTCCATAAGTGTAAGGTCGCTCATTACATGATGTTCGTTATATCCGCAATCGGTAGCATAATAACCAATAGGACCTCCATCATTAGATGCAAAAAACACTGAGCGAAAATCAAGGTCACGTCCGAATGTTTTACAAACTCTTTCTCTTTGATCGGGATAGAATGTTTCTCCGGCAAAGTAAATTGTATCCACAGCAAAGCCTGTAAGCTTATGCTCGTCTATATAGGCTGCAATCTGTGTGATAATAGATGGAAGCCCCGCTATACAGTTTATCTGATGGTCGAGGATAGTTTCAGCCATATCGCTGATTGCACCATTCCCCGAAATGTTATACATTATGGTTTTTGCAGGTGAAAAATAGAGCATACTGTATGTATATAAAAAGCTTGCATACATTCCGCCTGCATAAAAGAGGTTGGCAATCTTTGCTCCGTTTGTAAGTCCGCCTTTAGGGAGAAGAGCACCGCACGCTTCGCACATACCCTGCCATTCTTCAGCAGTATATAATGAATATTTGGGATCTCCCGTAGTACCACCGCTTTTAAAAACCTGACCGTCGGTTTGTACCGCTGTTGCCACCTTTCCGCCGTGCTTATCACAGTTATCCCAGAAATTTTTCTGATCGATAAGCGGAAGCTGTTCTAATGTTGCATTTTCAGGAATATTCTTATAAAGTTCCTTGTAATACGGTGAATTTTCTCTTGCAAACTTTATGATTTCTTCAGGTGTATATATTTTGTAACTCATAATTACGCCTCCTTATTGTATCCTGCAATACTTACAATATCATTTCTCAACTCTTCAAATTCTCCTATGAGAACAAGGTTATCATATTTCATTTTATCTCCCAGAAGCATCTGCATTATGATGTAATCGCCGTTTTCCGAACCGGGGATAATACCGGAAAGTAAAAAGTCACATTTCTTTGCAATCTCATAAGCATAAGGACAACTTGAAGAATTAAGGTTAATAACAAGCTCTATCATATCATTCTTCTGCTTTATAGAATCCATTATTGCCTGTCTGAATTCATTCTCAAGTCCATCACCCGCATTGCGGACAATGATTTTTGACATTTTAAGAGTAGTATTGGTCTCAACCGACATCTCAGTAAAGTCGTCTTTTTCTCCGTCTGTATATAAATCATATTTCATACCAAGTCTTGAATATATTTTATCAACAAAACCGCTGATTTCTTTCGGTGCAAAAATCTTACTGTAAGCATTTTCATCAAGCATTTTCACACTTACGCTAAGCCCCAGTCTTTCACCGTCCTTGTTATATTCGCTTTCGATTTCAGGATTTATGTATGACATAAGAAGTGAAGTTGCGGTATATCCGGCACGCAAAAATGCCTTTTGCGACATGGGATGATATGTAACAGGTTGTCCCATAAGTGCACGGAAGCCCTGTTCTTTTCCAACCTTTTCACAATAATTCATAAATTTAGCAAACAAGCCAAGACCGCGGAATTCTTTTTTAACAACAACCGTCGAAACTTCAGGCATATTTTTATACAAATCAGAAAAAGCAAGTATAAAATGTCCTGCTGTCTGTCCGTGGTCGTTTACGGCAAGGAATGACATAATTTCTTTATTTTTGACAAGTTCCATAAATGAATTTACATAATAAAGTCTCTCATAAGAATAGGAATAACCGTATTCCGCATAAATACAGCGAATCGCCTCGACAGCATCCTCCTCAGTCATAACGGGACGAATCGTTATATTCGTATCAAGAGCCACTGTTTCTTCATAAGGTTCAGGTTTTTTAAATTCAATATGGTTAAGAATCTTTTTTCTTATAAAAATTCTCTGACCTTTGTTGCCAAGCTTTTCCATGCCGATTTCATCAACTAATCGACTTATCATAAAATTACGCAGGTCTTTGCTGTTTTCTTCAATTCCTTTTTTATCAAATGAAAAATCCTGCCATCCCGGCTCACCTTTATCTCTTATCGAAATTTCAAAAAATTCATTTTCAATAAAAAGTTCGACAAATATTTCACCAACAGAACCGGGATATGCCTTTTCTATTCGTTGTTTTAATACTTCTCCTGCAATAAGTCGGATTTGATTATATCTGCTTATATCAATAGAAGTATGTCTTTGTGCAACAGAATCGATAAAGCTGAGCACCGGAAAAATAAAGGCTTTATTATTTGTTATCTCAAGTGATGCAAGTTTTCTTTTATTCATAGCTTTCAGCTCCTTTTAATGCAAATTCTGTTAAGACCGAGAACCGGTCCGTACTCTATGCCTTCACCTGTGATTTTGGCAAAATCATCTTTTAATTTATCGTGACTTAAATTGTCACTTACAATTATTTTTTCATCACAGGCGTTAAGCTCAACCTCAATGTATTTTCCCTTTTTATTCAAGGTTGAATCTTTAAGTCTTGACAAATATTCTAAAGCCGTGCCAAGCATTTTTTCATTATAAACTCCAATTTTTTCTGCAAGGGCTTTAGCTTCACTGTAAAAGCTTTCAAATTCATTGATTCTGCAATCATAAACCAATGAAACCGTACCTTGCTCAACCTTTTTATCAAGGAAGAAAACATCCGCATTCACATTGTTTTTTAAAAGCTTTTTCCTCTTTATAATGTTGAGTGCTATAAATACTGCAAATGTAAGAATTTCTGCTACTGTGTATGCTGCCCAGATTCCGCCCAGTCCAAAAATCACACCTAAAGCAAACACACTTACCAAAAGCAAAACACAACATCTGAGGCTTACCAGAATACTTGTTACAGGACCTTGCTCAATAGACTGAAGATAATTTCCAATTATTACGTTTAGTGTCATAATAAACATACTTGTAGTATAGATTCTTACTGCCAGAGAAGCTTGATTAACCAACTCGGTTTCACTGATACCAAACACATGAGGCACAATAGCCGGGAAGGCTTCAAGCACAACCATAACGCTTCCACATATTATAACAGCAGAAAGTATTGCAAGCTTTATGCTATCTTTGATTTTCTTATTGCTTTTTTCTCCGTAATACAGGCTTGCCATTGGTTGTATAGTCTGGCTAAGACCTTCAAATACAGAAAGAGATACTGTCCCCAGATTAAATACTACTGTGTATATTACCATACCTTGCGGACCGTCCAGTTGTACCACATAGTGATTCAGGACTATTATGGTTACAAACTGATACACAAATGACAAAGCGGAACTGAATCCATTTTTCATAATACGAAAAACAGATGAATTAAACACAAAACCGAATTTCAACGTATTTTTCCTTGAGAAAAAGTGACTTCCAACAATAATCAAACCAACACCTTGACCCAAAACCGTAGAAATAGCCGCACCTGAAACTCCCATGTCCATAAGACCCACAAACACAAAATTAAGTACAATGTCAATACCCATTGACAAAAGCATTCCCACCATCGAAAGTGTCGGTCTGCCGTCGTTTCTCACGAAAAAGGCACATGAAATATTCATGATGAAAACAGGTGCTCCCATAAGAATAATCTGCACATATGTTTTTACCTTGTGGAATACCAACGGATTTCCGCCACCAAGTAAAACTGTTATCTGACTACTGAAAAATGCTCCTGTCACAAACAGAATAAGACCGATTGCAACAAGGTATTCAACCGCAATGCTGAAGGAACGGTTTGCATTTATTTTATCGCCCTTTCCCGTATCTACACTCATTGCTATACATCCTCCGATGCCAAACAGAGCCGCAATGGTGTTGATTATCATATAAATCGGCGTAGCATAAGTTACAACCGAAAGGGACAAGTCATCAAGATACTGACCTATTATTACCGCATCTGCCATTGAGCCGATTGCAGTCGTAAGATTCATAAGAATTGTCGGCACAAGAATGGACAGAAATGTTTTAATTACAAGGGGACTACGTTTGTAGTAAAATGATTTTTCCATTTTTTGCACCTTTCTTAAGCGTTATTTCTTCGGTCTATTACACTTCTTACTTTACCGCCGCCTGAACTAAGCTCAAATTTATCCTTATCTTGTTTTACAACTGTTACCTTACCGGTTTTATCTGTAAGGCATTCGTTAATCTCAGGATAATTATTCCTTAAAATTTCAATAGCCTCGGTATCTGTACAAGCAAAATCCGATTCGACACAAATTGTCATCACACTTAATTTATCATAAGACAAAATAACCTGAAGCCAACCGTTATAGTTCATTTTTTCTGCAAATACGGATTTAATCGTTTTATAATTCACATAGTTAGTTGCAAATTTAAAAACATCACCGAATCTTCCCAGCAGTTCAAATCTTGGTGAAAGTCTTCCGCATTCACACGGTTCTTTCACAAATCTGCCGAGGTCACCTATTTCATAGCGTTTAATAGGTGTATTTTCCTGGTCAACAGGTGTCCATACAAGTCTTCCTACTTCACCAAACTGC
>JAZQIO010000079.1:0-5423 GCA_045541135.1 Clostridia bacterium
TTTCATATTGACCTCCTATGTCTTTAATGCTTGTGGTTGGCAGACCTCTTGCATTATACCATAGGAGCTTATTTTTTTACTCATCGGCAAAAGCCTCTTTGGAACCACACGCTTAGCGTGTGGTTTTCATTATACAAAAAAGGCATACCAAAGTTTAATCTTTGGTATGCCTTAATGATTATCAAGCTTTAAGTATTGCTTTTTTCAAGCCATTTCCTATCGGTACCGTTATAAGTCTTATAATATATGCTCCTATCAATACCATAAGGAAATCAATTATTAAAATTTGCCATATAGGAATTTGCAGATATTTATAACATAAAAAGTCAGTCATATATGACAACAAGTACATTTCAAACGAACAGCATGCCACAAACTTTGCAGGGAATGAGATAACAGCCGGTGCATTAACATTATAAAGCAGTAAAAACATACAAACAGCAACTAGGGCATGAGGGAAAGATGCTTCATTATTGAACAGCCACCATGCATACTCTGCTTTGGAAAAACAATAACAAAGTGCAGTTTCTGACACCAGCACAAACATCATTATTCCAAAACATAAAATCTTATTTGGTTTCGGCTTGTATTCAGCTATATATGCTCCAATGAAATAAAATGCAAAAACGTAAAAATTCTTGAAATAATCAGGGAGAATTTCAAAAGCCATACCCTTCACTGTCATGTACTGTAATGCAGAGGGCATAAATGACAGAAAAGACAAAATTCCTATAAGCCAAAGTTTCTTATTCTTATCAATATTCTTATACATGATATTCAAAAACGGAATCAATAAAAATAATCCTATGTACATTTCCACATACCATGCATAACCATATTCAAAATCCAGAATATTTACTATAAGATTATATATTCCAACAGTTTCGCCCGCAAACTTCTGAGCTATTGCAATAACACCACATATAACAATGTAGGAAATCAATACGGGAATTATGGAAGTATAATGCTTTTTATTAAATTCCCTTTTTGACTGAAGGTATCCTGTAAGCAAAATAAAAAGGGGCACACCTGCTCTTACCGTATAACGGATGAAAACATATCCTGTCCAGGATGCTGTTCTTAAATCTACACCCAAAACACCCGTATGTCCAAGCATATGTATCAGCATTATAAAGCATATTGCAATTGTCCTTATTATATCAAGCCCACTTTGACGTTGTGTTCCCATAAAATCACCCTTTATGTAAAAAAATTCACCAACAAAAGAATAACATAAAAACCATTTTGTGTCAATAAAACCCAAAATCATACAACCAATAAAATTCACCTCAAAAAATTCTTGACAAATCAAAAGCATAGTGCTATAATATTTGAAAATGGTTTTGGGAGATAATGATTATGTATTTTAATGCTACATCAAAATTGAACATTCTCCTCAGCGCTACTCTCCTCCTCAACGAGTCAAAGAGTAACGCTATTAGTCGTGTTTAATTGCATTAGAATTATATTGTAATCCTTTTACCGGATGATTTGTATAATTTGAAGCTTGCGGCCATAGCGGTTGCAAGCTTATTTTATTGTAAAGGAGAATTTGATATGCAGAAAATTAAAATTGCAGACATCACATTAAGAGAAAATGACAACTCCATGGGAACAGGTTACAGTTTCAAGGAAAAAATTGAAATTGCAAAAAAACTTGATAAGCTCAATGTTGACATTATTGAAACAGCTAAAATTAACAATTCTAAAACAGACATCCTGTTTTTACATACAATTGCACCTCTCGTACAGAACAGCATTATTTCATGCCCTGTACAGTACAGCGAGGAAGCTATTGAAACTACTGCAGATGCACTTAAGGACGCAAAGGCTAAAAGACTTCACCTTATGGTACCTACTTCATCTGTACAGATGGAATATATGTGTGGTAAAAAACCAAATGCAGTAATAGAAATGATTGAAACACTTACAAAAAAATGTGCATCAGTTTGCGAAGATGTTGAGTTTTCTGCACTTGATGCCACAAGAAGCGAAAAGGAATTTTTGTATCAGGCTATAAAGACAGCTATTGCAAACGGTGCAAAAAACATTACTGTTTGCGATTCTGCAGGTGAGATGTTGCCTGAAGAATTTAACGCATTTGTAGAAGACCTTTACACAAACATTCCTGAGCTTAAAGAGGTTGAACTTGGTGTTGAATGCTCTGACCAACTTAATATGGGTGCCGCTTGTATGATTTCAACAATGAAAGCAGGTGTTAAAGCTATAAAGACAACTGTTAACGGAAACAATCTGCCATCACTTGAAACTGCCGCAAAAATCATTAAATCACGCGGTGACTCAATAGGCGTTTATTCCGACATCAATGTTACTGAACTTGAACATACAATTGCACAGCTTATAAATATGACAGATTCCAAAAAGGGAACAATTGTTGCTGAAAGCACAATTACTTCTAACGGTTCTGACATCGTACTAAGCAAAGCCGACGACATAAAAACAGTTGCCGCAGTAATTGCAAGACTTGGATACGACCTTTCTGAAGAGGACATTGCAAATGTATATACAGAATTTGCAAAGCTTGCTGAAAAGAAACAGATAAGTGCAAAGGAGCTTGATGCAATTATTGCAAACTCAGCTTTGCAGGTTGCACCGACATATAAGCTTAAAAACTACGTTATAAACAGCGGTAATGTTATGGCAGCTACTGCGAATATTGTTTTAGAGAAAAATGGCGAAGAAATGCAGGCTGTATGCATAGGTGACGGTCCTATTGATGCAGCATTTGTTACAATAGAAAAGATTGTTGGCAGACATTTTGAACTTGATGATTTTCAGATTCAGTCAGTTACAGAGGGCAGAGAAGCTTTTGGTAGCGCAGTTGTAAAACTTCGTTCAAACGGTAAGCTATACTCAGGCAAGGGTATTTCCTCCGACATCATCGGTGCAAGTATCAGTGCCTACATCAATGCTCTTAATAAAATTTGCTTTGAGGAGGCGTAAACAATGAATTTATCTTTTTCAACAAACAGATGGGGTGACATCAGTTTAGAAAGTTTTATAGATATTGCCAAAGAATATAAATTTCAAGGTATTGAAATTCACGATATAAACGAGGTTACTGCAGAACAAGCATCCGAAATCAACCATAAACTTTTGGAAAACAAGGTTAAAATTTCCTGTATTGATATGATTTCCGACATATCGGGTGATGTTGATGCATCATTCAGTGAATTTTTAAACTGCGTAGAACTTTGCATCACATTGCATACTCCATATATAAGAATCAAATCTGCATCCGACAACGAAGAAAACGTTTTCAATTTTGTTAAAAAGGCTTTGCCTGTTGCAGAAAAAAACAACATTGTTATCTTAGTTGAAACAGTAGGTATGTATGCAGATACATCAAAGTTAATTGAGCTTTTAAACAGCTTTGCCTCCGATAACCTTGGTGCACTTTGGGATTTGCACTACCCCTACCGTGAGCATAATGAATCACCTGAAACCACCGTTAAAAACCTTGGTGCATACATAAAGCATGTACATATGAAGGACTCTGACGGTGAAAATTCATATAACCTTGTAGGTGAAGGCTCACTTCCTATTGCAGACATTATGAACGCACTACGTTCCATTAACTTTGACGGCTTTATTTCCATTGAATGGGACCCATCATGGGACAGTGAAATTGCAGAGCTTGACATTATATTCCCACACTTTATAAGCTATATGTCAAGATACAACAACCTTTCAAGAGCAAAGTCCACATTGTATGAAAACAAAAGGGGTACAGGTAAATTCCCATGGAAAAAAGATGCCCTTGTTGAAAAGACCTTTTCACAGGTGCTCGACAAAATGGTTGAAGAATTCCCTGACCAGACAGCTATTAAGTACACAACACTTAACTATACAAGAACATATTCTCAGTTCCGTGACGATGTAGACAACTGCGCAAGAGCATTGGTTTCTATGGGTGTTAAGCCGGGAAGCCACGTTGTTGTATGGGCTACAAACGTACCACAGTGGTACATTGCTTTCTGGGCAACAACAAAAATTGGTGCAGTATTGGTTACAATGAACACTGCTTACAAAATCCACGAGGCTGAATATCTTTTAAAACAGTCTGATGCTCACACACTTATTATGATAGAAGGATGGAGAGATTCTCATTACAACGAAATCATTGCAGAGCTTTGTCCTGAGCTTGAAAGTTTAAAGCCCGGTGAACAGCTACACTGTAAAAGACTTCCGTTCCTTAGAAATGTAATTACTGTAGATTACAAACAAAAGGGATGTCTTACATGGGAAGAAGCTATGCAAAGAGCATCTAAAGTTCCCCTTGAAGAAATTTACAGACTTGCGGCGGCAGTTGACCCACACGATGTATGTAATATGCAGTACACATCAGGTACAACAGGCTTCCCTAAGGGTGTTATGCTTACACATTACAATGTAGTAAACGACGGTAAGTGTATCGGTGACAGAATGGACCTTTCCACTGCAGACAGAATGATGATTCAGGTACCTATGTTCCATTGCTTCGGCATGGTGCTTGCAATGACTGCAACTATGACACACGGCGGCACAATTCTTCCTATTCCTTACTTTACACCAAAGCCGGCTTTGGCTTGTATCAATCAGGAAAGAATCACTGCATTCCACGGTGTGCCTACAATGTTTATAGCTATGCTTGAGCATCCTGACTTTGAAAAGACAGACTTTTCATATATGCGCACAGGTATTATGGCAGGTTCACCTTGTCCTGAAGCTGTAATGAACGAAGTAGTTGAAAAAATGAATATGAAGGAAATAACTATAGTTTACGGTCAGACAGAAGCTTCACCGGGCTGTACAATGAGCAGTACAGACGATTCTATTGAAGTTCGTGTTACAACTGTTGGCCGTGCACTTCCTGAAATTGAATGTAAAATTGTAGACCCTGAAACAGGCGAAGACCTACCCGATAATGTAACAGGAGAATTTGTTGCACGAGGCTACAATATAATGAAAGGCTACTACAAAATGCCCGAAGCTACTGCAGCTGCAATAGACAAAGACGGCTGGTTACACACAGGTGACCTTGCGCTTCGCACTCCTGAAGGCAATTACCGTATTACGGGCAGACTTAAGGATATGATTATCCGCGGTGGCGAAAACATTTATCCAAAGGAAATAGAAGAATTTATATATACACATGAAAAAGTACAGGACGTTCAGGTTATCGGCGTACCCGACGACCAGTACGGTGAAGAAATTATGGCTTGCATAATTCTTAAAGATGGAGAAAGTATGACTGTTGACGAAATGAAGCAGTACATCCGCGACCACATGGCTAAACACAAGGTTCCCAAATACATTGACTTTGTAGACAGCTTCCCTATGAATGCGGCAGGTAAAATTCTCAAATTCAAAATGCGTGAAGATGCCGTTAAAAAGCTTGGTATTAAAAAGGTTGAAGGTAT
>JAZQIO010000080.1:0-17433 GCA_045541135.1 Clostridia bacterium
GCGATTTTCTTTAATAAATATTGAGTGCAACCTGCCATACTTACCGATATTGTAAGTTCCTTCGGGTGCCTTTAGGTTTGGAATGTAGTAATCGCCGTTTCTTACATACTCAATTCCGTTTTCGATAAATTTTTCTTTCATAGCGCAAACGCCTCCTTTAAATTTGGTATCTTCATTTTATCAGAAGGCATTTACTTTGACGAATGTGCGGATAAAAAAGAAAAGAGGAAAACCCATTTTACTGAGTTTTCCTCATCTTCTTACCTCGCAATGCTCGTATTCCTATCAACTGTCCTTAGGAACCCGATGCAAAATATCTTGGGATTTTAATTTATTTTATTTTAAAAATTCTTCAAGTCTGTCAAGACCCTTAACGATATTTTCCATACTTGTTGCATAAGACCATCTTACATAACCTTCGCAACCGAAGCCGGAACCGGGAACCAAAGCAACAAGACTCTTTTCAAGCAATACTTCACAGAAGTCATCAGAAGTGTTAATAACTTTACCGCCTATTTCTCTGCCGAAAATGTCTTTGATGTTCATCATTACGTAAAATGCACCTTCAGGCTTTTTGCATGAAACACCGTTTATGCTGTTAATACGTTCTACCATATAGTTACGTCTTTCTTCAAAGACCTTTCTCATTTCTTCAACAGTATCCTGCGTGCCGTTGTAAGCCTCCAATGCAGCTGCCTGAGAAATTGAGCTTGGGTTAGATGCCGCATGGCTCTGCATATTTGCCATAGCCTTTGTAACCTGTGCGTTAGCTGCAGTAAAGCCTATTCTCCAGCCTGTCATTGCATAGCTTTTTGAAACACCGTTTATAATAATTGTTCTGTCTTTTATCTCTTCATTAAATGATGCAATGCTTACATGCTTTTTGCCGTCATAAATAAGATTTTCGTAAATTTCATCCGAAACTACAAAAATATCATTTTCAACAATAATTTCTGCGATTTTACGAAGCTTATCTTCTTCATAAAGCATACCTGTAGGATTACTTGGGCTGTTAAGCACCAAAGCCTTTGTTTTAGGTGTAATAGCCGCCTTTAGCTGTTCAGGTGTAAACTCAAAGCCGTCTTCTTCCTTTGTTTCTATAATAACAGGAACACCGTCTGCCATTTTAATCATTTCAGTATAACTTACCCAATAAGGCGCCGGAACAATAATTTCATCACCGGGATTAATAATTGCATCAAATGCGTTCATAAGTGAATGCTTTGCACCGTTTGACACCACAATATTTGCAGGTGTGTAATCCAGACCGTTGTCTCTTTTAAGCTTTTCGCAAATAGCCTTTTTAAGATCCAATGTACCTGAAGCAGGTGTGTACTTTGTCTGACCCTCGCGAATTGCTTTAATTGCCGCCTCTTTTATATTTTCAGGTGTATCAAAATCAGGTTCACCGCAACCGAAGCCTATAACATCGATTCCATCGGCTTTCATAGCCTTGAATTTTGCATCAATTGCAAGAGTCGGTGATGCGCTGACCTGTAACGCCTTTCTTGATAATTCCATAGTCTTTACCCCTTAATTAAAATTGTCTTAGTATATAATACACCATAATTTGCGAAAATGCAACACCCAAATTCAAATTTTTCAAAATTTATATAAAATTCCCATAAAAATCCGTGTATCAAACCGCATTTTTGAAAAAAATAATATTTAAGTAAGCAAATTTGCCTCAAAAAGCATTTTCAATATGCTCAATATTTTCCTTTATAAACTTTTTTCCCTTCATAAATCCGTTTACAACCACCACATCAAACCTTACCGGCACATCACCAAGACGCATCATGTAAATCTGTGCCGCCTTAATCATCCTTTGCTGTTTGGTGTAATTTACAGCCTCCAGCCCTCCGCCATAGTCATCATTACTTCGGGTTTTAACCTCAACAAAAATGACATAATCGCCTTTTTTTGCTATTATGTCAATTTCGCCGCCATGAACATTGAAGTTTCTATCCAATATTATGTACTTATTCTTTTTTAAATATTTAACCGCCGCATCTTCGCCATGATTTCCGAAGGTTTTTTTATATTTTTCCATAACTATTCCCCAAGCTTCAGATTAAAAGATTTTCTGTGAACTTCCGAAGCACCGTATTTTTTCAGTGCCTCGTAGTGGTCCTTGGTTGGGTATCCCTTATGCTTTTTGAAATTGTATTCAGGATATTTTTCATCAAGCTCCATCATATACCTGTCTCTTGTAACCTTTGCAAGAATTGATGCTGCCGCAATGGATATGCTTTTGCTGTCGCCCTTTACTACACATTCATGTGGTATTTCCATACCCTTTATTCTGTTTCCGTCTATCAGTACAAAATCGGGCTTTACTGAAAGCTCATTTACAGCATCACACATTCCCTTGAATGTAGCATTTAAAATATTAAGCCTGTCAATTTCCTCATGGGAAATAAGCACTATGCTGTAGGCAACAGCAATTTCCTTAATTTCGTCATAAAGCTTATCCTTAACCTTATCCGTAAGCTTTTTGGAATCATTTATTTTTTCAAGATACGCACCGTCAGGCAATATAACCGACGCAACACACACAGGACCTGCAAGAGGACCTCTGCCCGCCTCATCTACACCTGCTATAAGCTTGTAGCCCATAGCCTTTTTTCCATTTTCAATTGCCCACATTTCATTTACACGTTCTATGTCGTTCATATTTCTTTCACATCCTCAGGTGTTTCAAGTACAACTTTCCCTAATTTACACGCACGGAATTCATCAAGCAAAATTCTTGCAGCACGATCGTAATCCACATCGCCTCCGGAGATAAGACACCCTCTTTTTTTGCCTATATCAAATAATATTTCGTGTCCCATAAGGCCGTCTACAGAAGTTAATTTGTACTTTTCACAAAGTGTCTCGGGTGCCTTTTGTGCAAGAAGAGTGCAAAGCTCGCAAGCCGCCTCGGCAATGTCGTAAACCTCGTCGCGGATAGCACCTGTAAAAGCAAGGTTTCTGCCCACGAATTCATCCTCAAACTTAGGCCACAAAATACCGGGAGTGTCCAAAAGCTCGTATCCTCCGCTTATGCGTATCCACTGCTTTGCGGTAGTAACACCGGGACGGTCACCTGTTTTGGCACCGGCTCTGCCGGAAAGCTTATTTATAAATGAAGATTTCCCAACATTAGGAATACCCACAACCATCATACGAGGGTCACGTTCCTTCATTCCCTTTTCGATTTCTTTTTGTGTTTTTTCTCTCAAAGCATTTTTTATTTCGTTTTTAAGTGTACCTATGCCCGTACCTTTTATACTGTCAACAGGTACCGCCGTTATGCCCTGGCTTTTGTAATATTCTACCCATTCTTTTAACGCCCTTTCATCTGCCATATCACATTTATTAAGGGCAATAACTCTTGGCTTGTTGCCAAGAATTTCTTTCAAAATAGGATTTGTTGAGGAATAGGGAATACGTGCATCCTTAAGCTCTACAACAATATCAACCAATTTTAAATTTTCAGTTATAAGCCTTCTGGTTTTCGCCATATGGCCCGGAAACCATTGTATATTCATAAAAAATCATCCTTATTTTAAAGTACCAAATTTGCTCATTGGCCAGAATCTGAACACTGCTTTGCCCATAACATCGTCCTTATGAACGCAGCCGTAATACAAATATTCTTCATGTATTTCCAATGTTTGTGTTTTTTCGTTATACATTTTAAATTTAGTTTTCAAGTCATCGTCATCCGGCTTTTCAACCACACTTGAAACATCAAGGCTTCTGCCGTCGTGACTGCCCTGACGGTTGTCACCCATTACAAAGACACAATCTTCAGGTACAGTAATCGGAAACTGCACATCACCGTTAAGTGTTGTGGTGTTTTTGATGTAATCCTCGTCAAGCACCTTACCGTCAACATAAACTATGCCTCTTGAATCAATGTCAACAGTCTGCCCTTCCGTTGCTATAACCCTTTTAATGTATGGTGTATCCGGATGCATATCCGGAGTAAATACAATTATATCGCCCTGCTTTGGAGTATAGTTGAATCTGGATACAACCAGTCTTTCCCCATTGTGAAGGGTGTCATCCATAGATCCTCCGCTTACGGCAACAAAATTAAAAAAGAAAGTACGAATTATAAAAGCAACCACAAATGCAATTACAATAGCAACTATCCATTCCATAATTTCTTTTTTCATACTTGTTCCCTTTCTTTTTTCAACAGTTATTTCCTCTGTTTCCGGTTCATCACCGTCAACATTTATATTTTCCTTTTCAAATTCATTATCCATAACACAGCACACCTTTCCGGATACAAAATAATCTTTATAGAATATTTTATCACACATTTTCAGATTTTACCATACAATTATAAAAATTTTACAAAAAAGTAAAAAGGCGTGGTTACAACAATCGTTGCAACTACGCCAATTTGAATTCGTATTAAAGTCTTTCTTTAACCTTTGCTGCCTTACCAACTCTATCACGTAGATAGTATAGCTTAGCACGACGAACTTTACCTTTACGAACGATATCAATATGGTCAATGTTAGGAGAGTGAACAAGGAATGTCTTTTCTACACCTACGCCATATGATACTCTGCGTACTGTGAAAGTTTCAGCAATACCACCATGCTTCTTAGCAATGATTGTACCTTCAAACATCTGAATTCTTTCTCTTGTACCTTCTTTTACTTTGATGTACACGTGAACAGTGTCACCAACGTTTAGCTGTGGCAAGTCAGTACGAAGCTGTTCCTTACCAATTTCGTTCAAGATATTCATCATATATCTTCCTTTCTTCATAGACATTCATGCATACTCTTTGTATACAGAGGACTATCCGTTTTAAACCGCATTATATTTTAACACATATTTTTTGAAAATGCAAGTATTTTTTGAAATTTATTTTAAAAATTCTGCCATCATTATTTCAAGAGCAGTAAAACCGTCTATTTTACCCTCTTTTATCTTACGGTCAAAATCTGCACAAAGCTGCATTCCCATACGTAATTTTTCCTTAGGATAACGACGAGATTCTGAGGCAAGTTTTGAAGCAAGCCATTTTCTGTTAGGTGCCAGATAATCTGCCGCATTTTTCCCTTCCTCGCCTAAAAGACGGAACATTAAAATATCAGAAAGTTGTTTGTATATGGTTATAAATATAACAATAGGCTGTTCCTTACTTATTTTAAATCCATTTAAAATACCGTAAGCCTTTTGAGAATTTCCCGAAAGCAGATAGTCTGACATTTCAAATATTTTATACTCAACAGGAACTTTTACAAGCTCGTCAATAAGCTTACGTGATATTACAGCATCTTCTGCCGCGGAGGAAAGCTTATCACACTCTACGGAAAGCTTTTCAAGTGACCTTTCGCAAAGGTTTATAAGATATTCGGCATCTGCAGGATTTATGCTTTTGTTTTTTACTGCAAGCTGTCTTGATACCCATGCCCGAAGGTCTGCTACGCCCTGCTTTTTAAATTCTACAATTTCACCTTTTTTATTAATAACATCCGTAATTGCCTTTTTAAGCTTTGATGCCTCATCCTCTATAATTATAACAACGGCATAATCGGGAATATTACCAAGAACTTCGGCAAGTGGCTTTTGATAATCTTTTAATTTTACAAACTTTGTATTTTTAAGAATTACTACCTTTTTTTCAGACATCGTAGGGTATGCTTCAACATCGTTAACAAAATTTTCGTAGCTTTCGTTATCTTCGTTATAATAGCTGTAATTAAATTCACGAAGCCCGTCGCCCAAAGCCATATCCGTAACTTTTTTTACATACATATCTACAAGATATTTTTCTTCACCGCAGAAAAAATACAGATTTTTCAATTGACCCTGTTTAAGCTGCTGTTTGAATTTTGCCACATTTATCAATGCATTCACCTCCGTCACCTGATTTCAGGTTTTTCTCCTTCCTTAAAGACAATACTTACCATTCCCACCTGTGATGTTATATATTTGTTTTCGTTATCGTAATAAGTGTAGTTATATGTAGGGTGCACATAATACGAGGCAGCATTATTTTCTGCCGCTATGCTGATATCCTTGCATTTGTCCGGTACGCTTATTACAGTACAGCTTCCCGCATCTGAAACGGTTTTATCCAAAGGCACTGCCACAACATCATCATAAATCTGTATAAGCAAGCTTTTTTCACCGTCTTTGGAATAAAATCTGAATTTTACATTGTCTATATAAAATTTATAATCATTTTGATTATAATATAAAACCTCGCAATTTTCAAGGTGGAATTTTTCTTCTTTAAGCTCTGACGGTAAAACAACATATTTTACCTTTCTGACATCACACAGTTCTTCAAGTCCGTTGTATCTTTTTGCGGAAGTATCTGTAATAATTACCGCAAAAATATTATCAACGCCAAGCCTTAAGGCATAATCCGCGGCATCAAATCCGCAATCAACTAAAATATCACTTCCGCCTTCCGTGGTTATATGATGCATATTATAGTTTCCGCTGTTAATAAACCTTACGGTACTTACAACTTCCCCTGTCCCCGTACTAAGTATTCCGTTTACATAAATAACCGAAATTGCCAAAAGCGTAACAAGCATTTTACGATAACGCTTTTCAGCAAAAGCAAAATATGCTCCGCAAACAGCAATAATACACATTACAAACTGTCTTATAGTAGGTGCCGGAATGTAAAAATGTAAAAACTTCAATGATGCAAAAAATCTTACTATAATTATTATAAGCTCTCCAACACCAAATGAAATATACATAAAATAAGGTATTAAGCACCCTATGTATCCAAATAAAACAACAAGCGGAACAAGAAATACAACAATTATGTTGGCAAACACTGTGGTAACTGAAAATGTTCCGTAATAAAACAGTGTAACCGGCAGCATAAAGACTGTGGCTATCAGGGGCACAGCTATTAGCTGATGTTTAAAATGTTCTGCAAAAATTACAAGTCCCAGTGTTGCAATAAAAGACATTTGAAATCCCGGAGAAGTTACATAATAGGGGTTTACAAGACATATTATAATCCCCGCTATTACAAGATTCACCAAAGGGTCGCTTCTCCTTCTCATTGCAAACACACAGTAGCCGGAAACCGTCATAATTCCTGCGCGAAGCACAGATGCACGCTCTCCTATAAACAGTGTGTACATAACCACAAGTATTATCATAAGAAGGGCATTTGCAATTCTGTTTTTCCGAAATCCTCTTGAAAACAAAATAAAAAAGGAAAGAAAAATTCCCATATGCAATCCCGAAACAGCCGTAACATGAGACGTGCCGGTAATGCTGAATGCATTTTTCACATCCTCATCCATATAATCCCCATCACCTGTAAGCAATGCAATAACAAAGCCTTTGCTTTGTCCGGATGCACCAGTTCTGTTTATAAATTCCCGTATCCTTTCCCTTAGGGGTATTCCTATATCCCACAAAGAATTTACATCTTTATGTCCTGTTACTGTTATGTATTCACATTCCACATAGCCTACAATTCCGTAGACCGCATAATAAAGTCTGCTATCAAAATCGCCGTTGTACTGTGCCGTTTCATAAGCCGAAAAAATGCCCGATATTCTGACAACATCCCCCTTATTCACTTCTTTATTTATGTAATTGTACGCCGTAATATTTCCCAGATCCGTATCTGCCACAAAGCGACTTTCCTCAACATCTGTCACTGTACCCTGCAGGGTTACTTCTGTTCCGCACAAAGGATAAACCTTACCGAAAGTTTTATGATCGTAATATGCTCCGAAAGCCGATCCTATGCAAAAGGCAACCACAATTGCCATAACGCACATATTAGCTGACGTTACGGTTTTAAAAACAACAAGCTTTACCGCAAAGACAGCAAGTACAGCCATTACTATAAACAAAATATTTATTGTTGCAAATTTAATTCCGCAAAAGCATCCTAAAAGAAACACAATACATACCAAAGCAAATATGTTCATATATGTACCTCCGTCCATATTATTGCATATTACGACATAAAATTCAACCAAAAACTTTATATTTACACATTTGTTTTTTTGTGTTAAACTGTAATAGTACCCTTATTGTGTCCACAAATGATTTGAAACGGAGAAAATGATATGCAGGAATTTACATTACCACTGAATTTTGTTGACAATTACATATTGAAGGCAAAACCGGAATATGCTATGGTGTACCTTTACGCATACCGTCACAAGGACAAAACAGAATTTTGCTCGCTGTCTTCAATATCAACGGCTTTAAAAATAGACATAAACACAGTTGAAAGTGCCGTAAAATACTGGACAGATGCAGGATTTAACATATTTAACGCCAAAGTTGAGCCGTCAGAAAAAAAGCCGGAATATACCTCAAAGGAAATTAACGAGCTTTTTAAAACAGATAAGGATTTTGAATTTTTACGTGACACTGTTGAAACTGTTTTGGGTAAGGCATTAACCTTGGGTAATTGTCGGACTTTGGCATGGATGTACAAAACTGTCGGGCTTGACATATCTACCATAATACTTATTGCAAACTATGTTAAAAAAATTAATAAACCACAGGTAAGATATATGGAACGCACCGCCGAAAAAATACTTGAGCAGGGTGCAAAAACATATCAGGATGCAGAAAAAATAATTGCCGCTTTAAAAAGCGACGAGGCTTACCGCAACAAACTAAAAAGAATGTTTGGAATAGACAGAGCACTAACACAAACAGAAAAACAAATTTTTGATTTGTGGCATCACGAAATAAAGCCGAAAGATGATGAGCTTATGCGGGCATATGAGGAATGTGTTAACCGCACAAAACAATATTCCGCCAACTATATGCACGGTATTCTTGTCAACTGGAAAGACGGCAAAACCAAGCCAAAAAAAATTAACGACGTTCCAACACCAAAGGCTACAAAGTTCAATAACTTTGAGCCCTCAGGTAACATCGACTACAAAAAGCTTGAGATGGAAGCTTTAAGAAAACAGCTTGCAAGACTTAAGGAAGGTGAAAAAAATGGATAGTTTCAAAAGCGATATTCACAACGATATAATGCGTGAATATGAATTTATACGTGCAACCAACGAAGCTACACAAAAAAACAACAAGACACAGGTGTATAACCATTTTCCGAGAATTAAGGAAATAGACGAAGAACTTTCAACAATATCACTTAAGGCATGCAAAAGCATATTAAGTTCAGGTGCACAGCCGGAAGAAATTATAAAAAATCTGCAAACCAACACCGAAAAGCTTGTAAATGAAAAAAATAATATTTTGCACAAAGCAGGTATCCCGTCTAACTTTATGGACGAAATATATAACTGTCCACGTTGTAAAGACAAGGGCAATTACAACAATAAATGGTGTGAGTGCTATTATGAAAAATTACAGAAGTATATGCAGAAAAAGTCAAATATCCGTGCGGACAAAATGCACAGCTTTGATAAATTTGATATAATGCTTTATCCCGACACAGTAATTGCAGAATATAATGCATCACCCAGAGATATTGCAAAAAATGTTAAAAGTATTGCAGAAAGATATTCCGACTTTGATTCCTCAATTTCCAGACAGCTTTTATTATTTGGAAGTACCGGGCTTGGAAAAACCTTTACATCCGAATGTATAGCAAGAGAGTTTATCAAAAAAGGAAAAGATGTGTACTACACATCTGCTCCACGACTTTTCTCCATATTTGAAGACTATAAATTCGGCAGGGATTCATCTGCCGAAGCAAAGGGCATAATAGACTATATTCAAAGTGTCGATTTGCTTATTATAGACGACCTTGGCACAGAGTTTCGGACACAGTATACAGACAGTATTTTGTTTGACATTATAAACTCTCGCACAAACGAAAACCGACATATGATTATAAGTACAAACTTAAATCCCACACAGCTTGAGCCAACATATTCCCAGCGTATTTCATCAAGAATTATGGGCAACTTTGAGCTTGTAAGATTTTTGGGAAATGATCTTAGAATAAACAAATAGTCAAGGGGCGATTCAAAGCATCCCCATAACTATTCACTAAAAATAAAAAGGACAGCATCCGCTGTCCTTTGTTATTTTTATACCAAGCCCTGAGCCTTCATAGCTTCTGCAATCTTCAAGAAGCCTGCGATATTAGCACCTGCAACAAAGTTGCCTGCCATACCGTAATCTGCAGCAGCTTTACTTGTGTTTTTGTAGATGTTAACCATAATATCGTGAAGCTTTGCATCTACTTCTTCGAATGTCCAGCTGTATCTCATGCTGTTCTGTGACATTTCAAGAGCAGATGTAGCAACACCGCCTGCGTTTGCAGCCTTTGCAGGACCAAACAACAAGCCTGCACCCTGGAATGCAGCGATAGCTTCAGGAGTAGAAGGCATGTTAGCACCTTCTGCTACCGCATAGCAACCGTTAGCAATAAGCTTTTTAGCTGATTCTTCGTTAATTTCGTTCTGTGTAGCACAAGGAAGAGCGATGTCACACTTAATACCCCAGATGCCTGAGCAACCTTCATGGTATTCAGCATTTGGATGTGTTTCAACATATTCCTTAATTCTGCCTCTTCTACCTTCCTTAATTTCCTTTACAGCGTCAAGGTCGATACCGTTTGCATCGTAGATGTAACCGTTAGAGTCACTCATTGCAACAACCTTTGCACCCAAAGTCATAGCCTTTTCACAAGCATAAATAGCAACGTTACCTGAACCTGAAATAACTACTGTTGCATCCTTAAATGACTTGCCTGCTTCTTTAAGCATTTCGTCTGTGAAATAGCATAGACCATAGCCTGTAGCCTGTGTACGAGCCAAAGAACCGCCGTATGTCAAGCCCTTACCTGTAAGAACACCTGTATATTCATCACGAAGTCTTTTGTACTGACCGAACATATAACCGATCTCACGTGCACCTACACCGATATCACCTGCAGGTACGTCTGTGTCAGCACCGATGTACTTGCTAAGTTCTGTCATAAAGCTCTGGCAGAATCTCATAACTTCGTTGTCTGATTTACCCTTAGGATCAAAGTCAGAACCACCCTTACCGCCGCCGATAGGAAGCCCTGTAAGTGAGTTTTTGAAAATCTGTTCGAAGCCAAGGAACTTAATAATACCTGAGTAAACTGACGGATGGAATCTAAGTCCACCCTTGTAAGGACCAATTGCACTGTTGAATTGTACACGGAACCCGCGGTTAATCTGTGGCTTGCCGTTGTCATCTATCCAAGGAACTCTGAAGTAAATAACTCTTTCAGGTTCTACAAGGCTGTCAATAACACCTTTTTCAATATATTCCGGATGAGCATCGATAACCGGTTCCAAAGATTCAAGTACTTCACGTACTGCCTGATGGAATTCAGGTTCAGCAGGATTACGCTTTATAACTGTTTCCATCAAATTTTCCAAATATGCATTTTTGAACATTTTTAACTCCTCCAATTCTATTATATGAATATTTTACACCTAATTTTTTCATATTTCAATAGTAAATTAAGTATTTATGCAATTTTTTACCACTTGAATAGAAATTTTATAAAAATATTATTCATTTTAGTTATTTTTATTAAATAAAGGTAACCGAACAGTAAAAACCGAGCCTTTGTTTATTACACTTTCAACCGATACCTTGCCTCCGTGAAGCTCGACTATGCTTTTTACCATAGAAAGTCCAAGCCCGTTACTTCCGTATTCATCATTCCGCACATTATCCAAACGGTAAAAACGCCCCCATATTTTATCAATATGTTCCTTTGGAATACCGACTCCGTCATCCTTTACGGTTATGTTTACGAATCCACCCTCAGTATTGGCGGTCACAGCTACATTACCACCCTCAACACCATATTTTATTCCGTTGCAGATTAAATTTTCCAGAACACTCATAAGAAGAATTTCATCTGCATACACAAAGGTATTTTCAGTTATATCCACAGAAACATCAATATTCTTTGCATCTGCCATACCCTTTACATTTTCGGTAGCGATGTCCGCAATCAAGCAAACGTCCACATTTTCGTACTTCAGCTTTTGTCTGTTGCCGTCTATTCTTGCCATAAGCAAAAGATGAGAAACCAGCTTTGAAATCTGGTTTGCTTTATCCACAATAGTTTGTGCAAGTTCTTTTTCCTTCACAGTATCTGCAATATCCAAAAGATATTCGCCCTGTGCCAAAATCACGCTTATTGGTGTGCGAAGCTCGTGAGATGCATCAGAAGTGAACTGTTTTTCCTGAAGCACCAGATTTTCTATTTTATCCAGCATATTATTTAGGGTAACCGAAAGATTATTAAGCTCATCCTTTTTAGCATCCGGTGAAATGTCAATTCTCTGTTTCAAATCATTTTGCTCACAAATGCTGTTTGCTGTATGCACTATGTTGTTTATAGGCATAAAGGCCTTGCGGGTGATGTAAAATCCTCCAAGAGCAGTTAAAAGTAAAACTATCGGAACAATAATCAATATACTTGTATAGGCAGAACGTCCCAATATAACTGTTGAATTTACAGATTCAAAACCCCTTATCCAGAATCCTCCGTGCATTCCGGGCGGTGCAACTTTTTTTATATCATATACAACATATTCCTTCCCGTCAACAGTTTCACGACGAGGTTTGCCCTCTTTGAATTCTATGTTAGCAACATCGTACATATACTGCCCTGCGATATATTCCCCATCTGTGTCATATATTGAAACATTTTTAAAATCCCTATTGCTGTTTACCGTATGAAACATACCCATAGGACCCTTACCTGTTTTTTCGGATATTATTGAAACACGAAGCACAACATCCTTTTCAACATTGTCAATTGCCTGCTTGTATGAAACCGTTCCCACAAGAATAAGCACAAAGGCAATCAATATAAACATTAATGTTGTATACCATATGGTTATACGGGCTTTTATTGAAGTAATCTTTTTCATAATTAAAATTCCTTTATAACATATCCCACATTTTTTACTGTATGAAGTAATTTTTTATTGTAATTGCCGTCAATTTTCTTACGAAGGTGATGAATGTACACCTTAACAACATCGGAAGTACCTTCATATTCGTAATTGTTTATATTTTCCTCTATTTTTTCCTTTGAAAGCACAATACCTTTGTTACGTACAAGAAATTCCAGCACCGCATATTCCTTTGAGGAAAGGCCTATAATATTACCGTTTCTTGTAACAACTCTTTTTTCTGTATCAATCGTTAAATCCCCTACCTCAAGTATGTTGCAAATACTGTCCTTCGGTCTTAACATTGCCCTTATTCTGGCACAAAGCACACCAAAGGAAAATGGCTTTGTAAGGTAGTCATTTGCACCTTTGTCAAGTCCCGTTATAACATCCTCTTCCGAATCTCTTGCAGTAAGCATCAAAACAGGGGTTAATATTTTTTTGCTTCGTATTATGCCAAGAACCTCTAATCCACTTATTTTCGGAATCATCACATCAAGTATAATTCCGTCATACTGAGTGTTTTCTATATAATACAAAGCATCCTCGCCGTCAAAACAGCTGTCAATAGTATAACCCGCCTTTGTAAGTCTTTCGGTAAGTGTCTTGTTAAGATTTTTTTCATCCTCTACAATTAAAAGTCTCATAAAATCACCTGCCTTACATACATTTTACAACATTTTTTCCATAAAGTAAATTGACGGCTTTACTAAAAAAGCAAAGCCGTTTTATATTACTGCATTCTTTGTCCTCTGCCAACACCCATTCTGTTGGGCTGTGTGCCGGCAACAGTACTTTGGTCTGTAATTTCAACCTCAAAGGCTTCATTTCCTGCTATAATCATATATTTATCACCTGTTTTAATATTTTTTGATGCAATTAAAACTGCCTTGAAATCACATTCCGGTACATATTCATATACAGTATTTCCGCTACCGTCCGTAACCGAAATTTTTTCACCTTCACTATGCTGATTACCAAAGTAAACAGTAATTGTATTTTGTGAAAGTTCCAAAACTCTTTCGTTACCCATTCCCGATGCAAGTATAATTTCCGCATTTTCACTTATTACGGTCTGTCCGTCAGAATCTATTACACCAAAATTACCGAAGAAAGTACCTACTGTATTGGAAGCCTTTATTGTACCGCCGTTAATCGATATATTCCCGTTAGCATCAATGCAGTCATCACCGCCGCAAAGTTCAAAGTACCCACCGTTAATTACCAGACATTCTTTCATATTTCTTTCCATACCTCCAAAGTTTCCATCCATTGGTGGTCTTTGAGAAATTTGTCCGTCAGCATCAGGTGGCACAAACTCACCATTTTCAGGTCTTTCAAAAGGTGGAATAAATTTTCCGTTTCCCGGTCTCGGTGCTCTTTCGAAAACCTCCGGAGGCAGACGGTCTACTCCAAAGTTTTCATCGGGCACCATCATTCCTGTGTTTCCGCCTGTTGCATTAATGGCATCGTCAGCGGAAATAACCTTAATAACTCCATTATTTATTGTCATTATCTTTTTACTTTCGATACCTTCTGTGGATTTTGTTACATAAATAACCGTATCTTCACCATTTATAGTAATGTTTCCGTGAGCAGATATCCCCTTGTCATATTTTGAAGATAATGTAAATATTCCGCCGGTTATTTCAATTTCATCCTGACAATGAATGGTATGAGATGCAGAGTTTATATTAAATTCACCGCCCGATATTTTCATCATCCATTCAGCATTTATACCCTTTGTAGATTTTTCAAATTCCACATCTGCTGTTTCTTCCCACATTCTGCCAAATGACATTTGCTGTGTACTTTCCGTTGCAGGCTGTTCTGTTTCAAAGGGAACACCGTTTGTTTCAATATTAATTATTCCGCCGGAAATGTCAACAATGGATTCACAGTCAATTCCGTCACCTATGGCTACTATATTAACTGCTCCGCCTGTCATTTTAAAAGTATCATTTATGTGAATACCGTCGGATGTCGCATTTATTTTAATTGCGCCATTTTCAATATTAAGATTATCCGACGCCTTTATTCCGTGACCATTTACGGAATCTATTTCAAGATTTCCTCCTCCCTTTATTTCGAGGTTTTCTTTTGAATAAATTGCACCGTCTTCTGAATTTTTGGCAACAAGATAATTTTCCGTACCGTCAGAGAGGGTTATATATGCCTTATCTGCATTCTCAAAACAAACACAAGGATTGTTACTTGACGTAATTTTTACCCCACTTAAGCGAAGCCTAACCTTTTCATTTGTTGAAATTGTGATATTTCCCTCCTCAAGTGTTCCCTTCAGGGTATAATCACCGCCTGACGTAATTTTAATCTGATTATCCGATATTTCAATACCTTTGCCATCATAAGTCATATTATCAAGATTTATGGCTCCCGTATTTTCCTTCCACGTGTCATCCTCGTCTTCATTGGATGTAATAATAACTTTATTATTTTCTTCATCCCATTCAACATCAAGCCCAAAGCTTTCGGATATTGCACGGGCAGGCACTAAAGTTCTGCCTGATACAACGGTTGCTGGAACGTCCAGTGCAACAGTTTCCACAATAGAATTTCCTGCTTCATCGGTTTTCCCCTTATCCAACTGCAAATCTGCTGAACCGATAACAAGTGTTATGGTTTTTGAATTTTTTCGTGCAGATACTGTTTGTGAATCATTATCCCATTTTACAAAAGCTCCTATTTCTTCAAATATTTTTCGTAAAGGAACCATAGTTCTTCCGCCAATAATTTCGGGCTTTACATCAAAGTCAATAGTTTTACCGTCAAGCTCTACCGCAATATCCTTATCTGCCAAAACAGTTGGTGCAGCAAGCATTGATGCTACAATGGCAAAAATCAAGATAAAAGACATTAACTTTTTCATTATCCTCATCCTTTCATTTTTAACGGTGCAGAAAGTACAAGTGTAATGTTAAGATTTCCGTTTCTGCACCGTAGTTCATTTATAAATTCCTGTTCATTCTCATCTTTTTCCATTATAACATTATACTCAAGTTCAAAAAGCGAACCCAAGTCAGTGGTCTTAATCCTTGTAAGTGTATATTTTTTCGTGTATTTTTCCAGTATTTCATCAAATGCACCCTGATAGTTAAGATTTTCAGGAATAGTGATTTTTAAAGTTTTATTTGCTGATTTCTTTTCAAAAAGTCCTGCTTTTTCAGTAATTATCATTATAATGCATAAAATTGCAACAAAAAGTGCTCCGTAGCCGTAAAGTCCCACACCGCATGCAAGCCCTGCCGCAATGTCAAAAAATATAAAGCCTATGTCCTTAGGGTCTCCCGGGGCACTTCTGAAACGTATAATTGAAAGTGTTCCCGCCAGACTGAATGCCCTTGCAATATTACTGCCTACAAACACAATTATTACCGACAGTATAACAGGAAGCATCAAAAGTGTTACAGCCATGCTCCGCTGATAATTATCCTCCTGTGTTTTGTAGTATGTAAAGCCTATGGCAAGGCCAAACAAAACAGCAACAATCATAGTTATAATTGCCGAGCCTACTGTAATCCCTTCAGTAACATTTGCTAAAATATTGTTAAATAAATTATCCATTTAAATCACCTCATTATATTCCCTTTGAATTATCATATTTTTAAATTCCATACCGTATTTTGAAAATCTTTTTCTTTTTACCTCAAGTTCTGTAAGCATATGAGTAAGCCACAGCGGCTTTGCCAGAGATGTTTTAATTTCCATAATGTAAACATCTTCAGCCAACAGTCTTTCGCCATAATCCCCTTTTTCCAGAGCAAGGTCATGCCTCCTTGCCCGTATATTCATGTCAAAGGATATGCGAAGGTCCTTGTTGTTTTTTTCAAAATATGCAATCCTGTCATATGCCAGATACACCTTTGGCGACAAATTATAAATTTTCAGAAAATATTCAAGTTCACGAAGCACCTGAAGGTTCATATACTCCTTGGGCGGGGGAGCTTTTCCTGACTTTAAAAACTCGTAAGCCTCCTCAAGCTTCAATTTTGTTCTTCTCTTGTTTACAACACCATCAAACTTCTTTTTGATTTCAAGAAACACCATTGAATTTTCATCAGGAATTCCGTATGACCTAAGCCTCAGCTTTTCCTTGTATTCAGGCTTTCCCAAGGATGTTCTTATAAGATAATCATCAGGAGTGTCAAAGTAAATATTGGAAATAGTATACGGTGTATAATCCTTGTTGTGTGAATCCATATCCATATGGTCATCAAGTATTTTTATTGCCTTTTTAAAGGTTTCTTTGTCTATTATGTATTTGTGCTCGCATCTGTTAAATACTTCTATAGCCACTTAAACACCTCCAAGTATAAAGATATTTTAAATGGGCAAAGTTAAAATAAGGTTAAAAAGGAATGTAAAAAAGTCCGGGCCGAATCATAACTACCGGCTAAGCCGGTAGTTTGCTCTGCGGCTATAAGCCGCTGTTACTGGCTGGACTGAAAGTCCACCGAATAATCTGCCAACCGCAAGCGTACTCTTAGCTACCGCTAAAGCGGTTGGCTATTTTTTGCTT
>JAZQIO010000081.1:0-43140 GCA_045541135.1 Clostridia bacterium
AAAACGGGGTTATTGAACTTGTATCTATGCAGTTTGATAAGCGGGCACAGTTTCACGTATTAAGTGTACCTAAGGTTCCGCAAAATGATTGGGCAGACCATCTTAGGGGTGCAGTTTTTGCCCTGTCTAAAAACCACAATCTTGAAATTGGTCTTTGCGGTGTTATTGAAGGCAGCTTGCCAATTGGAGGACTTTCCTCATCTGCGGCAGTTATTATTGCTTTTTTGTCTGCACTTTGTACCGTAAACAAAATAAAGATTTCCAAACAGGAACTTATTATGACTGCACTTTCTGCAGAAAATGACTATGTTGGTGTTTCCTGCGGAAAGCTTGACCAATCCTGTGAAGTATACAGCAAGAAAAAGCATCTTTTGTATCTGGATACTTTTGATGATACTTATGAACTTATTCCGCAAAATCCTGATATGAAACCATATGAAATTGCAATTTTCTTTAGTGGTGTAGAACGCTCATTGGCAGGTTCCGCATTTAATATGCGAGTAGATGAATGCAGAAGTTCTGCATATGCACTTATGGCTTATGCAGGAATGGAATACGGTAAATTTAACGAAGCGTATCTTCGCAATGTTCCATATGAGATATATCTTAAATATAAAGACAGATTACCCGAACAATGGGCAAGGCGTGCAGAGCATTGGTATACTGAATTTGCAAGAGTTGAAGCCGGTGCAGAAGCATGGAGAAAGGGAGATATTGAAACATATGGCAAACTTTCTTTTGAAAGTGGCAAAAGTTCAATAGAAAATTGGGAAACAGGTTCACCGGAGCTTAAAGCTATATATGAAATAATGCTTCATACCGACGGAATATACGGCGGACGTTTCAGCGGAGCAGGTTTCAAGGGTTGTTGTATGGCGCTTATTGACCCAAGCTATAAAAAAAGCATCGAAAAAACCGTGACCGAAAAATATCTTGAAATGTTCCCACAGTATAAGGATACTTTTTCTGTTCATTTCTGTAAATCTGCAGACGGTTGTAAAATAAAATAAGGAGATTTAAAATGATTTGTTTAATATTGGCGGCAGGATATGCCACAAGACTTTATCCTTTAACTGAAAATTTCCCCAAACCTCTTTTGAAGGTTGGGGAAAAGACAATACTTGACCACCTTGCAGATGATATTAATGCAGGTGGTAAGGTAAGCGAGTTTGTTGTTATTTCAAACCATAAATTTGCACAGCATTTTGAGGATTGGGCAAAGACTAAACCATATAAAATTACCGTTGTTGATGACGGTACAAGCACAAACGAAACACGCCTTGGTGCGGTAAAAGATATTAAATTTGCAATAGATAAACTTAATCTTAATGATGATATGCTTATTATTGCAGGGGATAATGTGCTTGATTTCTCACTTAATAAATTTATAAATTATGCTGAACTTAAAAATGCAAGTGCTGTAATGAGATATTTTGAGAGTGAAGAAAAAAGACTCCAAAAATGCGGAGTTTTAGAACTCGCAGAAAATGATTTGGTAGTTAATATGGAGGAAAAACCTCAAAACCCTAAATCAAACTGGTGTTGTCCACCGTTTTATTTCTATAAAAAAGATGACATTGCAAAAATTGATGCAGCAATAGCTGACGGATGCGGTGTAGATGCCCCTGGAAGCTTGGTTTCCTGGATGTGTAAAAAATCATCCGTTTATGCTTTTGAAATGCCAGGTTCAAGATATGATATAGGAAATCTTGAAAGTTATGAAAAAGTACAGAAGGAGTATAAAGGAATAATATGCTGACACCTAATGTGGATCTTAACAACAAAACAATAATTGTAACAGGGGCTGCCGGCTTTGTTGGAGCAAACCTTGTTATGGAGCTTTTAAATTCATATGATAATGTTAATATTATTGGTGTAGATAATATTAATGATTATTATGATGTTTCCATAAAGGAATACAGACTTTCGGAAATTGAAAAGCTTGTTGCTGAAAAAAATGAGAGTAATTGGACTTTGGTTCGTGGTAGTATTGCGGACAAGCCTCTTATAGACAGCATTTTTGAAGAATATAAGCCTTCCGTTGTTGTGAATCTTGCTGCACAGGCAGGTGTAAGATATTCAATTACAAATCCTGATGTGTATATTGAATCGAACATCATAGGCTTTTATAATATTTTAGAGGCTTGTAGAAATTATCCTGTAGAACATCTTATATATGCATCAAGCTCTTCTGTATATGGTTCTAACAAAAAGATACCTTATTCAACAGATGACAAGGTAGATAATCCGGTTTCTCTATACGCGGCAACAAAAAAATCCAACGAGCTTCTGGCACATTCGTATTCAAAGCTTTATAATATTCCATCAACAGGACTTAGGTTTTTTACCGTTTACGGTCCCGCTGGCAGACCTGATATGGCTTATTTTGGTTTTACAAATAAGCTTTTGAATGGTGAAACAATAAAAATATTTAATTTTGGTAATTGCAAACGTGACTTTACCTTTGTAGACGATATTGTTGAAGGAGTAAAAAGGGTTATGGAGTGTGCACCCGAAAAAGAAGATGGTGAAGACGGATTACCATTGCCACCATACAGAGTTTATAATATCGGTAACAGTAGTCCTGAAAATCTTTTGGATTTTGTTGATATATTGCAGCAGGAACTTGTTTCTGCAGGTGTTCTTCCTGAAGATTATGATTTTGAAGCACACAAGGAGCTTGTTCCTATGCAGGCAGGAGATGTTCCTGTTACATATGCAGATACATCGGCTCTAGAACGTGATTTTGGTTTCAAACCATCAACAAGTCTTCGTGAAGGTTTACGAAAATTTGCACAATGGTATAAAGAATTTTATTTGAATAATTAATTTGAAACACACTTGGCAAAAGCCAAGTGTGTTTTTATATACCGTTTATTTTTGCGTGAACATCGGTTTCAATTTTAGAAATTGAAATTTCGTATGCAGTTTTTGTAATAATATCATCCTCAAGCTTTTTTTGATAATCTCTGCTTTGCATTCTGCCTGTTACAACAATATTGTCACCTACCTGCAGACGTTGGGCGAATTTTGCATTTCTGCCCCAGGCTATGCAGGGTATGTAGTCTGACTTGTTGTGTGTGCGGTTTACTGCAAGCAAAATATCTGTTATTTCTCTGCCAAATGGAGTTGTTCGGTAAACGGGCTCTTTGCACAAAAAACCGTTTAAAACAATTTCATTTAAATATCTTTCGCTTTCTGCTTTTTCCATTGTCTTTGCAAAAAGTGTCAGAATCAATTTGTTTCCGATATCCGTGTAGTTGTTGTAGGACCTGAACTGTCCTACAATTTTTACTTTGTCGCCTGTTTTATAGTCTTCATCACATAAAATCCGTTCCGATGCCGTAACCGTTATAATGTCCGCACTTTCAGAAAGTCTGGGTATTTTTACCGAAAAAGAATAAAAGCATTCGCCGTAGCTTTCGTGACTGAATGTAAATTCACTTTCCAAATTACCTACCACGGCGGCATAATTGTTGTTAAGCAAGCTTTCCACTTGTTTTCACTCTCCGTTCATATCAATAAGTATATTTAATCTTATTCACATAAACAAAGAAAAAGAACTGCATTTGCAGTTCTTTTGAAATTATATTGATTTTACAAATTCAAGCATAATGTTTATTGAAATTTCCGAAGCTTTTTTTGCAAATTCCTCAAAACTCATATCTGCACTGCCGTCTGCGTTGTCGGATATAACACGTAAAACGGTGAATTTTGTGTTGTTAAGTGTGCATATATGTCCAATGCTTCCACCCTCCATTTCGGCAGCTATTGCACCGAAAAGGTTTTTGATTCTGTTTCGTTGTGCATCGGATGCTATAAACTGGTCGCCTGATGCTATTGTGCCTTTGAAAATTTTGCTTTTGCAAACCTTGTTTGCGGAGGCTTCAATAATCGAATTGAGCTTTTCGTCACAAGCAACTTTAATGCCTTCAACCTGGGGAACAAAGCCCGGTTCGTAGCCAAGCGGGGAAATGTCAAAGTCATGTTCACATACATTTTCCGCAATGGCAATATCCGTAACCTTCATTTCAGGATGTAAACCGCCTGCCACACCGGAATTAACTATAAATTTGGGGTTGTATTTTAAAATCATAGTCTGTGCGGTCATTGCGGAATTTACTTTACCCTCGCCGCATTTTGCCACTACAACATCCTTGCCGAAAAGTGAGCCTGTGCAGAATTTAATACCTGAAATTTCTTCTGTTTTTAAATTTTCAATATTTTTCTTGATGCCGTCAACTTCAACATCCATTGCACCGATAATACCTATCATAATTTTACCCTCTTATATCAGACATTTATACGGAATAAAACAACGTCGCCGTCTTTCATAACATATTCCTTACCTTCGGAACGAACAAGTCCTTTTTCTCTTGCGGCAACAAGGTTTCCGCACTCTACGAGGTCATCGTATGCAACAACTTCTGCGCGTATAAAGCCACGTTCAAAGTCTGTGTGGATTTTGCCTGCAGCCTGTGGAGCCTTTGTGCCGTTTACAATAGTCCATGCTCTTGTTTCAGGCTCGCCGCTTGTAAGGTAACTGATTAGCCCCAAAAGTCTGTAGCTTGCACGTACAAGTCTGTCAAGACCTGATTCTTCAATGCCAAGTTCTGATAAGTATTCAGCCTTTTCTTCGTCATCAAGCTGGGAGATTTCTTCTTCAATTCTCGCAGAAACAGGGATAATTTCACAGCCCTTGTCCTTTGCAAAGTCGCTTAGTCTTTTAAAGTTTTCGTTGTCTGCATAACCGCCTGAAAGCTCGTCCTCGGAAACATTAGCCGCAAATATAACAGGCTTTGTTGTAAGCAGGAATACTTCCTTCATCATTTCCTTTTCGTCTTCGGACATTTCCATTGTTCTTACAGGGTTTCCACCCTCAAGATGAGCCTTTACTCTTTCAAAGAATTCTGCTTCTGCAAGGAACTTCTTGTCGCCACCCTTTGCATTTTTCTTTGAACGGTCAATTCTCTTTTCCACAGACTCAACGTCTGCAAATATAAGCTCAAGTTCTATTGTTTCAACGTCGCGGATAGAATCCACACTTCCGTCAACGTGAACAATGTTTTTGTCCTCAAAGCAGCGTACAACGTGAACAATTGCATCTACCTCACGTATGTGAGAAAGGAACTTGTTTCCCAAACCTTCACCGCGGCTTGCACCCTTTACAAGACCTGCAATATCAACAAATTCTATAACTGCAGGAACAATTTTTGCAGAGTTGTGCATTTTTGCAAGTACGTCAAGACGTTCATCGGGTACGCTTACAATACCAACATTAGGCTCTATTGTACAGAAGGGATAGTTTGCGGATTCAGCACCTGCCTTTGTTATTGCGTTAAAAAGCGTACTTTTGCCTACGTTTGGCAAACCTACTATACCTAATTTCATTTGTTTCAAATCTCCTTTATTTTCAAGAGTTTCATAACTGGCTTGACACCAATCTGACACCATTTAGTTTTTCTCAAATTTTCACAGTTAAAAATTATATCATAATTTTTGATAATAGTCAATTATTCTGTAAGTTTTTGTCCCAATTTAACACAAATGTATGATTCTGAAAAGTATTCCTAAAGAAAAGCTCAACGAAATTAATTCGGCACGCTATGCGTCAAAAAGGAACCAAAAAATGTACGTCCCAAAGGGCATGAGAACCTGCATCATTTAATTGCTGTAGGTTCTTTTGTTTTTTAACTTGAATATTAAAAATATTGAACGGATACCATAGATAATATATATTTGTCAATTATTATAAAATAGTGTACAATTAAAGCAACAAACGTATGTTAGGAGGAAATCAAATGACTATCCAGCAATGTAAATATGTTGTGAAAATAGCTAAGACTGGGTCCTTCAGCGAAGCGGCGAAACAGCTTTTTATTGCCCAATCCTCTCTTTCAATAAGCATAAAACAGTTAGAACAAGAGCTTGGAATAAAAATTTTTGAACGCTCTGGAAATGGAGTTTATCTTACTAATGAGGGCGAAGAATTTGTAAGTTATGCTACCAGAGTTTGTGAAAGTGATGATTTCATTACCGACAGATATTCAAATAGAAATATTCAGAAAAGATTATATATTGCAACTCAACATTATGACTTTATTGCGGATATTTTCGGTAATTTCTTAAAAAAGTTTAACACTGACAGTTATCGTTTTTCTATACGGGAAATTGAAACATATAATGTTATTCGAGATGTAGAAACAGGGCATTGTGATATCGGTATAATTGCTATTAAAGATGGCGATTACGATGTGATGCAGCGGTATCTTGGAAACAAGAAACTAACATTCGAAAAACTATTGATTGTATCTCCACATGTTTTCCTTAGAAAAGAGCATCCTTTAGCAACTTCAAAGAGACTTGCAAATAGCGATTTGAAAAAATATCCTTATGTTTCATACGAACAAGGTGAGCATAACAGTTCCTTTTTTACAGAAGAACTAACGGATATATCATATATTGACAGACACATAGAAATCAGTGACAGAGCTACCCTTATGAATGTGCTTATGCTCACAGATTCTTATACAATAGGAACGGGAATTATGCCCTCTGCGCTTAATAAGGGAGATATTGTCAGTGTTCCCTTTGAAAGTAAAGAATCATATATTATAGGCTATCTTTTGAATGATGAAAGAAAAATTTCCGAGGTTACACAAGCTTTTATAAGTCAGCTTGAAAATACAATTGTCAGAAAGGAATTGACACAATGAAAGCACTTGTTAAAAAATATCCCGAAAAAGGGTTATGGTTTGAAGATGTACCGGAGCCTTTAACGGGTAGTAATGATGTGAAGATAAAAATACATAAAACGGCAATATGCGGAACCGATTTACATATTTATAACTGGGATGAATGGTCGCAGAAAACTATACAAACTCCCCGTGTTATAGGGCATGAGTATGTGGGAGAAATTGTTGAGGTTGGAGAAAATGTTTCGAACTGGAAAATAGGGGATATAGTTTCGGGCGAAGGACATATTGTTTGCGGGAAATGTAGAAATTGCCTTGCAGGAAACGGACACCTTTGTAAAGAAACTGTAGGTGTCGGCGTAAACCGTGATGGTGCTTTTGCCCAGTTTCTTGTTATTCCCCAAGAAAATGTAAGAAGATGTGAGAAAGATATTCCCGAAGAAATGTACGCAATTTTTGACCCGTTTGGTAATGCGGTACATACAGCGCTTTCATTTGACCTTACAGGAGAGGATGTGCTTATTACAGGGGCAGGTCCTATTGGTATTATGGCAGCAGCCGTTTGTAAGCATGTAGGTGCAAGACGTGTAGTTATAACAGATATAAATGATGAAAGACTTGAGCTTGCTAAAAAACTTGGGATTCAGTATACAGTGAATACATCAAAGGAAGATTTGTCAGAGATAATGGAAAAACTTTCGATTAAAGAAGGATTTGATGTAGGCCTTGAAATGTCGGGCAGCGAAATTGCACTCAATACAATGATAGACCACATGATTCACGGTGGCAAGATTGCACTTCTCGGTCTTTTAAAGAGTGACAGTAAAGTGGATTGGTCAAAAATCATCTTTAATGGTCTTATTATTAAAGGTATCTATGGAAGAGAAATGCATGAAACCTGGTATAAAATGTCAGCTATGCTTCAGGGCGGTCTTGATATTTCTAATATCATTACACATCGTATGGATATAAAAGACTATGAAAAAGGCTTTGAAGCAATGAATAGCGGAAAAAGCGGCAAGGTCATTCTTGACTGGGCATCATTAAATTAAGGAAAGGTGATAATAATGAAAACTGCACTTAAATACTTTAAAGAAACGTGTGAGAATATAGAAAAAGAAGGGCTTACTAAAAACGAAAAGGTTATAACCTCACCACAGGGGGCAAAAGTAATACTTAGCGATGGCAGAGAAGTTATAAATATGTGTGCAAATAACTATCTCGGACTTGCTAACAACAAGGACATCATCGATGCCGTAAAAGAAAGCTACAGTACATATGGTTACGGACTTTCTTCAGTACGCTTTATCTGCGGAACGCAGAAGCTTCATAAGGATTTGGAAGAAAAACTCAGCAATTTTCTCGGTACAGAGAACACAATTTTATATTCCTCCTGCTTTGATGCAAACGGCGGACTTTTTGAAACACTTCTTACAGAGGAAGATGCAGTTATAAGTGATGAACTTAATCATGCAAGCATTATTGACGGTATCAGACTTTGTAAGGCTAAAAGATTTCGTTACAAGAATAACAATATGGAAGACTTACGTAGTAAGCTTGAAGAAGCAAAAGACTGCCGTATTAAGCTTATTGCAACAGACGGCGTATTCTCTATGGATGGTATTGTTGCCGACCTTAAAAGTATTTGTGACCTTGCCGATGAATATGACGCACTTGTAATGGTGGATGACAGCCATGCTGCAGGCTTTATGGGAGCAACAGGCAGAGGAACTGCAGAATATTGCGGAGTTAGTGGCAGAGTAGATATTATAACAGGAACATTTGGTAAAGCTCTCGGCGGGGCATCTGGTGGATTTACTTCCGGAAGAAAGGAAATCATTGACCTTCTCCGCCAGCGTAGCAGACCGTACCTTTTCTCAAATACACTTGCACCTGCTGTTGCCGCAGGCTCGTTAAAAGTGCTTGAGATTATAGAAAATGACCTTTCAATGCGTGAGAAACTGTTCTCCAATACAAAGCTCTTTGCACAAAAAATAAAGGAAATCGGGCTTGACGTTATGGATGGCGGTACACCGATTATTCCTGTAATGCTTTATGATGAACACAAAGCTGTAGAAATGGCAAAGCGTATGATGGATAAGGGTGTGTATGTGGTTGCATTCTCCTATCCTGTTGTACCAAAGGGGAAGGCAAGAATCAGAACTCAGCTTTCAGCGGCACTCAGCGAAGCAGATATTCTTTATATCGTTGATTGCTTTAAACAGGTAAAAGAAGAAATGGGACTTTAATATTAAGGGTGCAGTTTATAATAATTGCACCTTTTAGCTTTTTCTTTAATACACTAAAGGTGAGGTGAAGATATGAACGAGTTTATAATGACAGCTATGGAAATAATAGGAACAATAGCCTTTTCAATTTCAGGTGCATTGATTGGTGTAAGCTATGGCCTTGATATTTTTGGTGTTGTTTTTCTTGGTGTGATAACATCTGTCGGTGGGGGAATGCTACGGGATGTTATTGTTGGAAATATTCCTCCGTTAATTTTTTCGAATACTTATAATTTTGTCCTTGCAGCAATAACGGCAATAATTGTTTTTATTGTTGCCTATATTAACAGGCATCATTTTCAGACACTAAAAGAAAAAATTGAAAAGATAAATAATGTATTTGATGCAATAGGTCTGTCTGCTTTTACTGTAACCGGAACAGAAATAGCTTGTGCAGCAGGTTTTTCAGACAAAATTTTGTTAGTTGTTCTCATGGGAATGATAACTGGTGTAGGCGGAGGGATTTTTCGTGATATCTTAGTTTCAAAAACTCCATATGTGTTAAAAAAGCATATATACGCTCTTGCATCCATTATTGGAAGTACAATCTACTACTGTATAAGAATTGCTACAGAAGAGAAAGCTATCGGCACTGTTTTTGCAATGTTGACAGTTTTTATTATAAGAATGCTCGCTACAAAATATCGTTGGGAATTGCCCAAAATAGAACTAACCGAAAAATAGGCTACCTCGGGGAATTTTATGTAAATAGAATTTCCTTTCAAATATAGAAACCACTTTGGGACGTACATTTTGTGGTATGATTTAATTGACAATCAGATAAGGAATCATTTAAAAGTGCCCCATCCCGAAATAAACGTCCCTAAACGGCGAAAATCACACTATTGTCCAAAAAAACAATAGTGTGATTTTTTATGAGTAATTCCATATTAAATTAATTTTGCGGCAAACTCTTTAAATAGTCCTGTATACGCCCTGACACCATTTTTGGATTTTATTCAATTATTGCAATTATCTGTGTAATAAATTTGGACTTATCTTTATGATGCGGAGGACCTTCAAGGTAAATATTACGGAAAGTTCCTGTCAGTTTTATGTTATTTTCCTCTGCATAGGAAACAAGCTTTTTTACGGTTTTTGGAATGTCTTCATAAGCTCCGTGATGAAATATTGCAATTGCTTTAAGTTCGGAAATATGTTTTATGTATTTGCCTTCGCTTTCAGGTGGTACGGCAATGTTGTATACTATATCATCCGATGATTGGGAATATTCAGTAAAATACATACGCCTTGTTGTATCTGTTCCGTATTTGTGCATAGCTTCAAGAGCAGTATTTCGAAGAATAGATGATTTTTCCGCAACAGTAGCAGATTTATACGTTCGGCAATATACTGTCTGGGCTTCAATAGAAATTTTTTTAATTGTGTTACATTTTCCGCGTGTTCTTTCCTTCAGCTTTTCTATTGTGAGATTAAGCTCGTTCCTCATTTTTTCAAGTCGGTTTATCATTGGTTCCAAATCAGTTGTGCCGTTATAGTATTCACGGATTTCATCAAGAGTCAGTCCTAAATTCTGTAAGATGCGTATTGTACGAACTTTGGTAAAGGTATCAATGGTGTAGTATCTGTTACCTGTGCTCCCCTCTTTTTTATCAGGAATTATAAGTCCTTTTTTCTCGTAACCCAGTATTGTTTTTCTTGTGATATTAACAGCTTTTGCAATTTCGCCTATAGAAAATAAGGTTTTATTATCCATAAAAACATCCTCATTTCGTACATTATAATATTTTAAACAGATTTGAGAAAATATATTGCATCGTACCTTGGGGTACGGTTTATAATTATATTATCATATAATATTAAATTTTTCAAGTATAGAAAGAAGGAATTGAAATGAAAAAATTGTTGAGTTTGTTATTGGTATTTGTAATGCTGATGGCCCTTGTACCGACAAACATATCGGCATCGGATACCACCTCTACCATTCCCGGTGAATCCGGATCCAACATCCTCCACGCATGGGGTTGGTCGTATGAAAACATTCAGGCAAATCTTGACTATATTGCCGAAAGCGGCTTTGGCACGATTCTCGTTTCCCCGCCCAATGAAATTAAAATGGCAACAAAAAATGCTAAATTCTCCGAGCCTGCAGTCGGCGGCATTTCCCCCAACGGCTGGTGGATGCTCTATCAGCCTGCAGGATTCCAGATAAACGAAAGCACCGATAATGCGCTCGGAACAAAGTCCGAATTTGAAGCGCTGTGCACCGCGGCACACGCCAAGGGACTTAAGGTTATGGTTGAAACCCTTGTCGGTTACCTGGGTACCGACGACAATTACACCGCCGAATATACAAACTCATCCACAAACCCGCTCGATCATCTGACAGCAAGAGCGACGGATTTTGAAAGCGAAATAATTAACTCTCGCGCATTTCACGACCCTTGGGTAAACCGAGCGTTGCGCGAAGACTATTGGGAAGGTTTTAGCGACTATGACATCGAAGAATCCCTGACACAGGATACGGTTGACGGACGCCCCGACCTTGCAACCGAGACACAGGTTGTGCAGGATGCTATTTATGATTATCTTGCAGAGCTTGTTGATGCGGGTGCTGACGGATTTTACTTCAACGATGCCAAGCGCATTGAGACCGAAGATGATATGTATTTCCCTTCCGATTTCTGGGATGATACGCTCAATGAAGTGCTTGATGCAAACACGGAAAAGGAGCTTCTTGCAATAGGCGAAATCGTCGGCAAACCAGGCGACGGAAGAAAGCATACCGATTACACCTATCGCAATATGGATGTTACCCTCAGTGATGCATCCGACCTTGCAAGAAAGTTTGTAACAGCAACCGCCTCAAATGATGACGGGAACACTCCGTTTGCGAGCTTTTCCACCGTATCCGCCGAAAACGTCGTTTTGTGGAACGAATACTATAAGGCATATGCAACCGGCGAAACATCTTCTCTTACCGTTAATGAGAGAAATAAAATCTGGGCACTTGTTGCTTCCAGAAAAGATGCAACCGCAATATATTTTGCACGCCCGAGCGACAGCACAGACAATGCAGATACTGTTCTGGCACAAATTACCCTCGGAACTGCAAATAAAACCGCGTGGTATACCGACGAGGTAGCAGAGGTTAATAAGTTTGCCTCCGCCTTTGCGGGTAAAACCGAAAACCTCTATTACGAAGATGATATCGCCGCTATCGAGCGAGGCGGAAGCGGTGCAATCCTTGTCAACCTTGACGGGACAACCGAAAGCGTGGCAATAAATATAAGCACGCTTGCGGATGGCACATACAAAGATTCAATCACGGAAAACGAATTCACGGTAAATAACGGCGAGCTCTCCGGTAACATCGGCAGCACAGGTGTCGCGGTGTTATATTTCGCAGCAGCTCCCACCCCAACCTATACGGTTACCTTTAATGCAAACGGACACGGTATCGCTCCGGATGCTCTTTCCGATGTAGTCGAGGGAAGCAAGATTTCCGCTCCCACAGCACCCACCGCAGACGGTTACACCTTTGGCGGTTGGTATAAGGAATCCACCTGCGAAAACGCCTGGGATTTTGGAAATGACACGGTAGTCGCAAATACCACCCTCTACGCTAAATGGACAGAGAATCCTCCGCAGATCATATACGCCGATTTGCGCATCCTCATCGATGATATCGATGATGTTCGTGATGTTTTCAGCGGATATGCAGATGTCAGCGAAAGCGGCGATGCGATTGTAATCAAGCTTACCTCGAATATTCTCGGCAGAATATATCTCAACAACAATGACGGCAATTTCATTCTCGACCTAAACGATAACACGCTTGACCCCGCCACGGAATATGACCAGCCTATATGCGCAGATCATAATTTCACGGGCAGCCTTACAATCACAGGCAGCGGCTCTATTAAAAAAGGAAAGACCGATCTTTTGTATGTATCTCCGAGTCATAAAGATGCTGTAAAAATTATGCCAAAGAGCGGATATGATTATTTCACAGCTAAAGCTGACGGCGATAATATATTCGGAGACGAAAAAAACACCACTGTAAAAACATATGCAAAAGATATTGCAGACCGCGAGTATTTCACTAAAAACGAGCTGGTTATCACTCAGGGAATTCTCGGAAAATACACAGTTACCTTTAATGCAAACGGACACGGTATCGCTCCGGATGCTCTTTCCGATGTAGTCGAGGGAAGCAAGATTTCCGCTCCCACAGCACCCACCGCAGACAGCTATACCTTTGGCGGCTGGTACAAGGAAGCGACCTGCGAAAATGAGTGGGATTTTGAGAACGATACTGTTACAGACGATATAACACTTTATGCAAAGTGGACAGAAGTTCCTGCAGAAACCTATACAGTTACATTCGATGCAAACGGCGGTACAGTTTCACCTGCAGATGCTGTAACAGATAAAGACGGCAAGTTGGCAGAACTACCAACCCCTGAAAGAGCTAAATACACATTCAAAGGCTGGTTTACTGCTGCAAATGGTGGTACAGAGGTAACTGTTGATACAGTTTATACAGAAGATACAACAATCTATGCTCAATGGAAACGCAAAAGCACCGGTGGTGGCGGTGGCGGCGGAAGCGTAATTCGCCCTACTGTTAAGGAAGAAGATAAAACAGAACCTGAAAAAGAAGAAGTTGAAATTACAGAACCTGAAGTATCAACACCTGAAGAAACAGTAGCTTTTGCAGATGTAGATGCAGCTGACTGGTACTATGACAGTGTTAATTATGTAGTTGAAAACGGTTTGTTTACAGGAACAACTGCAACAACTTTTGGTCCGGATATTCCTCTCACAAGAGCAATGCTTGTAACTGTTCTTTACAGAAACGCAGGAGAACCTGCTACAAACAGAAGTATTCCTTTTGCAGATATAGATATGGGTATGTACTACGCAAATGCAGTTATCTGGGCACAACAGAACGGTATTGTAACCGGTATAACAGAAAGCGAATTTGCACCTGATTCACTTGTTACAAGAGAACAGATTGCGACAATTATGTTCAGATATGCACAGTACAAGGGTATGAATGCAATTACAATGGAAGAAAACCTTCACTTTGATGACAGTGCTGAAATTTTCGACTATGCAGTAACTGCAATGAACTGGGCAGTTGGAACAGGACTTATGAAGGGCAAAACAGAAACAACAATAAATCCTAAAGACAATGCTACAAGAGCTGAAATTGCAACAATTCTTCAGAGATTTATTGAAAATAACAAATAAACAGCATTTCTTCAGACACCACCTTTCCGTTGGGACAGGTGGTGTTTTCTGTGAAAGATAATTTATTAAAATATTTTAATAATAAGCGTGACAAATAAGCAAAAGCGTGATATAGTAATATGAGTTTATGTAAATTTTAAAGGTGATTATTATGACAAATCAAAAGGACTACAAAAAAACATTAATTGCTTGTTATCTGGGTTTTGTTACTCAGGCTATATCCGCTAATTTTACACCACTGTTGTTTTTGACATTCAAAAGTACATACGGAATATCTCTTGATAAAATTGCAATGATACCTTTGGTGTTTTATTTAACACAATTACTTGTGGATCTTGCGGCAACAAAATATGCCGATAAAATAGGATACCGCAACTGTGTTGTTGCATCTCAGGTACTATCGGCAGTGGGACTTGTTTTAATGGCAGTTTTGCCGGATATACTTCCGGTACCATTTGCAGGCATTTTAATTTCGGTAGTGCTTTATGCAATAGGAAGCGGTCTTATTGAAGTTCTGGTAAGCCCTATTGTTGAAGCCTGCCCATTTGAAAATAAAGACGGAGTGATGAGTCTTTTACATTCCTTCTACTGTTGGGGTGCAATGGGAGTTATTCTGGGTTCTACCTTGTTTTTTGCTTTATTTGGCGTAGAAAACTGGAAGATACTCACTTTCATATGGGCATTGGTGCCCTTATATAACACTATAAACTTTATTAACTGTCCTATCGAACGGTTGGTTGAGGACGGTAAGAGTATGGGTATACGCAATTTGCTTAAAACGCCAATATTCTGGTTAATGATAATACTTATGGTATGTACAGGTGGCTCGGAAGCTACAATGTCTCAGTGGGCATCGGCATTTACTGAATCTGCTATCGGTGTATCTAAAACCGTTGGAGATCTGGCAGGGCCTTGCTTGTTTGCAATGTTTATGGGTATATCCCGTATGCTGTACGGAAAGTTCAGCGAAAAACTTGATTTGGTAAAGGTTATGCTTCTTTGCGGAATTGTTTGTGTAGGATGTTATTTATTGGCTTCGTTATCCGCACTTCCCGTTTTAGGACTTGCAGGCTGTGCACTTTGCGGTTTGGGCGTAGGTATAATGTGGCCCGGTTCTATCAGCATTTCTTCACAAAAATGCCCAAGAGGAGGCACTGCAATGTTTGCCTTTCTGGCATTGGCAGGTGATACAGGTGCTATGGTTAGTCCAACTGTCGTTGGAAGCCTTGCGGAAATCACAGGAGGTAATTTGAAAACAGGATTGCTTGCAGCTACAGTTTTTCCGGTTATACTTGTATGCGGATTGCTGATTTTAAAGTTAAAAGGAAATAAAGCAACAGGAAGAAAATAATAAATTTTTATCAACATCTTTATTTTTTTAATAATATGTAGTATAATATATTTATATTGTGAAAAAGGGGTGCATATAATGAGCGATTACGTGAATGAATATGTGGAAAGTGCAAAGGAAGTGCTTGCTTCTGCGGCTAAAAAGGTGGTAGAAAAGTCATCTGAAATTTACACTACAACAAAGCTGACTTACGAAATTTCTAAATTAAGGGATGAAATTAATAGATCTTACAAAGAATTAGGCGAAATGTTTTATGCAAATTATCTTGGAAAAGAAACATCATCAGAGGAAGCAGAAGAAATTTGCAGAAAAATTGAAGCTTTGCAGGCTGATATAGATAAGGTTGCGGCAGAAATTGCCTATGCAAAGGGACGCAATGTTTGTGAAAACTGCGGTGCAGAGGTTACAAAGGAAAGCGTTTACTGTGCTAAGTGCGGAAAGGAACTGTAATAGGGAGAGCAAGAAGTGGATTTTACGGATATTTCATTAGAAAACATTGAATATACACAAAAGCTTGGAGGAAATATTTATTATTCCCCAACTCCGTCAAGGGTTGTTGATTACAGCGGAAATTACAATATTTTAAAAACTCCGAAAAATATTTTAAAGGCTCTGAAAAAAGTTAATCCGTCCGTACGCCCTGACCCGTGTTATAAAAAGGCGATACTTAACCTTTCGTCCAAACACGGTGTGGGTCCCGAAAATATAGTTGTTGAAAAAAACTATTATTCGGCACTTAATGTTGTACTTGGGTCAGTGAAGGCACGTTGTGCAACTGCAATTACTCCATGCGCTACAGCCATAAAGGATATATGCAGAAAGAATAACTGTGATGTACTTAGCCATATTTTGCAGGAAAGAAAAAACTTTAAGTTTGACAGCGACGATTTTATTGAAAAAATCGGAGGCCGTACAGATACCGTTATTTTAAGCAACCCGAACAATGCAACGGGTCGTGTAATTCCAAAGTCGGATATAATGCTTATTCTGGATTATTGTCTTTCAAAGGGTATATATGTGGTCATTGACGAAACTTATATGGATTTTGTGCCTGACGGTCAAAGCTCTGTAAATTTAATTTCGCAGTATTACAACCTTGTTGTTATACGTTCACTTTCTGAGTATTACAATCTTTCCGGCATAGGTGCCGCATATGTGGTTTCAAGTCCGGAAATTATAGATAACATTAAGGAAAATCAGGTGCCCTGGCAGGTTGATGTGTACGGAAGTGCTTTGTGTGAAAATGCATACAAGGATGAAAAGTTTGACCTTAAAACAAAAAAGTGGATTTTTGAAGAAAAGAAAAAATTTGTAAATAAGCTTAAAACACTTAACGGTGTAAGGGTTATTAACAGTGACTGTCACTTTATACTGTTAAAGCTTGAGGACACATCTGCCACAAATGTATATAATCGCCTTTTAAAGAGCAATATACTTATAAGGGATGCGTCAGGATTTACGGGACTTGACGGGTCGTATATCCGTGTTGCCGTAAAGGATGAAAAAAGTAACGACAAGTTATTACAGGCTTTGTTAAAATATTTGATATAAAAACCGCTCCTTTTAAAAAAGGAGCATTTTTTGTTGATTTTTTAAAAATATTATGTTATAATTTTGTAGATTATTATGAGTCGGATAACCGACGGAACGGAGTTAATTATGGAAAATAATAACAATTTCAAGCCATATGTTCCGGCAGAAAAAATTACTACTGAAATTACTGTTACGTCTGTAATTATGGGTGTTATTCTTGCTGTAGTGTTTGGCGCTGCAAACGCTTATCTGGGACTTCGAGTAGGGCTTACAGTTTCTGCTTCTATCCCTGCTGCAGTAATTGCAATGGGCGTTATACGTATAATTATGCGTAAAAATTCAATTTTGGAAAGTAATATTGTACAAACTGCAGGCTCAGCCGGTGAATCGTTAGCAGCCGGTGCAATATTTACACTACCTGCGCTTTTCCTTTGGGCAAGAGCCGGTGTTATGGGAATGCCAACAATTCTTGAAATAACACTTATAGCATTATTAGGCGGACTTTTGGGTGTGTTCTTTATGGTGCCTCTTCGTAATGCACTTATTGTAAGGGAGCACGGTATTTTACCTTATCCTGAAGGTACTGCTTGTGCAGAGGTTCTCTTGGCAGGCGAAGATGGCGGTGCAAATGCATCTACTGTATTTGCAGGTATGGGCTTTGCTGCAATTTTTAAATTTATAATTGACGGTCTTAAGGCTGTACCCGGTGAAATTACATTTGCAGTTAAGGGCTATGCGGGTGCTATAGGTACACAGATTTACCCTGCTGTAATGAGTGTTGGTTATATTTGCGGACCACGTATTTCATCTTATATGTTTGCAGGCGGTGTTTTAAGCTGGCTTGTTTTAATTCCGCTTATTGTACTTTTTGGTAGCGAATTGGTTATGTACCCGGGAACTGAAACTATCGGCGAAATATATGCCGCAGGCGGTGCAAGTGGCATATGGGGCACATATATCCGCTATATTGGTGCAGGTGCATTGGCAGCAGGTGGTATTATAAGTCTTATTAAATCACTTCCTCTTATTGTGCGTACTTTCCGTGATGCACTTAAGAGTATGTCGCAAAGAAGTCTTGTGGGTAACGAAAGAACAGCTCGGGATATAAATATTAAAATTGTTCTTATTGCAATTGTAATACTTACGCTTTTAATATGGCTTGTGCCTGCAATTCCCGTGTCACTACTTGGGGCTGTTATTGTGGTTGTGTTTGGTTTCTTCTTTGCTACGGTATCATCCCGTATGGTTGGTTTGGTAGGAAGCAGCAACAACCCTGTATCAGGTATGGCTATTGCAACACTTCTTATTTCAACTTTAATTTTGAAATTAACAGGTCAGACAGGAGCCGGTGGTATGCATGCGGCTATTGCAATAGGTTCTATAATCTGTATTGTTGCGGCAATTTCAGGTGATACTTCTCAGGATCTTAAAACAGGCTATTTACTTGGTGCTACACCTAAAAAACAGCAGTATGCTGAAATTATCGGTGTAGTATCGGCAGCATTTGCTATTGGCGGAACACTTTATCTTCTTGACAGTGCATGGCACTTTGGCTCTGCAGAGCTTCCTGCTCCACAGGCTACATTGATGAAGATGATTATTGAAGGTGTTATGGAGGGCAATCTTCCATGGGCTTTGGTATTTACAGGCGTATTTATTGCAGTTGTTGCTGAAGTAGTAGGCATTCCTGTTCTTCCGTTTGCAATTGGCGTTTATTTGCCGGTACATCTTAATGCATGCATTATGGTAGGTGGTCTTGTAAGACTAGCTCTTGACAAGGTAAAAGGCACAGAGGAAGAAAAGAAGGCAAAGGTTAATGACGGTATTTTGTTCTGCTCAGGTATGATTGCAGGTGAAGGACTTGTGGGTATACTTCTTGCAGTGCTTGCGGTTTTGGGTGTGGACAAGGTAATAGATATTTCAGGTATGTTGGGAATGTCTGAACCTGTTGCAAATATAGCAAGCCTTGTGGTATTTGCTCTTGTTGTTTTGAGTGTTCTTAAATTTTCACTTTGGAAAAAACGCAGTAAACAGCTATGAAAAAGAAAAATATAATAACAAAAAATTATCTTGAGGGAATTCCTTTAAGACATCCTGATATTAACTGGTCAACGGAAGATGAAGGCCTTGTTACTTTGGAAATAGAAAATACGGGTTTTATGAACCGTATAGCACAAAAGCTTTTTAAAAAACCTAAAATCAGTTATGTTCATCTTGATGAAATGGGTAGCTTTGTATGGCCTGTTATTGACGGAGAAAAAGACCTTATAAAAATTGGTGAAGATGTAAAGGCACACTTTGGTGAAAAGGCAGAACCTTTATATGAAAGGCTTGCAAAGTATTTTCAAATACTTGAAAGTTATCATTTTATAAAATGGAAATAAAAAAGAGGCTGTAGCAATATGTGATTTCATTTTGCTACGGCCCTTTATCGTTACATACCATCTTTTAACATTTCCAGAAATTTTAATGCACTTTTTTTTACAAATTTGTTTTTGTTTTTATACGCGTATGTAGTACGGTAAAATCCTTCAAGTTTTTTTATACAAACATTTTTTGCAAAAAGTCCCTGCCAGGATACGGTAGGAACAAATGTTATGCCAAGGTTAAGTTCCACACATTTGCGTACAAATGCAGGGTCGGGACTTTGTATAACTATGTTTGGCTCAAAGCCCATTTTATTGCATATCCTCCGGGTTGCGGAAAACAGACTGCTTTCTTTGTTCATACATATAAAATTTTCATCTGAAAGGTCATTGGCAGTAATGGCGGTTTTGGAGGAAAGAGGATTTTTGTTGTTTACTGCCAGTGATATTTCTTCGGATACTATTATTTTTCTTTCGGCATCATTTGATTTAAAGTTATCATCTGAAATAATAATATCAAAGTCAGAAATATCTTCGGATAAATTGAAGGCAGTGTGTATAATTACATCCGGATATTTTTTTGCAAATCTCTCTATTGTTTCCATAACCATATGGCGGTTGGTCATTATACATATTTTAAAAATGCCCTTTTCTTCATTGTCTGTAATTTCAGCTTTGGCATCTTCAAGAATATTTAAAGCTTTATTGACCTGTTCATAAAATTTTTTGCCCTGATCACTTAGAGAAAGACTGTTTGGCTTGCGGTTAAAAAGGTTAACCTCAAGCTCCCTTTCCAGCCTTTTTATACTTTGGGAAATATTGGACGTCGGCACATTGTGTTTTTTTGCGGTTTTAGAAAAATTTTCCGTTTGTGCCGCATCACAAAAATATTTTAACTGCAAAAGCTCCATTTGCAACACCTCATATATAATTTTAACATTTGTTACTATAACTGTCAAGTTATAGTACTGTATATTATTTCATTATTTACAATATAGTAAAATATGTTAAAATGTAGTTGAGGTGATAATATGATAAAGAATGGTATGTTGTATGTGCTGTTAACAGCTTTGCTGTTTACAACGCATGAACCGGTAAGCAAACTATTTGCATCTGAAATAGACTCTTATGCCGTAACTGCAATAAGATTTTTAATAGGCGGACTTGTTTTGCTGCCATTTTCAATTATGGAAATAAAAAAGAAAAAAGTTAAGCTTACACTTAAGGATTTTGGTGTAATGACAGGACTTGGCATTCTGTTTATCTGTATAAGTATGGTGCTTTTGCAGGAAGCTGTTGCAATTGCCGATAATCCTGCGGTAATAGCTATTGTATTTTCATCAAATTCCATTATTACAATAGCTATGTCCTCACTGTTTCTTAAAGTTAAGCTGACAAATGGTAAGGTTATTGGCATAATACTTTGTGTAATAGGTGTAATTGTATCGGCATTTGCATCCGGAAGTTTTGCAAAGGGAACAAACAGCCTGTCAATTATTTATGCAATTTTATCTGCGGTTACCTTCAGCACATACACGGTACTTACAAAGAAATTTATGACTAAACTCAGTGGTGTTATACAGTCCGGAATTTCATTTATTATAGGAAGTATAATTTTGCTTGTAGTACTTCTTATTGGTGGTGTTGAAATTGTAGGCGGTATTTCTTCATCTAACGTATGGCAATTATTGTACATTTCAATATTTGTAACAGGTATGGGTTACTGGGCATATTTTGGTGCTATGAAAAACGGCGGGGCACAAACAGCAGCACTTGCGTTTTTAATAAAGCCTATTTTAACCCCATTTGCCGCTTTGATAATTAATAACATTGTACCTGATGCAACCATTATTATAGCAGTTTTACTTGTTGCGGTAGGTGCGTCTCTTGCAAGTGGAACATTGCAGAATTTAAAAGGAGGACTTAAAAAATGAAAGTTATAGAAAATATCAGATATAGTTCGATAGGACATGAACGTCAGGTTCTGGACTTGTACCTGCCCGATTGTGATGAATTTCCGGTTTTTGTATATTTCCACGGTGGTGGTTTTCAAAATGGCGCCAAAGGTGATGACGGAAACAACAAGCTGGGTGTACATCTTGCATCAAAAGGCATTGCCTGTGTTTGTGCAAACTATAGATTGTATCCGGACGCTGTTTTCCCTGACTTTGTAAAAGATGCGGCTGCAGTTGTTGGTTGGACATTTAAGCATATTGCCGAGTATGGCAAGTGTGATAAGATATTCGTTGGTGGTACATCGGCAGGTGCTTATGCTACAATGATGCTTAACTATGACAGAAAGTGGCTTGCACCACACAAGGTTAAAATTATGGACATTGCAGGATTTTTACACGATGCAGGTCAGCCTACTACTCATTTTAATGTTCTTAAGTATGACAGAGGCATAGACTTCAGACGTGTAATAGTAGACGAAGCGGCACCTCTTTATTATATAGGTGTTGAACCTGAATATCCTCCACAGCTTCATCTTGTTTCCACAAATGATATTAAGTGCAGACACACTCAACTTAAACTTGTTATGGAAACTATGGAATTTTTTGAATATGATATGTCCAAAACCGAACTTAGGGTTTATGAGGGCAGACATTCAAGATATACAGAAATAAAACTTTGTGAAGTTATTGAGGAATTTGTAAATAACAACAAATAAAATACTACTTTTTTATTTAATTTAAGAGGAGAACTTAAAAATGAGATTTATAGAAAATATCAGTTACAGTTCAATAGGTCACGAGCGTCAGGTTTTGGATTTGTATTTGCCGGAGTGCGAAGAATTCCCTGTTTTCGTATATTTTCATGGTGGTGGATTAGCAAAAGGAGATAAAACTGCGGGTGAAATGGGCGAATATTTAACAGAGCGCAACATTGCACTTGTAAGTGCGAATTACAGATTGTACCCAAATGCATCTTATCCTGATTTTGTAAAGGATGCTGCTGCGGTTGTTGGCTGGGTACATAAAAATATAGGTGAATACGGTAACTTTACAAAAATTTTTGTCGGCGGTTCATCTGCAGGCGGGTACCTTTCACAGATGCTTTGCTTTGATAAAAAATGGCTTGCGCCTTACGGCATTAACCCTGCAGAGCTTGGCGGATTTATCCACAACGCAGGTCAGCCTACTGCACATTTTAATGTGCTTAAGGAAAGAGGCTTTGATTCAAAACGTGTTATAATTGACGAAACAGCTCCTATTTATTACATCGGTGAGGCCAAAAGCTATGCACCTATGATGATTCTGGTTGCAACTAACGATATGCAAAACAGATACGAGCAGACAATTCTTCTTGTATCTACAATGAAGCACTTTGGATATGATATGGAAAAGGTAGATTTCAGACTGCTTGAAGGAAAGCATTGCAAATATGAAAACTTTAAACTTCAGGAGCTTGTTTCGGAGTTTATTGAAAAAACAATATAGGCATTTTTTGACTTTTTATCCTGTATCTGTTGGTTGCATAAGTTTACATAATGTGGTACAATCTTTATGTATTTAACATTAAATACGGGAAAGGAGAAGACAATGTTTAAAAAGCTTTTAGCTGTTGTTACAGTAGTTTTTGTGCTGTGTACTTCTTTTGTGTACGGTGACAACAGTATGCCGGTCAGTATTTATGTTAATGAAAAGGAGATTTGCACAGACAGTAATGCTTATATTGAGGATGGGACAACCTATGTGCCTGTCCGTGCAATTTGTAATGCAATGGGAGTTACGGATATAGAATGGAATGACTCTCAGAAAAAAGCTACTGTAAAAGGATACAGTAAATTGGAATTTTACATAGGTAAAAGCTATGCCTATGTAAACGGAGAAAAAAGGCAAATGCCGGTAAAGGCTGTTATTAAAAATGGCAGAACTATGGTGCCTGTAAGATTTTTTGCAGAAAATTCGGATGCATATGTGGAATGGGACAGTAAATTATATGCTGTAAAAATAACAAAAGACGGAATCCGTGTTCCCACCGAATACTGTGCCAATGATTATTCCGCGGATGATATTTTATGGCTTTCGCGTATTGTTCATGCAGAAAGTGCAGGAGAGCCCATAAAAGGTCAGATTGCGGTAGCGAATGTGGTTTTGAACAGAGTAAGAGATATTAATTACCCAAGTACAATTTACGGGGTAATATTTGACCGTAATTACGGTGTACAGTTTCAGCCTGTTGCAAACGGCACTATATACAATACTCCTTCAAAGAACAGTGTGTCTGCGGCTAAGCGGGCGATAAACGGAGAAAACTATGTAGGTGACAGTTTGTATTTTCTCAATAAAAAAATTGCAACAAATTTTTGGATTGTAAATAACAGAAAGTATTATACAACAATAAATAATCATTCGTTTTATCTTTAATTATAGGTAAAAAAACAGCGTGTCGGCAATGAACACGCTGTTTTTTTACTTATAAATACCGTCATATATACACTGAGCAAGTTTTCTTTGATATTCCTCGGTTACCAACAGTTTTTCTTCCTCGGGACAGGATAAAAATCCGCACTCCACAACAACTGCGGCAGAATTGCAGCCTTTGAAAATATAAAGGCTTGAAGGTGCAGGCTTTGCAACTCTTTTATTACCGTCTGCAATACCGTTTATAAGTGAATTTTGTATTTTGTTAGCAAGTGTACGGCTTTGGTCGTTATCGGCATAAAATACCTGAGCACCTTTTACATCCTCACTTTCGTATTTGTTCATATGAATACTTACAAATATTCCCGTGCTGTTGTTTTGAAGTATCTGACGTCTGTTTTCTAAATCGGAACGTTTTTGGTCACGAATTTTGGAACTTTCGGTAGTATGCAGGGATGTGTCGTCCTCACGGGTCATAATAACCTTTTTGCCGTTTTTTTCGGAAATTTCCTTTAAATATTTTGCTACTTTTAAGTTTATATCCTTTTCCGGTGTGCCGGTTGTACCCGTTGCCCCTCCGTCCATGCCACCGTGTCCTGCATCTATTATCAAAAAGTCGGCATTGGTTTCGGGTACAGGCTTATTATCTGCATAGTTATATATGCTGAGGGAAAGTATAAAAATTACAATAACGGCACAGGAAAGAAAAATATGAGTTTTACGTATTACAAAAAGCATAATAACACCTCTTTATTACTTTTCTAATAATAAATTTTATGCACTATTGTATTGCAATTATTACACTTTTTATATATAATAAATTTAATAAATTATTTGGGGGTTTAAAAATGGCTATTAAAAATTTAGGGGCAACAGGCCACGCATTTAAGGATGAAACTTTTGAAAATGTTGCAAATAAATTAAAAGCAAATAATATAGACCGTATTCAGCTTACGCCGTCAAAAATCACAACAGAATTTGACTGGAGCAAAAACTGCTATACTCCCGCCCTTGCAAACTATATTAAAGAGAAGCTTGGTGGCATACATATTTCATCTTTGGGCTGCTATATAAATATGGCGGCAGACGGTAATGATGAGGTTGAAAGATTTAAAAAGAACACAGAGTTTGCAAAGTTTGTTGGTGCAGATATAATATGTACGGAAACAGGCAGACGTGATACAAGGGAAGAAACACGTTCAGTTGAAAATTACCGCAGAGTGCTTGATGCCGGCAAGAGAATGGCAGAATGTGCTGAAAAATTCGGTGTGACAGTAGGTATTGAAATTTGCTATCCTCATTCAATATGGAATATAGAAGTTTTCAAAAAATTTCTCGATGAAATAAATTCACCTAATATGTGTTGTCTTCTTGATCTTGTAGGTTTTCTTGATGCGGAAAATATAGATAATCAGCACGAACTTATGGATTTGTATTTTGATACCTTCAGGGATAAAATTCGCCTTGTACATTTAAAGGATATGGATATTATAGACGGCAAAAAGACAGTTGTGCCTGTAGGTACCGGTAAGATAGATTTTGACTATTTGTTTGGAAAAATTGATGAAAATCTTTGCGCAACAGATATGATTGTAGAATCAGTAAATCCGGAATATATTACAAATGGTATGGAATTTTTTAAAAGATATCTGTAAAATTATGCCGATTGTTTGCTATTGAAAAAAGTATATATTTATAGTATAATAAAGTATTGATTAATTTGATATGCAATAGGGAGTAATTATATATGTGGTACAGTAGTGATTGGAAGGAATACGAGCTTTTAGACGCTGCAGACGGTCAAAGACTGGAGCGTTGGGGCAAATATGTATTTGTAAGACCAGACCCCCAGGCAGTATGGGGTGAAAAAAGTAACAATCCTTTGTGGAAAAAGGCAGACGGAAGATATAACCGTAGCAACAGCGGTGGCGGTCAGTGGCAGTTTTTTAAAGACTTGCCCGAAAGCTGGACTATTACACAGGGTAACTACAAATTTAAAATAAAGCCTATGAACTTTAAACATATGGGTTTGTTTCCCGAACAGCTTGTTAACTGGCAGTGGGCGGACAACTTAATACGAAGTGCAAACAGACCTATAAATGTTCTTAATCTGTTTGCTTATACAGGCGGGGCAACTGTTGCAGCTTCGTGTGCGGGAGCATCTGTATGTCACGTAGATGCATCAAAGGGTATTGTTGCCCACGCAAAGGACAATGCACAGCTTACAAACATTGCCGACCGACCAATACGCTACATTGTAGACGACTGTATGAAATTTGTACAGCGTGAAATACGACGTGGCAGAAAATACGATGCCATTATTATGGATCCGCCATCATACGGCAGAGGTCCCGGTGGTGAAGTATGGAAAATAGAAACAGAGCTTTTCAGCTTTGTACAGCAGTGTGCAGAGGTTTTAAGCGATAATCCGTTGTTTGTACTTTTAAATTCTTATACAACAGGCTTAAGTGCCGCTACAATGGCAAACGTACTTACTTTAACAGTAGGTAAAAAATTCGGCGGAGAAGCTACTGCCGATGAAATTGGTATTCCTATGAAGGATAAAGGTTTGATTTTACCTTGCGGATCATCTGCAAGATGGGTGATGAAATAGATGATAAAAACAGAAAATTTGATCTTTCGGTACAACGAAGAGTCAGAAACAAATATACTTGATAATATAAATATAGAAATTCACAAGGGCGGGTTTACAGCAATTTTAGGTCATAACGGTAGTGGTAAATCTACATTGGCAAAGCACTTTAATGCTATAAATCTTCCTCTTGGAGGCAAGGTGTATATTGAAAAAATGGACACCTCCGACGAAAAGCTTTTGTATGATATACGTCAGACTGTGGGTATGGTTTTTCAAAACCCCGACAATCAGATTGTCGCAACAATTGTAGAGGAGGATGTGGCCTTTGCACCTGAAAATATGGGTGTAGCACCTTCTCAAATTCGTAAACGTGTTGACGATGCTCTGGAAGCTGTGGGTATGACCAAGTACAAAAAACGTGCCCCACATATGCTTTCCGGCGGTCAGAAGCAAAGAATTGCAATAGCAGGCATTCTTGCAATGGACCCTGCATACATTGTGCTTGACGAGCCTACAGCAATGCTTGACCCTATAGGTAGACGGGAAGTTATGGCCACATTAAAAAGACTTAACAAAGAAAAAAATGTAACTGTTGTAATTATAACTCACAATATGGATGAAGCTGTTTTGGCAGACCGTGTTGTGGTTATGGATAAGGGTCATATTATACTTGATGATATACCGGAAAAGGTATTTTCGGATGTCGAAAAAATAAAGGGAATAGGTCTTGATGTACCACAGGTTACAGAGTTTGCTTATGAGCTTCGTAAAAAAGGCTTTGATATTAAAAATGACATACTTTCTGTTGAACAGGGTGTTGAAGCAATAAAATCGCTTATTAAAAACGGCACTGTTGCAGTACCGGAAAATTCTTCACCTTACAGAAGTGAACCTATAATAGAGGTGAAAAATGCCTCCTACGAATATTCGCCTGACGGACCTTTTAACAAGGTTGCGGTAAAGGATGTAAGTCTTACTGTAAATAAAGGTGATTTTATTGCGATTATCGGGCATACGGGAAGTGGTAAATCTACACTTTTACAGATGTTCAATGCACTTGTAAAGCCCACGGGCGGAGAAGTTTTTGTAAACGGTAAAAGCATAACGGATAAATCCACCGATTTACGTGAAATACGCACAACCGTCGGTCTTGTTTTCCAGTATCCTGAGCATCAGCTTTTTGAGGAAACCGTAAGAATGGATATTGCATTCAGTCCTAAAAATATGGGGCTTTCGGATGCTGAAATTGATGAAAGAGTTAAGCTTGCCTGTGAAATTGCAGGTGTTGACGAAAAGTGGCTTGAAAAATCACCTTTCGAGCTTTCGGGAGGACAGAAAAGACGTGTTGCAATAGCAGGTGTTCTTGCTATGCAGCCTAAGGTGCTTGTGCTTGACGAACCAACGGCAGGACTTGACCCTATGGGTAAAAACAAGCTCCTTAACCGTATACGCAGAATGCATGACGAATACGGCATAACAATTGTATTGGTATCTCACGATATGGAGGATGTTGCAAATTGTGCGGAACGCGTTGTTGTTTTAAATGACGGAGAAATATTTGCAGAGGGTACACCTCTTCACGTTTTTTCAAACTACGAAAGTCTTGAAAAAATAGGAGTTACTGCCCCGCAGATTACACGTGTTATGGATAAGCTTTGCGGCATTAAGGTTTGTAAGGTTTCAGATGCTGTGGAATGTATTGTACAAATGAACGGGGGTGGGGAAAATGCTTAGTGATATGACACTTGGGCAGTATTACCCTGCCGATTCCTGTGTGCATAAAATGGATGCAAGAGTAAAAATTTTAATTGCACTTGCTTTTATGGTGTTTATTTTCTGCATCGGTACAGTTTACGGATATGTGGCTTTGTTTGTTTTTACGGTGTTTATGATTGCAATGTCCAAAATACCCGTAAAGTTTATGCTAAAGGCAATAAAGCCTATAGTATTTTTTGTGGTTTTTACTGCGGTGCTTAATATACTGCTTACAAGAAGCGGAACAGTTTTGTGGCACTATGGCTTTTTGACAATAACTGTTGACGGGGTTTTGAATGCTGTGTATATGATGATAAGAATTGTTTTCCTTATTATGGGTACTTCATTACTTACCTATACAACATCACCAATAGAGCTTACAGATGGTATTGAAAGGCTTTTACGCCCGTTTTCCAAAATAGGTCTGCCGTCTCACGAGCTTGCTATGATGATGAGTATTGCTTTGCGTTTTATACCTACAATTTTAGAGGAAACAGATAAAATCAAAAAGGCACAGACGGCAAGAGGTGCCGACTTTGAAAGCGGAAATATTTTAAAACGTGCAGGAGCACTTATACCACTGTTGGTTCCGCTTTTTATAAGTGCGTTCAGACGTGCAGACGAGCTTGCCATGGCAATGGAATGCCGTTGTTATCACGGTGGAAAAAACCGCACAAAAATGAATGAGCCTCATATGGGGGTTCGTGATTTATTTGGTGTGCTGGCGTCTTTGATATTTGCGGCGGCGGTTATTGTAACAAATATATTGTGGTAAAAACTTTTTAAAACAGCTGCTGGGGTGGTGTAGTATGAATTATAAATTGAATATTTCTTATGACGGCACCGCCTATCACGGCTGGCAAAAGCAGAATAATGCCCTGACGGTGTGCGAAGTTCTTGAAAAGGCAACGGAAAAAATATTCAAGCACAGTGTGGATATAATCGGTTGCAGCAGAACTGACGCAGGAGTTCATGCACTTGATTATGTATGTAATTTTAAAAGCGACGGGTATATACCTGTTGACAGACTTCCAATTGCCATAAACACAAAATTGCCGGCAGACATTCGTGTAAAAAGTGCTGAAGTGGCAGATGAGGATTTTAATTCACGTTTCAGCGCTCATTCTAAAACTTATATTTATAAAACCTGTTGTTCAAACATTCTAAATCCCTTTCTGAGAAATTATGCCTATCATTTTCCCTACAGAGTAAATGAGGAAAAAATGAAAAAAGCCGCAGGTCATTTTGTGGGAACTTATGATTTTGCAGGGTTTATGACCCGGGGAAGCAGTCAGAAAACAACAGTAAGAACAGTTAATTTTTTAAATGTCACAAGCTACGGTGATGTTTTTGAGTTTGAAATTAATGCAAATGCTTATTTATATAATATGGTTCGCATAATATCCGGAACCCTTTTGTATGTTGGGATAGGTAAAATAGACCCGGACAGTATTCCGGATGTTATAAAAAGTGGTGATCGCAGGCGTGCTGGAATAACCGCCGAACCACAGGGGCTTTATTTAAAGGAAATTTTGTACTGAGGTGAACGGTATGGACGAATTTGAAAAAGATGTGGAATTTGAAGAGAATGATACTCCCCAAACCCCTCAAAATAAAGTGGTGAAAGGTTCAGGGAAATCTCATAAAAAATTAAAAATAAGAAAAATCGCAAAGTATGTTTTGATATTTCTTTTGATTTGTGTTGCACTTGTTGTGTACAAAATGGCAGGCTGTCACAAAAAGTCTGTGGAAAATATGTACACCTTTGAAAGTGATTCAAATTATCAGATAGCCGATTATAACGGAAAAGCACTTGTTCTTAGCTACGATGGTGCAAAGATTATAAAGCTTGACGGCACACAAACTGAAACAATAGAATATCATATGGCAAATCCTCATATGAATTTATGTGGAGATATGATTTTGCTTTACGACAAAGACAACAGAAAGGTTGCGGTTTACAAGGGTACTGACAAGGTGTATTCTTATGACTGTGAACGAAAAATCAAAAGTGCAAAGGTTAACAAAGATGGTTGTGTTGTTCTTGTTACAGATGAAAGCGGATACAATTATAATGTAACCGTTCTTGACAGCAAGGGAAAAGAACAATATATATGGAAAATTGGTGATGAGTATCTTATAGATGCAGATATTTCACCTGACGGCAAAAAGCTTGTGGCGGCAACAATTACCACAACTACCGGACAAATAGTGCAAAATGTAGTTATGATTGATATAGTAAAGGCTGTTGAAACAGGCCGCACAACTACTGAAGGTGTTATGCCGCTTGGAGTTGAGTTTGCGGAAAACGGCAGTGCTGTTGTTGTATCTGACGACCGCATAAGCGGCTATAATACGAAGGCAGAGAAAAAGTGGGAAGAATCCTTCGAAAACAGAATTCTTGACTATTTTAAAATAGATGAAGACGGCAGTACAGTTGTTGCACTGCGCGGAATTCAAAACAATTCCGTAATACGTGCATATACCAAGGGCGGCAAAAATTCCGGGGAATATGTTACCGATACAAAGGCACAGTGCATTGACCTGAACAGCAAATATATTGCGATTTGTGAAGAAAACAAGGTTTCATTTGTTGATTATTCCGGAAAACAGATTTCCGAAATGGAAATAAAAAAGGCAGTTATTGGAATTTCGGTTGTAAGTAACGACAAGGTTATTGTTTTGTGTAATGACTGCATACAACTTTTCAGAATGTAGGAGGTTTTTATGTTAGCAGACGGTATTGTAATAGTACTTATGGTGTTGGCAGTGTATTTGGGATACAAAAAAGGTTTTATAAGAACTGTGTCCAAATTACTTAGCTTTGTAATATCAATTATTATTGCAAGGATTTTACATCCCATAATTTCTGTTTATGTAAGGAATTCATTTTTAGGTGATTTTATAAACAGTAAAATTACTGACAAGGCAGATTCTCTTATTACCGAAAATGCACCGTCGTTTATACGTAATGCCGGAAACAGTACGGTGGCAGAGCTTACGGATACAGTTGTGGCTGTTATAACAATTATACTTATTATTGTCATAACATTTATTGCAGTATACTTTTTGATTAAGGCACTTGACCTTGTGTCAAAGCTGCCGGTTATATCATTTGTGAACCGTATTACAGGTCTTGCTGCAGGCTTTTTTATGGGTATAATCTGGGTATATATGCTGTTGGCTTTTGTTGCAATAGTAAACCTTGATGCTTCGTGGATGGAAGGCTCGACCATAGCATACACAATGTTTAAAGATAATTATCTTATGAATATAATTTTTTAATTTGAAAGGATTTGTATATGACAAACAAAACACTTGCAGAACTTAAAGAAATAGCGAAAAAATACGATATAAAAAATATTTCAAAATACAAAAAAGAAGAGCTTATAGCAGCTATAGAGGAATGTGAACAAAAATCCTCTGAAGCAGATGTGCCGCGTGAAGACAACGGAAAAGTGCGTACCGAAACAGTGGAAACAGAAGGTATTTTGCAAATATGCGAAGACGGCTACGGATTTTTAAGAAGTGAAAACTATCTTTCCGGTGTGGATGATGTTTATGTTGCACAGGCACAGATAAGACGTTTTCGTTTAAAAACCGGTGATATGCTAAAGGGTATAGCTCGTCTTCCAAGAGAAAATGAACGCTTCAGAGCATTACTTTACGTTAATTCCGTAAACGGTGACAAGCCGGATGTTGCAATCAGAAGGACAGCTTTTGAAAATCTTACTCCTATATATCCTACTCAGCGTATGCATATGGTAAATAAGCCTACAGATTATGCTATGAGACTTATTGATATTATAGACCCTATAGGCAAAGGGCAGCGAGGAATTATAGTTTCTCCTCCAAAGGCGGGTAAGACTACCCTTCTTAAGCAGATAGCAAAGAGTATAGAAACGAATCATCCTGATGTTACCTTGCTTGTGCTTTTAATAGACGAACGTCCCGAAGAAGTTACGGATATGAAAAGAAGTATTAATGGTGAGGTTATATATTCCACATTTGACGAAGAGCCTGCACATCATATAAGGGTTTCGGAAATGGTTTTAGAACGTGCAATGCGACTTGTTGAGCATAAAAAGGATGTTGTTATTCTTCTTGACAGTATTACAAGACTTGCAAGAGCATACAACCTTACAAGTACATCCACAGGCAGAACACTTTCGGGAGGACTTGACCCTAATGCACTTCACAAGCCTAAAAAGTTTTTCGGTGCGGCACGTAATATAGAAAACGGAGGAAGTCTTACAATTCTTGCCACAGCCCTTGTGGATACAGGCAGTCGAATGGATGATGTTATATTTGAAGAGTTCAAAGGTACAGGTAATATGGAAATTCATCTTGACCGCCGTATGCAGGAAAGACGTATTTTCCCTGCAATAGATATCTATAAGTCCGGTACACGTAAGGAAGAACTTCTTCTTAGTCAGCAGGAGCTTGAATGTGTGTGGACAATACGCCGTGCACTGCACAGTCAGAACACTGCAGATGTTACCGAAATGCTGGTAAATAAGCTTGTTGCAACAAAAAGCAATGAGGAATTTGCGGAAAATATTATAAAAATGTTTGGCAAAAATTCGGAGGTAAAATGAAGAAAATAATTTTAATGCTAATGGCTGTGCTTTTGTTTGCGGGATTTACGGTTGTTTCTGCAAACCACATACCGGTATTGCTTTATCATGATGTACAGCAACAGTACGAGCCTGACCGGGCGGTAATTACTATTACTCCCGAAAGGTTTGAAGAACATATTGTAACACTCTTGAATAACGGATATACTCCCGTAAGCTTTGAGGATATTTATAATGCTTCCCAAGGTAATTTTGTTATGCCGGAAAAGCCGGTTGTGATATCCTTTGATGACGGATACGATACAAATTATAATTATGCATATCCCATAATTAAAAATTACGGTGTCAAAACCACTATCTTTGTTGTTGTAAGAACTGTGGGACAAGTTGTGGGGGGTAATGGTCATTTTACATGGGAACAGGCACGCGAAATGCAGCAAAGCGGACTTGTAAGTATTCGTTCACACACATACAGTCATTATGACCTGCAAACACTTGATGAATTTTCGGTTTTAAGAGAATTAAGGCTTTCAAAATATCTTCTTGAAAAAAATCTGGGAACCGGATGCGACATACTTGCTTTTCCTTTCGGAAGCTGCAACGATAAAATTGTAGACCTTGCCCACAAGGCGGGATACAAGGTAGTTGCCCAGGTGGGAGAAACCGGAAAAAATACTCTTAATGATGTTGATGAAAATCCACTTGTGCGTGTTACTGTATACGGGTCGTGGACAGGTGAAGAGCTTATAACTATGATGAACGAGCTTTCAAAACAGTAAAGTTTGAATTGCTAAAAACGTATAATATATTGTGGGAGGTGTAAGGATGAAGGTTGAAAAAATATCACCAAACAAATTTAAACTGACTTTTTCAGATGAGGATTTAAAGGATTTTGGAGTTGACTTTGAAAATATAAGATATAATTCGGAAGATGCCCAGGAGCTATTCTGGAATCTTATTGAACGTGCAGACATTGAAGAAGAGTTTTTCAAAGACGATGCACAGATAGTGGTGGAGGCTGTTGCAACAAAAAATGACGGGCTTACCATGACTGTAACACGTGTGGCGGACAGTGCCAAAAAAGCACCGAAGATAAGACACCGTAAGAGCAAGACGGAAAAGCACACCGACATTTCACCTGTTATTTTCAGCTTTGAAGAATTTGAAAATCTTGTTCAGGCGTGTAAGTATATTGAAAATATCTTTGTGGGCATAAGCCGCCTTTACAAAATGGACGGCGAATATTTTCTTGTAATGGATGCAATACATGAAAGCGTGGCAGTTTCCGTTGATTCTGTTTTGCACGAATACGGTGAAAAGGTGTTAAACAGTAATGTCGCAGAGGGTAAGCTTGCAGAGTATGGGGATTTACTTATAAAAAATACGGCTGTTGCGAATATTTCTGCAAATTTTTAACTTGAAACTGAGAATTTTGCACGTCAGAATTTCTCGGTTTTTTGTTTTTTGAATGTGCTTTTAAGTAATTTTTGCTTATGCGTAAAAAACTCTTGAAAAATGTGCAAAACTTATGTATAATATACTTGTAAAGGATTATTTTATTATTTTTCCGAAGGGATTGGTGATTTTATGAAGCTTATTATTGCTATCGTAGGAGATGAAGACAGCACAAGATTGACAGATAAATTAAGTAAAAGTGCTATTCCTGTAACCAAGTTGGCATCAACAGGCGGTTTTTTGCGTGCAGGTAACGTTACGCTTATGATTGGTACTGACGATGATAAGGTAGAGGATGTAATAGAAATCATCAAGTCAGTTTGTAAGTCACGCAAAGAAATTGTTGCACCTACTTCTGTAAGTATGGCTGCTGCAATTACATGGCCTATTGAAGTTACTGTAGGCGGTGCTACTTTGTTTGTTCTTGATATTGATAGGTTTGAAAAGGTATGATGTTTGAAAGTATTGTAGGGCATGAAGATGTCAGACAAAGACTTGAAAGCATAGTAGCAGGCAATAAAATTTCACATGCATATATTTTCTCGGGCAAACGTGGCGTGGGGAAAAAAACAGTGGCAAATGCTTTTGCTGATATACTTACCGGCGGAAGCTTTGCCGATATTATTACGGTAACAAATGAATATTACGGCGTGGAATCCAAGTCGGATATTGTTTCGGTTGATACCGTGCGTGCAGCATCAGCGGATATGTATATGAAGCCTTATCTTGCTGACAGGCGTATATTTATAATTCCTGATGCTGAAAAAATGAACGCGCAGGCACAGAATGCACTTCTTAAAATTTTTGAGGAGCCGCCTTCTTACTGCGTTATAATTCTTATTACGCAAAATGATAATATGCTGTTGCAAACCATTCGTTCACGTGCTGTTACTGTGCGCTTTGGACCTCTTAGTGACAGTCTGGTAAGGGATTATGCGGTAAAAAACGGCCTTAATTCTTCTGGTATTATGGTAAGGCTTGCATTCGGAAGCATAGGTATGATACGTGAGCTTTCCGAAAACGAAGACCTTGACGGAGTGCTTGGGGATTTTGTGAAAATCTTTCGCAAAATCGGAAGTGGCACTGCAGAGTGCACATATGCACTTATAGACTATTTTCAGAAGGAAAAGAAAAACAGCGAAGTTTTATTTGATATTATGCTTATTATGTTGCGTGATACCATGCTTGAAAAATCATCAGAGCTTGCTGTTGAAGGGCTTAATAAAAGAAAAGCTGTCAGAATAATAGAATTGGTCGAAAATACAAGAAATTCTTTTTCATTTAATGCCGACTACAATATGGCAGTAAGTGAAATGTTGTTAAATATACTGGGGGAAACTAATGGTTGAAGTTGTAGGAGTTCGTTTTAAAACTGCGGGGAAAATTTATTATTTTTCACCTAACGGAATAGAGTTTTCTAAAGGTGATTATGCCGTTGTTGAAACTGTACGCGGTACGGAAATTGGAGAGGTAATGTTAACAAACCGCCATATTCCGGAGGAAAATATTGTTTCACCGCTTAAGCCTGTTCTTCGTAAGGCAACGAACGATGATATTAAAAAGATTGATAAAATTAAAGAAAAAGAAAAAAAGGCGTTTGAAATTTGTGTGGAAAAGATAAATCAGCACAATCTGGAAATGCACCTTGTTGATGTTGAGTATACCTTTGATGAAAATAAAATTCTGTTTTATTTTACTGCAGAAGGCAGAGTTGACTTCCGTGAACTTGTAAAGTCACTTGCATCTGTTTTTAAAACAAGAATAGAACTTCGTCAGATAGGTGTACGTGATGAAGCAAAAATGCTTGGTGGCATAGGTGTATGCGGCAGACCTATTTGCTGTAATTCTTTTTTGGGAGATTTTCAGCCTGTGTCAATAAAAATGGCAAAGGAACAGAATCTTTCTCTTAATCCCACAAAAATTTCAGGTACCTGTGGCAGGTTGATGTGTTGTCTTAAATACGAACAGTCAACTTATGAGGAAATGCTTAAGTTTGTTCCTCGTGTAGATGCATTTGTGGAGACAAAAGACGGCAAGGGTACTGTTATAGAAAATAATGTTCTTGCAGGGCTTGTAAAGGTAAAAATAGACCGTGGTGACGATTCAATAATAAATGTTTACGATGCCAAGGATGTAGTTGTTTTAAAGGCAGCTTCCGTAAAGGTTACTGCAGAAGAACTTAAAGAGCTTAAAAAGCTTGAAGAATAATTATTAATTTTCGGTGACGAAAAGTAATATATATAAAAATTAACCAAGGAGGTGTACTATTATGGCTTACAAGATTACAGATGAATGTATTTCATGTGGTGCTTGCGCAGCAGTATGTCCTGCTGAATGTATTTCAGAAGGTGATGACAAGTACGTTATCGATGCAGACAAGTGCTTGGAATGCGGTGCATGTGCAGGTGAATGTCCGGTAGGAGCTCCTGTAGCTGAATAATTTAATTTAAATAAAAACTGCTCATTTTTATGAGCAGTTTTTATTTTGCTTGACTTATTGAAAATAATATGCTAAAATTCATCTGTATAAAATAATACTGCCACCGGGTAGTGAATGCAAAGCATTCGTTTTCACATCATTAGGTCTTTGAAGATGTGATTGCGGATGTTATTTTTTTGGAGGTAACTATGGAGTTTTCAAACCCTTTTAAAAAGCTTACAAAATTTGAAATGGGATTGTGGATTTGTTCGGTTGTTGTAATAATTGTATCTTTTTTTGCATCAAACGGAGGCGACGTACTTACATTAATTGCATCCTTAATAGGTGTTACGGCACTTATTTTTCTTGCTAAAGGGTATGTGATTGGACAGATTCTTTGTATTATATTTGCAGTTTTTTACGGCATAATTTCCTTTTGTTTTAAGTATTACGGCGAAATGATAACGTATCTTTGTATGTCGGCACCTGCTGCTGTTGCATCCCTTATATCGTGGATTAAGCATCCATATAAAAATTCCGATGAAGTAGAGGTAAGCCGTGTAGGGAAAAAACAGATTATATTTATGTTTTTTCTTGCGATATTGGTAACGATTTTATTTTACTTTATTCTTTCTGCACTTAATAATGCGAATCTGTTCTTTAGCGTACTGTCTGTAACTACAAGCTTTGTAGCATCATATCTTACATTTTTAAGAAGTCCTTATTATGCACTGGGTTATGTTGCAAACGATATTGTACTTATAATACTTTGGATATTGGCAGCCATTGAAGATATAAGCTATATTCCTATGATATTTTGCTTTGTAATGTTTCTGGCAAATGATCTTTATGGTTTTTTCAACTGGAAGCGTATGCAGGCACGTCAGTCAAATTAATAAAAAACGGCATGGAATCAATCCTTGCCGTTTTGCTTTACTTTGCTACGTTTTCAACAGGTTGTTTGTTGTATATTTCTTTTGTGATACCATTTTCAAGCACAAGATATCTTTCAACAACCTGACGGGTGTTATTAAAAGAATCCGGTGCGGTTGTATATCTTACAATCAAAATGTTGTCAACCCTTGTATAGGTTCCGTGCTTCATTTTGCTGTCGCCTACTGTTTCAATGTCAACAGTACCGTCCTCCATAAACCACAGATATTCAACAGCTTTACCGTTTTCTTCAAACACAAAACCGTTATTTAAAAGCTTTTTATCACTTGTTTTACCTCTGAAAATTCTGTCTTTTCTGTACAGATATCCATCTTCGGATTCAACTAATGTAACAGCAGCGCCACTTTTGTATGTCAACGTAGTTTCATTTCCGTTTTGAGACCATGTACCGTTGCTGACTGTTTCTGTGCCGTCATCATCCTGTACTGTATAGGAAAAGGTTTTGTCTTCGTTAAAATGTAAACGCTTACCGTTATCCTGCTGGTAGTAGTACAAGCCTTCACCACTGTATATTTTGCTGTTCATATTCTTGTAGATTTTTAATCCGGCTACTGCCAATATGATAATTACCGCAATGGCAATGATTCCGAAAATGATTTTTTTATTTTTCTTATTCACAAATTTTGTTGCCAATTAACCTCAGTCCTTTCATTGCAATTATACATTGTTTGAGGCGTAATGTCAACAAAATCACTTAATTTTGCTCTCGCCGTAGTCTTTAAGGTTGCACAGAATATCTGCAAGCATAGCACGTGTTATTTTTATATATGGTCGAAAACTGCCGTCACCGTAGCCCTTCATTAAGCCATAGTCGGAAACATTCTTTACAGCTGTAACCGCATACTTTGGTATCAGATAGCTGTCGTAGTAATCTGTTTTGTCAAATGAGTTTTTTAAATTTAATACGTTACTCAGAATTACTGCACACTCCAGGCGGGATATTTTTTCATCATAGTTAAAGTATAATTTGTCCTTTTCCGGATTTCCTTTTATAATGCCCTGTGTGTACATTGTGCAAACTGTCGGAAGCTGCCATGACGGTATTGATGAAACGTCTGCAAAGGGAAGCTGTATATTTTCCGAGGGAGTAAGCTTTAAAATTGTGTTAAGATACAGTAAAAATTCTCCTCTTGTTACGTGTTCATCAGGCAAAAACAGGCTTGTTTCACCTATTTTTATACCTTTAAAAATCCCCTCGTTATAAAGTCTGTGGGCAGCATAATTACACCAATGTGTTTTTGTATCAATATAGATTTGTTCATCGTCACCAATTTCTTCAAATGCAGGCTTTGCCAGGAAATCCTGCAATATAAATTTGAATTTTGAAGCGTTGACATTTGATGTAAAAGCTGTAAATAAAAACAACAGCAATAATATTTTTCTTTTCATTCCAAATCCTCCTTATATTAGTATTTTTGGCTTTGATTAAACTGTTATGCTGAAAAAAATTTACAGTTTGTACAATTAATTCATAATAATATTTTTAAAAAATATAATTAAAATGAGGTGATGTAATGAATTGCTTTGTAAAGGAAAGCTACGGTGTTATATGGCATTTTTATCATAATGCTCACGGAATATGCTATTGTAAGATGATTGATGAAAATATTACGGAATACAATGTTTTGCTGGCAGACGGGCAGGATGATTTTGATGTTTTGATTGATGACTCCAACTGTATACATATGGTGTATCAAAATAAAGAGGGAGACATTTTATATGCAAACCATTTTAACGGACAGTGGCGCAAAACCACTTTGCTTGAAAGTAAAAGCCGTGAATATTATCCTAAAAACTTTATATTAAAGCGTATCAACAACTGGCTTAACATACTGTATTGTATTGAATATAACGGCAGAAAAATGCTTACCCATCAGGTTATTGACAGTACGCGGGGCACACCTGAGGTTATAGACTGTATAAAGGATAATTTTTGTACAACTCAGGATTCTGCGGGCAATATAATATTGCTGTATTACAGTGAAACTCACAAATCTTACGGAAAACGCAGATTTGTGTGGAGTAAAAAAAAGTGGGATGAATTTGAGGTAATATCACAGCTTGAGGGAAGTAATAATATCTTTTTGTTTTGCGATACAGAGGACATTCTGCATATATTGTACGATAAAAATTTTAACATTTATGAATTTTGTGACGGTGTTGAAAAAATGACAGGTACAGGTCAAAAACCCGTTATGTTTCACCAAAAAGAAAATGTAATAATGTGGGAGGGTGTGGCAGATAACAAAATTTATGTAAAAAAAGAGGGAGACAATGCACCTACCGTTATAATGTCGGGAAGCTTTTCAAGACCCACACGGTTTGGGTTAAGATACACCACGTATGAAGACGGACTTATTGCAGAATGCTGTCCGGGGAATATTATTAACGGCAGTGTAAGAATGTACGGTATAAATAATTTTTTCTTTGTGGCACATTCTTCACCTGCAAATTATACCAATAACGAAAACAGTAATAAGGAATACATAGAAATACAGAAGTTGAAGATAAAAATTGATAAGCTGAACGATCTGGTTGAAAAACTTCAAATGCAGATAGGGGATTTCAATGTTGAAAAAACAGACCGCCGTTTAAAAGAAATGGAAACGGCGGTCAGTAAACCCAACAGGGCTAAATTATTCGGATTATTTTAATTGCTAAGCTGAACACTAAGCCATATGTCTGAATATTTTTCGGTTACCTTTGCAGAGTATGTGAAGGCTTCACAGTTTGCAAGGGTTTCTGCCGATGGGTAATAAACCTCGGTATCAGATTCTTCTTCAGGCTCTGTGCCCAAAACAGGAGAAACATATCCCGTTTCTATCATATTTTTTTGTGCAATATCCTGACTGCACATAAAGTTAATAAATTTCATTGCAAGTTCTTTTTGTTTTCCGGTTTTTAAAACAACAAAACCGTCAACCCACTTGTTGCTTCCTTCTTTCGGAACAGCATAGCTAAGCTCGTCGTTTTCATCAAGAGAAAGGGCATATGCCGCTTCACCGGAGTATGCAAGTGTAAGCAAACCTTCTCCTGCAACCATTTTATCTACCATTTCATCTGTAATATATGCCTGCACAAGAGGTTTTTGCTTTATAAGGAGATTCTTTGCCTGTTCAAGCTCGTTTTCGTCAGTTGAATTTACGCTGTAGCCAAGGTGGATAAGCGAAACTCCAAGGGCATCACGTACGCTGTCAAGCATAAATATCTGTCCTTTATATTTGTGGTCAAAGAGCATACCGAAGGTAACATCTTTTTCTTCAACGCCGGTTTTTGCTTTGTTATACAAAATGCCGATTGTGCCAACCATATAAGGAATGCTGTACTGATTATCCGGGTCGTAAACCGGATTCAAATACTGTGTATCGAGATTTGCAATGTTTGGCATAAGAGATTTATCAAGCTTTTCTGCTCTGCCTTCCTGAATAAGACGGTCGATGTAATAATCTGAAGGAACAACAATGTCATATGTGTATGTGTTGTTTGCAATCTGCACATACATACTTTCATTGCTGTCGAATTCATCATATACAACCTTACAGTTATAAAGGTCTTCAAATTCTTCTATTACGGTAGGGTCAATGTATTTACCTGCATTGTATACCTTAAGCACCGGGCGGCTGTCACCGCAGGAAGAAAAAAGCAAAGTTGCAAAACAAATCAGCAGTATAAAACTAATTTTTTTCAATCTTCACATCTCCTTTTCCTGATCTTCTGTTAATAATAAGGAGAAGTACCATTACCGCTGCAAACAACAGGGTAGAAAGAGCGTTAATGCTTGGAACTACGCCTCTTTTCGCCATATTGTATACGTGTACCGACAATGTGTTAACGCCGGGCCCTTTGGCAAACAAACTTATTACAAAGTCGTCTATTGAAAGGGTTATGGAAAGAAGAAAACCAGATATTATTCCGGGCATAATTTCCGGCAATATTATACGGAAAAATGTATATACACCGCTTGCGCCCAGATCCTGTGCTGCTTCAAACAAGTGCTCATTCATCTGTTTAAGCTTCGGCAATACCGAAAGTATAACATAAGGTATGTTAAAGGATATATGAGCAATAAGCAATGTCCAAAAACCCTTCTGGATATTAAGTGTAAGGAACAGCATAAGTAATGAAACACCGGTTACAATATCCGGATTCATTACGGGAAGATAAGATATTCCCGATAAAATTGCACGAGGTCTTTTTTTCATATAATGCATACCAAATGCCGTAATTGTTCCCACAATTGTTGCAATAACAGCAGACAGTATTGCAATCAGTATTGTGGTTTTAAGAGCCTCCATAGTTTCAGCATCACTGAAAAGCTCACCATACCACTTTAGTGTGAAGCCTCCCCACTTACCCCTTGAGCGGGAGTCGTTGAAGGAATACAGCATAAGAATAAAAATAGGTGCATACAAAAATACAAATACAAGACCTACATATATTTTTTTTGCAAGCTTCATATCAGGCCGCCTCCTTCCGAATTATCATCAGGATTAAGCTTGTTTGAAATTGCCATGGAAATAAGTATAACTATAATCAGTATAAGAGAAAGTGCACCGCCGAAGGAGGAGGTACTGCTTACTTCCATAAACTGTTTTTCTATAATATTACCTATAAGCATCTGCTGACCGCCGCCTAAAAGCTTTGAAATTACAAAGGTTGTAACGGCAGGCATAAACACCATTGCTATACCCGAGTATACACCGGGCATGCTAAGGGGAAGCTCTACTCGTATAAAGGTTTGCATTTTATTTGCACCAAGGTCATAGGATGCCTGAATGATGCTTTTGTCCTGCTTTGCCAACACAGTATATATAGGCAAAATCATAAAGGGCAGGTAGTTGTAAACCATACCTAAAAGTACAGCACCTTCGTTGTAAAGAAGCTGGTAGGGTCCGAGATTGAAAAATCCCAGGATTTTATTTATTATTCCGTTATTTTCCAGAATTGTAAGCCAAGCGTATGTTCTTAATAAAAAGTTCATCCACATGGGAGCAATTACAAGAAACAGGAGAGTGTCTTTTTGTTTGAAAGATGTTTTTGCAAGTATCATTGCTACGGGATACCCTATTAAAAGACACAGCACAGTGCAATACAACGCCAGCTTGAAGGAATAAAGTATAACCTTTAAATAAAGAGGGTCAAAGCACTTTTGAATGTAGTGAAGTGTAAAAGTGCCTGTTGACTGGTCGTAAACACTGTAAAAGAGTACCATAACCAACGGAATAACGGTAAAAAGTATAGCCCATAATACGTATGGATAAGCTGATACAGATTTTTTCATTCCGCTTTTTCCGCCTTTCTCATAATGTGTATATCATCAGGATAAATATCCATACCCACATCGCTTCCTGCAGGAGCCATTTTTGTGGAATGAACTGTCCAGATGTAATTGTCTGATGAAATTTTCATTTCGTAGTGAACGCCCTTGAAAATAACGGAATCCACATGGCCTTTAAGCATAGCAGCTTCGGCATTTTCAACGATTTTTATGTCTTCGGGACGTATAACTACATCAACCGGCTCATTTTCCTCAAAGCCTTTATCAACACAAACAAAGTCTTTGG